>NZ_OZ012596.1:612500-912500 GCF_963942435.1 Shinella sp. WSD5-1
GGCGTCGCCAAGCGCGCCAACCTCATCCAGGAAGGCAAGCCGAGCCGTCTCGGCCGCGCGCTCCTGGCCGACAGCACGGCGATCGTCGCCGGCTCGCTGATCGGCACCAGCAGCACCACGGCCTATGTCGAAAGCGCCTCGGGCGTGCAGGCGGGCGGACGCACCGGCCTCACCGCCTTCACCGTCGCCATCCTCTTCCTCGCCGCCCTCTTCATCTCGCCGCTCGCCGGCTCCGTGCCGAGCTATGCGACGGCACCGGCCCTGCTCTATGTCGCCGGCCTGATGATGCGCGAACTGACGGAAATCGAGTGGGAGGACCTGACGGAAGCGGCCCCGGCGGCGCTGACCGCGCTCGCCATGCCCTTCACCTATTCGATCGCCAACGGCCTTGCCTTCGGCTTCGTCAGCTATGTCGTGCTGAAGTTCTTCACCGGCAGGTGGAAGCAGATCCACCCGGCAACGGCGATCGTCGCGGCGCTCTTCGTCATCCGCTTCGCCTTTTTCGCGGAGTAAGGGGATTTTCTCCGACGGAAACGGGCCGCGTGATGAACGCGGCCCGTTTTGCATGTCAGGATTTGGCGACGCCGTCGAGCCAGGCCTGCCAGACCGGCTCGCTTGCCGCGGCCATCTCCGCGGCCCTCTTTCCGTAGAAGAAGCGGCAGACGCTGAGGCGGATCGTCTCGCCCGAGCGGTAGAGGCCGAAAAGGCCGACACCGGGCGCCTCGCCGTCGATGCGCACGAGGACATAACGCTGCCTGTCGTCCTGCCGCACGCCGACGACCTCGCCGAAAAACGTCTCGCCGGCTTCGACGGTCCAGTTCTCGCCAACATCGGCCGTCTCGTGGCCGAGCCCGTCGAGCAGCTTGCGCCAGACGACGAGGGCCTCGCCCGTCGCCTCGGCCGAGAGCTGGAAGGAGGCGGCAGGTTGGCCGGCATGGTGCGCGAGATAGAGCCGCAGCACCTCGATGAAGGCGGGCCAGCCGGATTCGAAGCCCTCCATCTGGTCGTCCCAGTCGTCCGTCGCGCTGAAGAGGGAATGCACCATGCGCACGAGGCACTGGTCGCCCGAGCGGGCGATGATGGAGATCTCGGTGGCGACCGGCGGGGCATTCTCCGCCCAGCCCACCTCCACATAGCCGAAGCGGTGCGGCGGCTCCCAGCCGGTGACCGTGCCGCCGGAGGTGACCCCCGGCATGAAGTGGAAGGTCAGCTGGCCGCCGATCTTCTCCTCGATCTCGGCCCGGGTGAACCAGGCGGCATTGCCGGGCCCGGTCGCCATGGCCTGCCAGACCTCCTCGGGCGTGCCGGGGACGAGAAACTCCATTTCCACCCAGCGCTTGCCGCTTGCGTCAAATTTCGTCGGCATCGGACTTCCTTTCCTGGTTTGTCGGTGCGGGATAGGCGGCGACCACCAGCCGGTGCGCCCGTCCGCCCGGGGCCTTTTCGTCGTGGTAGCGGGCGACGAGGGTCGCGATCGCCTCGGTGAGGTCGGCCGTGAAGGCGGCGCGCGCGGCGGGGGAGGCGAAGCGGATCGTCGCGTCGATGGAAAGCGTGGCAAGCCGCTTGTCCGCGGCGCGGGCGCCGCGCCAGAGCGCACCGACCTCGCGCACGATGCGGGCGGCGAGCGCCACGAGATAGCTTGCCGAAAACCGGTCGCCGGAAATGCCGGGATCGGCGCCGACCGGCCCGAGCGCGGCGGGCGAGACGACATAGGAGCGCGCCGTCGCCACCATCAGCCGCTCCGTGATGCCGCCCCATCGGCGCGCCTCGGCCTGTTCCACCAGCTTCTCGTCTTCCAGCGCCTTGAGGTGGTAGTTCACCTTCTGGCGCGTCAGGCCCACCCGGCCGGCGAGGGTCGCCGCGGAGGCGGGAGCGGAAAGCTCGGCGAGCAGGCGCGCCTTGATCGGGTCGAGGGCAAGCGCCGCGGCGGCCGGCGTGTCGAGGATATCGAGATCGAGCATGCGGCAGGATTCCATTGACAGGAAAATTTGTCAAGGAGGATAAAAAAGTGCCGGCCCGTGGAGGCGGGCCGGCGGATCCGTGATCCCGGTGGGCGGATCAGCGGATCAGGAAGGGTTCGGCGTAGAAATGCTCCTCGAGGTTCACGCCCTCGCCGCCGCGGTCCACCACGGCGAAATCCGAGACCGTGTCGAGCGGCGTCAGGATGCCGTGCCAGACATTGCGGCCGATATTGACGCCCTGGCCGGGCGCGGTGCGGAAGGCGATCGGCTCGGCGGGGCCGTTCTCCGTCTCCTCGGCGACGACGACGAGGAAGGAGGCGTCGCCGAGCGGAATGAAGGCCTGGCTGCCGAGCGGATGGCGCTCGACCATCGTCAGCTCCAGCGGTAGCAGATAGGGCTCGCCGCGCAGGAGGCTGATCATCGGCCGGGCCTTCTCGCCCGTCGTCTCGATATTGGCGAGGTCATGGTAACGGGTGCACTTGCCCGCATTGATCGGGAAGGTATGCGCGCCTTCCTGCTCGATCACCTGGCCGAAGGGCGCGAAGGCCTCGCGGGTGAGCGGCTTGATCTCGATGGTCTTCATGTCTTTCCTCCCTCGGCCGGATGGCCAAAAACACGCAGGCGGCTCACGCCGCCGTCCGGATGGATGTTCAGGCGGACATGCGTCACGGCACCCGCCCGTTTCACGAGAGTGCCGCCGAACGTATGGATGCGGTCGGCGGCGAGCTTCTGCTCGGGCAGGATCTCCTGCCAGAACATCGACGCGGCGGTGACAAGGGTGGGGAGGTCCCCCGTCGCGCCCGTCAGGTCGGCGGCCTGCAGGGAGCAGGCATCCGGGTAGTTGCCCTTGAAATGGGCGGTATCGACGACGATGCTTTCGATCGTCGCCCGTGCTGCGAGCCTGACCACGATCCATTCGTGGCCGGGCACGCGGCGGCGGCTGGTCTCCCAGCCGTCACCCATATTGATGCCGCGGCCGGGCGCGAGCAAGCGCTGGTGGCCGTAATGCCCGTTCGAAAGCGCGAGGACCTCTCCGCCGGCGAGCGCCGCCGCAAGGTCGATCGGCTCGCCGCCGATCGCCGTCCGGTCGAGCACCGGCTTGCCGTAGACGCGCAGCCGCGCCACGCCGCCGTCGGGATAGATGCGCAGCCGCACATGGCTGTAGAGCCCGTCGTCGGCGCAGTCGAAGAAATGCTGGGCGCCTGGCCCGAGCGGGCTTGGACCCAGCACCGCCGTCCAGGATGTCCGTGCATCCGGCCCTTCCGGCGCATGGCAGGCCTCGATGGCGCAGGCCGTCGGGAAGTTGCCGGTGAAATGGGCCGTATCGACGTCGAAGCCGCGGATGCGGCCGGGCGTTGCCAGCGCGATGACGGCATGGTCGTGGCCGGGTCCCCGGCGACGGCGGGTTTCCCAGCCGTCCATCCATTTGCCGTTGTCGTCGTAGACGCCCGGCCGGTAGACCGCGGGTTCATCGGCCAGCAGGCGCGACAGCGGCCCGAAGAACTCGTCCGTCGCGAAGATGGCCCTTGCCCCGAGGCCCGCCGAGGCTAGGTTGATCGTTCCGCGCGTGAAGGCGGGCAGGGCGCCGGTCGACATGGTTCCGCTCTCAGGCCGGCAGCATGGCTTTGAGCCGCAGCAGCGCGATGCGCTCCACCTGCCGGCAGGCGGTGGAAAGCTCGGTGTCGCGGTCGTTGCCGATGCGGGCCTCGAAGGCGGCGAGGATGCCGGCCTTCGTGTTGTCGCGCACGGCGATGATGAACGGGAAGCCGAATTTCCTCACATAGGCCTCGTTCAATTCGGTGAAGCGGGCGCGCTCCGCGTCGGTCAGCGCGTCGAGGCCGGCGGAGGCCTGTTCCTCGGTGGAGCTCGCGGTAAGGCGTTTCGCCTGGGCCAGCTTGCCGGCAAGGTCCGGGTGGGCGACGAGCACGCGAAGCCGCTCGGCATCGCTGGCCGCGCGGAACTGGAAGGTGAGGGCGGCGGCAAGGCCGGTCGCCGTGTCGTTCGCCGGCGAAAGTTCGTCGGCGAAGGCGCGGCGGGCGACCCAGTCGGAATGTTCGAACACGCCGCCGAAACGCGCGACGAAGGCCTCTTCGGTCATCTGCGAGGGGCGCTCGGCCGGCGTCTGCGGCGGATGGGTCTTCGCCCAGTGCTCGGCGATGTCGATGCGCCGCGCGATCCAGACCTTCTCGTGGCTCTGCACATAGTCGATGAAGCGGGCGAGCGCCATGACGCGGCCCGGCCGGCCGATCAGGCGGCAGTGCAGGCCGATGCTCATCATTTTCGGGCTGCCCTTGGCGCCTTCCGCATAGAGCGCATCGAAGCTGTCCTTCAGGTAGCTGAAGAACTGGTCGCCGCTGTTGAAGCCCTGGGGCGTCGCGAAACGCATGTCGTTGGCGTCGAGCGTATAGGGGATGATGAGCTGCTGCCGGCCGCCGTGCTCGTACCAGTAGGGCAGGTCGTCGGAATAGGTGTCGGAGATATAGTCGAAGCCGCCCGCCTCGGCGACGAGATCGACGGTGTTCACCGAACAGCGGCCGGTATACCAGCCACGCGGCCGCTCGCCGGTGACGAGCGTGTGCAGGCGGATCGCCTCGGCGATGGCGGCGCGTTCGTCCTCCGCCGTCATGTCCTTGTGCTCGACCCATTTGAGGCCGTGCGAGGCGATCTCCCAGCCGGCCTCCAGCATGGCGGCCACCTGGGCGGGCGAACGGCGGAGCGCGGTGGCGACGCCGTAGACCGTGACGGGCACGTTCTTTTCCGTCAAAAGCCGGTGCAGGCGCCAGAAGCCGGCGCGCGCGCCGTATTCGTAGATCGATTCCATGTTCCAGTGGCGCTGGCCCGGCCATTGGGCGGCGCCGACGATCTCGGAGAGAAAGGCCTCGGATGCCGCATCGCCATGCAGCACGCAGTTCTCGCCGCCCTCCTCGTAGTTCAGCACGAACTGCACGGCGACGCGCGCCTCGCCCGGCCACCGGGCGGCCGGCGGTGTCTGTCCATATCCGTGCATGTCACGGCAATATCGCATGGGAACGCTCCTCCAAACGTTTTCGATGCGGAATTTCTAACCGCAAATCGGCTGCGCCATTCCCCACGGAAATTTTGAAAGTCTCGAACGATCCTGCTGCTTTTCAGTGGCATGGGGCTGGTGGATAGTGATTATCGGAGCGCTGTGTTCGGGAGGAAAAACATGCAAACTCATTCGCAAGGGGCCGGCCGCCTCACGACCCATGTGCTGGACACGGCGCGCGGCAAGCCGGCGGAAGGCCTGCGCATCGATCTCTACAGGGTGGAGGGCGACACGCTGCACCTTCTCAAGACCACCGAGACGAACGACGACGGCCGCTGCGATGCGCCGCTCTTGGCCGGCGAGACGATGAAGGCCGGCACCTACGAGCTGCGCTTCCACGCCGGCGATTATCTCGGCCGCACGGGGGATGGCCCGATGTTCCTCGACCTCATCCCGATCCGCTTCGGCCTTGCCGACGAGGGCGTGCACTACCATGTACCGTTGCTCGTCTCGCCCTTCAGCTATTCCACCTACCGCGGGAGCTAAGCCATGGCGGCCGCCAACATCCGCTCGGAACTGCACTTCATCCTCAACGGCCGCGACGTCGCGCTCAGCGACGTCGCGCCGGACCAGACGCTGCTCGACTGGCTGCGCCTCGCGCGCCTGCTCAAGGGCACCAAGGAAGGGTGCGCCGAGGGCGACTGCGGCGCCTGCACGGTGCTGGTGGGCCGGCTGACGCCCGAGGGCGGCCTTGTCTACGAGGGCGTCAATGCCTGCATCCGCTTCCTCGGCTCGCTGGACGGCTGTCATGTCGTCACCGTCGAGCATCTCGCCGCCGGCGACGGCCGCCTGCACCCCGTGCAGCAGGCCATGGTGGATTACCACGGCTCGCAATGCGGCTTCTGCACGCCGGGCTTCGTCATGTCGCTCTATGCGCTGTGGATGCAGTCGCCCAACCCGACCGACCAGGAGATCGAGACGGCGCTGCAGGGCAATCTCTGTCGCTGCACCGGCTACGAGCCGATCCTGCGCGCCGCCCGCGCCATCTCCAGCTATGGCGGCACGGAGAAGGACCCGTTGCTTGCCGAACGCCAGGCGATGATCGCGCGCCTCAAGGCGCTTGCCGACGGCGCGCGCGTCGAGATCGGCGAGGGCAGGAAGCGGTTCGTCGTGCCGGCGAACCTCGATGATTTCGCCGCCGTGCTGGAGGCCGAACCCGCCGCCACGGTGGTGGCCGGCTCCACCGATGTCGGCCTGTGGGTCACCAAGCACATGCGCGACATCACGCCGGTCGTCTTCATCGCCGGCCTCCAGGAGATGAAGGCGATCACGGTAAAGGACGATGTGATCACCCTTGGCGCGGGCGTTACCTATAGCGAGGCCATCGCGACGCTCTCGCGGCACATTCCGGCGCTCGGCCCGCTCATCACCCGCATCGGCGGCCAGCAGGTGCGCAACATGGGCACGATCGGCGGCAATGTCGCCAACGGCTCGCCGATCGGCGACACGCCGCCGGCGCTGATCGCGCTCGGCGCGTCGGTGACCTTGCGCAAGGGCGCGGAACGGCGCACCATCCCGCTCGAGGATTTCTTCATCGCCTATGGCAAGCAGGACCGCCAGCCCGGCGAATTCGTGGAATCCCTTAAGGTGCCCGTTCCTCCCGCGGCGGAAAAGTTCGCCGTCTACAAGGTGACCAAGCGCCGCGACGAGGACATTACCGCAACGCTCGGCGCCTTCCGCCTGGCGCTTGCCGCCGACGGCACGGTCGCCGCCATCACCATCGCCTATGGCGGCATGGCGGCGACGCCGAAGCGCGCCTTCGCCGTCGAGAAGGCGCTGCTCGGCCAGAGCTGGACCGAGGCGACGGTGGAAGCGGCCATGGCGAAATATGCCGAGGACTACACGCCGCTGACCGACATGCGCGCGACCGCGGAATACCGCGCGCTGGTGGCCAGGAACCTGCTCCTGCGGTTCTATGTGGAAACGACGACCAGCGGGGAAGCCGCGCAGGTGTCCAGATACGAGGCTGCGTAAGCCATGAACAAGCACACTCCAGACCTCAAGGCGGAAAAGATCACCGGCGGCGTGCATGCGAGCCCGCGCCACGATTCCGCGCACAAGCACGTCGCCGGCACGGCCGTCTATATCGACGACATCACCGAGCCCGCCGGCACGCTGCATGCCGGCCTCGGCCTTTCCACCGTCGCCCATGGCGCCGTGAAATCCCTCGACCTTTCGGCCGTGCGCGCCGCCCCCGGCGTCGTCGACGTGCTGACCCACGAGGACATTCCCGGCGACAACGACATCTCGCCCTCCGGCATGCACGACGATCCCGTGCTCGCCGCCGGCAAGGTGGAGTTCCACGGCCAGCCGATCTTCTGCGTCATCGCTGAGACACGCGAGGAGGCCCGCCGCGCCGCGCGCCTCGCCAGGGTCGAATACGAGGAGCTTCCCGCCAATATCGACATCTGGGACCTCGACCAGAAGACGCACCGGCAGGTCTTTCCGCCGCTGACGCTGAAGCGCGGCGATGCCGCCGCCGCCCTCGATAGCGCGCCGCGCCGGGTGAAGGGCCGCATGCGGCTCGGCGGACAGGACCATTTCTATCTCGAAGGCCAGGTCTCGCTCGCCGTGCCCGGCGAGGACGACGAGGTCACCGTCTACTGCTCCACCCAGGGGCCGAGCGAGACGCAGCACCTCGTCGCCCACGCGCTCGGCGTGCCGAGCCATGCCGTGACCGTGGAGGTGCGCCGCATGGGCGGCGGCTTCGGCGGCAAGGAGACCCAGGCCAACCAGTGCGCCGCGCTCGCCGCCATCGCCGCCAAGAAGCTGGGCCGCGCCGTCAAGCTCCGGCTCGACCGCGACGAGGACATGGTGGCGACCGGCAAGCGGCACGATTTCGCCATCGATTACGATGTCGGCTTCGACGACGAGGGCCGCATCCTCGGCATCGACTACACCTTCGCGCTCCGGGCCGGTTTTTCGGCGGACCTCTCCGGTCCGGTGGGCGACCGCGCGCTGTTCCACTGCGACAATGCCTATTTCTTCCCGCATGTGCACGCCAGGACGGCGCTCCTGCACACCAACACCGTCTCGAACACCGCCTTCCGCGGCTTCGGCGGCCCGCAGGGCATGGTGGGCGCCGAGCGCGTCATCGACGAGGTGGCCTTCGCCGTCGGCAAGGACCCGCTCGAGATCCGCAAGCTGAACTTCTACGACGCGATGGGCGTCGAGGGGACCCGCAACCTCACGCCCTACCACCAGAAGGTGGAGGACTGCATCATCCAGCGTATCGTCGCGGAGCTTGAGGAAAGCGCCGACTATGCCGGCCGGCGCGAGGCGATCCGCGCGTTCAACGCGAAGAGCCGCATCGTCAAGCGCGGCCTCGCGCTGACGCCGGTCAAGTTCGGCATCTCCTTCACCAAGACGGAATCCAACCAGGCCGGCGCGCTGGTGCATGTCTACACGGACGGTTCCGTGCACATGAACCATGGCGGCACGGAAATGGGCCAAGGCCTGCACCTGAAGGTGGCGCAGGTGGTGGCGGAAGAGTTCCAGATCGACCTCGACCGGGTGAAGATCACGGCGACGACGACGGCCAAGGTGCCGAATACCTCGCCGACGGCGGCTTCGTCCGGCGCCGACCTCAACGGCATGGCGGCGCAGAACGCGGCGCGCCAGATCAAGGACCGGCTGATCGATTTCGCCGCGGAAAGCCATCAGGTGCCGCGCGACCAGGTCGTCTTCCTGCCGAACCGGGTGCGCATCGGCAATGCCGAGATGGCCTTCAACGATCTTGTGAAGAAGGCCTACATGGCCCGCGTCCAGCTCTCGGCGGCCGGCTTCTACAAGACGCCGAAGATCCACTGGGACCGCTCGAAGGGCCGGGGCCACGCCTTCTACTACTACGCCTATGGCGCGGCCTGCTCGGAGGTCTCGGTCGATACGCTGACCGGCGAATATGTCGTCGAGCGCACCGACATCCTGCACGATACCGGCCGGTCGCTGAACAAGGTCATCGACATCGGCCAGGTCGAGGGCGGCTTCATCCAGGGCATGGGCTGGCTGACCACGGAGGAACTGTGGTGGGACGGCAAGGGGCGGCTTCGCACCCACGCACCCTCCACCTACAAGATCCCGCTCGCCTCGGATCGCCCGAAGATCTTCAACGTGGCGCTGACCGACTGGTCGGAAGCCTATGAGCCGACGATCCACCGTTCCAAGGCGGTGGGCGAGCCGCCGCTGCCGCTCGGCCTTGCCGTGCTGCATGCGCTGTCGGACGCGGTGGCGAGCGTGGCGGACCACAGGATCTGCCCGCGGCTCGACGCCCCGGCGACGCCCGAGCGCGTGCTGATGGCGATCGAACGCCTCAAGGCGGCCCGAGCAATTCCAGGAAAAGTGTGATGCGGTTTTCCGTCCGGAATTGCGGCAAAGAAAGCAAGGGGTGAGGCCATGCCCGCCGTGCGCGAAGACATCCGGGATTTCCTGCGCCGGGCGCCGGGGTCGATCCTGGTCGAGGTGACGGGCGCGGCAGGGTCCACGCCGCGCGATACGGACGCCTTCATGCTGGTCTCGGAACGGGAGATCTTCGCGACGATCGGCGGCGGGCAGCTCGAATATATGGCGATCGACCAGGCCAGGCGCGCGCTGCGCTCGGGCGCGGCCGCCGCGCCGATGAGCGTGCCGCTCGGCCCGGAGATCGGCCAGTGCTGCGGCGGGCGCGTCGGCCTGTCCTTCACCGCCATGAACCCGGCGCTGGCGCGCGACCTTATCGCCCGCAGCGACCGCGAGATGGCCCTGAGGCCGCATGTCTACGTCTTCGGCGCCGGCCATGTCGGCGATGCGCTCGCCATGGCGCTGTCGCTCGCCCCGCTGCGCGTCGTGCTGGTGGATACCCGCGAGGACGAGCTTGTCGCCTCGACGGTGCCGCGCATCGAGACCTGCCTCACCGCCATGCCCGAGGCCGTGGTGCGCGATGCGCCGGCCGGCAGCAGCTTCGTCGTTTTGACCCATGACCACGCGCTGGATTTCCTGATCACGGCCGAGGCGCTGAAGCGCAACGACGCCGCCTATGTCGGCATGATCGGCTCGAAGACCAAGCGCATCACCTTCCGCAACTGGCTGTCGCGCGAGATCGGCCAGCCCGACCTTTTCACCCGCCTCGTCTGCCCGATCGGCGGCACGTTCGTGAAGGACAAGCGCCCGGCGGTGATCGCGGCGCTTGCGACCGCCGAGATCATGACGGCCGCGCTGACCTGGGCAGGCGCGCGTCAGGATGCGGTTCCCGTCAGGGATTGAAGCAGTCTATTTCCCGGCAGCCTTTTCCCACGGGTTGAGGCATGGGACGCCGAGCGGCTGGAAGTCCGAAAGGTTGCGTGTGACGAGGACCAGATCGTTGGCGAGTGCGGTCGCCGCGATCATGCCGTCGGCGGTCGGTCTCCTGCCGGGTGTCGGCAATCGACCTGCGATCGAGGCCGCCTGCATATCGAACGGCAGGAGCCTTGCGGAAAATTCCGGCAGCACGACGGCCGTCAGCCACAAGGAAAGGTCATCGGCAAAATCGGGATTGCGAAGACGTTCGCGTTGTATGCCGAACTCGATCTCCATGATCGTTACCGTCGATAGATAAGCGGTCTCGACATCGAACGCGTGGAGAAATTCCTGGAACTCAGCGGCCTGACGCCCAGCCCTGCGGGATGCGGAAACAACGTTCGTATCGAGCAGGAATGCCATCAGAATTCGACGTCCCGGCCCTCGAAGCTGGCGCGTTCGGGCGCAAAATCGTCATCGAACCTGGAACCCTTGTGGTTGAGGGCGTCATACAGGCTTTTCGACTTTCGCCAATGGTCCTTGAAGTCGCTGTAGCGGACAAGCACATAGCGCGCCTCGCCATGCTCGGTGATGACGAGGGGGCCTTCGTTTGCCGCCTTCTTCGCCTTGCTCGGATTCTGGTTGAAGTCGGCGCTGGTCATGGAGGCGAAGGACATGAGCTTCTCCATCTAGTACATTATTGGAAGAAATATACTATTTCTCGCTGTCTGCTTCAACCGGCTCGGCTTTGCCGCCGTCGATCTCCTCTCCGAGCAGCCGGCCGATCAGCCGCTGACATCGCTCGGCCATGAAATCGATCATCAGCCGCACCTTGGGATCCTGGAAACGCTTGTGCGGATAGATCGCGGCGAGCTGCACGGAGGCGGGCGGGCTGTCCTTCAGGATCTCCACCAGGCGGCCCTCGGCAAGATGGGCCTTCACCTCGAAGAGCGGCTTGTTGATGATGCCGCGGCCTTCCAGCGCCCATTGCGTCAGCACGTCGCCGTCGTCGCTGTCATAGGGCCCGGCGACCTCGAACTTGCGCACGCCCTCGGCGGTCACCAGCGTCCAGTAATATTCCTTCGAGCCGGGATAGCGCAGCAGCAGACAGTCGTGCTTGTCGGCGATCAGCGCATCGGCCGTCCTCGGCGTGCCGCGGCGGGAAAGATAGGCCGGCGAGGCGCAGAGCACGCGCTCGCAATTGAGGATGCCGCGCATGCGCAGGTTCGAATCCTCCAGCACGCCGAGCTTGAAGGCGACGTCGACGCCCTCGGCGAGGATATCGACATTGTGGTCCGACAGGCGCACCCGCACCTCGATGTCGGGATACTTGTCGTGGAATTCCGGAATGCCCGACGCGATGAGGCGCCGGCCGATGCCGAGCGGCGCGGTGATGCGGAGCGAGCCCTTGGGGTTGCGCGACAGGTCCGCGATCGCCGCCTCCGCCTCGTTCACCGCCTCGATGATCTTCACCGCGCCCTCGTAGAACACGCGGCCGTGCTCGGTCGGCGAGAGCTTGCGCGTCGTGCGGTTGAACAGCCGCACGCCGAGATGGCGCTCCAGTTCCTTGATGCGATTGCTGGCGACCGCGGGGGTGACGCGCTGGTCGCGCCCCGCCGCCGAAAGGGTACCGAGTTCGACCACGCGAACGAAGACGCGCACATTATCGAGATAGGACATGGCTCTTTCTACCACATCGGCGTGCCGAGCAAAGAGGCGGCCATCTTTTAGATTTTTTTGAAAGTGTTCGGGATTCGCCGGGATTTCCGTGAAAATCACTTGATGGCAAACAAGCCCATGGAAAATGGGAGGAGGTCCCTATGTACGAATATGCCATAGCCTGGGATTGGTTGATGTTCGCCGTCCGCTGGCTGCATGTCATCACGGCGATCGCCTGGATCGGCTCGTCGTTCTATTTCGTCGCGCTCGACCTGGGCCTGAAGAAACACCCCGCGCTGCCGCCGGGCGCCCATGGCGAGGAATGGCAGGTGCATGGCGGCGGCTTCTACCACATCCAGAAATACCTGGTGGCGCCGGCCAACATGCCGGAGCATCTCGTCTGGTTCAAATGGGAGAGCTACGTCACCTGGCTGTCCGGCTTCGGCATGCTCTGTCTTCTGTATTACGCGGGCGCCGACCTCTACCTGATCGATCCGAACGTGCTCGATGTCTCCAAACCGGTGGCGATCGGCATTTCGCTGGCCTCGCTCGCCTTCGGCTGGATCATGTACGACCTGATCTGCAAGTCGCCCTTCGGCAACGACAACACGCGGCTGATGATCGCGCTCTACTTCATCCTCGTCGTCGTCGCCTGGGGCTATACACAGCTCTTCACCGGCCGCGCCGCGTTCCTCCATCTCGGCGCCTTCACGGCGACGATCATGTCGGCCAACGTGTTCTTCATCATCATTCCGAACCAGAAGATCGTCGTCGCCGACCTCATCGCCGGCCGCACGCCCGATCCGAAATACGGCAAGATCGCCAAGCAGCGCTCGACCCACAACAACTACCTGACGCTGCCGGTGCTGTTCCTGATGCTGTCGAACCACTATCCGCTGGCCTTCGGCACCGAGTTCAACTGGATCATCGCCTCGCTCGTCTTCCTGATGGGCGTCACGATCCGCCACTACTTCAACACCACCCATGCCAATGCCGGCAACCCGACCTGGACCTGGCTTGCCACCGCGCTGCTCTTCGTCATCGTCATGTGGCTCTCCACCGTGCCGAAGGTGCTGACCGGCGAGACGGCCGACGCGAAGGTCTCGGCCAGCCAGCAGCCCTTCGTCACGGCTGAAGCCTTCCCCAAGGTGCGCGACACCGTTCTCGGCCGCTGCGCCATGTGCCATGCCAGGGAGCCGGGCTGGGAGGGCATCATCACGGCGCCGAAGGGCGTCGTCCTGGAAACGGACGGCGAGATCGCCAACCACGCCCGCGAGATCTACCTGCAGGCCGGCCGCTCGCACGCCATGCCGCCGGCCAACGTGACCCAAATCTCCGACGAGGAGCGCCGCCTGCTCGTCGCCTGGTACGAAAGCGCCATCAGCGGGGAGAAGACCCAATGAGCGAACTCCTGATCCGCGGCCGCGTGCTGACCTTCCTTTCCGAACCGCAGGGCATCGACGACACGGCCGCCTGGCGCTACATCGAGGACGGCGCGGTCTTCGTGCGGGGCGGCAAGGTCGTCGAGATCGGCGAGCATGCCGAGGTCTCCAGGCGCGCCGGCCCCGGCGTTGCGGTCGCCGACCATCGTCCGCACCTCGTGCTGCCGGGCCTCATCGACACGCACCTGCATTTCCCGCAGACCCAGGCGATTGCCTCCTATGGCGCGCAGCTCCTGGAATGGCTGAACGCCTATATCTTCGTCGAGGAGCAGAAGTTCGCCGAGGCCGCCCATGCCGTCGCCGTGGCGGACCGCTTCATGGACGAATTGATCTCGAACGGCACGACGACCGCCGTCGCCTATTGCTCGGTGCATCCCGAAAGCGTCGAGGCCTATTTCTCTGCGGCCGAGGCGCGCGGCATGCGCATGGTCGGCGGCAAGGTGATGATGGACCGCAACGCGCCCGACGCCCTGCGCGACACGCCGCAGCAGGGCTATGACGAGACGAAGCGGCTCATCGAAAAATGGCACGGCCGCGGCCGCGCGCACTACGCGATCAGCCCGCGCTTCGCCATCACCTCGACGCCCGGGCAGATGGAGATGAGCCAGGCGCTCGTCGCCGAGCACCCGACCTGCTTCGTGCAGACGCATCTTTCCGAGAACCGCGACGAAATCGCGTTCGCCACCTCGCTCTACCCGCAGGCGAAGGACTATACGGACATCTACGCCCGTTACGGCCTGCTGAACGACCGCATGCTGCTCGGCCATTGCATCCATCTCAGCGACCGCGAGGTTTCCGTGCTCGCCGAGACGGGCGCCGTCGGCGTCTTCTGCCCGACGTCCAACCTCTTCCTCGGCTCGGGCCTCTTCGACCGCGACAGGTTCGACCGGCTCGGCGCGCGCTGGTCGGTGGCGACGGATGTCGGCGCCGGCACCAGCTTCTCCATGCTGGAAACGATGGACGAGGCCTACAAGGTGCTGCACCTCAACGGCCAGAAGCTGACGCCGTTCAATTCCTTCTACCGCCTGACACTGGGCAATGCCCGCGCGCTCGGGCTTGAGAAGCATATCGGCTCGCTGCATGCCGGGGCCGATGCGGATATCGTCGTGCTTGATTCCTCCGGCAAGTCGGCGATGGAATACCGCATGCGCACCGCCACCTCGCTGGCGGAGGAGCTCTTCATCCTGCAGACCATGGGCGACGACCGCTGCGTCGCCGAGGTCTATGTCGCCGGCAAGGCGATGAAGGGCAAGGGCAAGGCGGGCGCTTCTGAAAAGCGGGTTCTCGAAACGGCCTGAAATCCGGCATGGCGGGGACGTGTTCGCCTGCCGGCGCCGCACACGCCATCGTCATCCTCGGCCTTGAGCCGAGGATCCACATGACGCCTCTTCGCTTGTGACATGGATGCTCGGGTCAGGCCCGAGCATGACGGAGGAGAGGGTTTCGGGAGAAATGCGGCGGGGGCGTTTGCTCGGGATGGCTTTATCTCACCCGCCCGCCCATCGCCTTGGTCAACCCCTCCGCCGCCGCCCTGACGACCGGGCCGAAGGCGTCGACCTTGCTGTCGGGCAGGCGCACCGCCGGGCCGGATACGGAAATGCCGGCCACCGCCTCGCCATATTCGTCGAAGATCGGTGCGGCCACGCAGCGCATGCCGAGCGTGTGCTCCTCGTCGTCGATAGACCATCCGCGGGCGCGGATCTTTCCGATATCCTCGAGCAGCGTCGGGATCGTGTCGCGCGTCTTGTCGGTGAAATGCTGCAGCGTGCGGCCGGAAAGCAGCGCCTCGATGCGGGCATCCGGCCAGGTGGAGAGGATCGCCTTGCCGATGCCGGAGGCGTGGATCGGACCGCGTCGGCCGGGGCGGAAGAAGGCGCGCATCGGCGCATGGCTTTCCACCTGCGAGATGAAGACCACGTCGCCGTCGTCCTCGATGGCGATGTTGGCGGTCTCGCCGCAGCCCTCCATCAGCTGCTTGAGGAACGGCCGGCTGATCGTGCCGAGCTTGCGGAAGCGCAGATAGGCCGTGCCGATCTCGAAGGCCTTCACGCCGATCGTCCAGGCGCCGGTCTCCGCGTCATGGGCGATCATGCCGTGCTGGGCGAGCGAGGTCAGCAGGCGGTGCACGGTGGAGGGCGCCATGGCCGACTGGTCTGCAAGGTCGGTGAGCGCCGCGCCGTCCGCCTGCGCCACGAGATCGAGAAGTCTCAGGCTGCGGTCCAGCACCTGCACCGAGGACGGTGCCGCATTCTCGCCGGCCTTGCGGCCGGGCCGCCCCCGCGTCTTCTCCTGCTGCTCCGCCATGCCCTGCCTCTTCTTCCGCTTGCCGCAAGACCCCTCGTCCGCCTGCCGGCATCTTCTCCGGGGAGAAGGTGGCCCGAAGGGTCGGATGAGGGGAATTGCGATATGACTGCCGTTGTCGACCCCATCCATGACATAGCCGGCCCGTGGCGATTGTTCCAGTTTCGTTGAAAATGTTTATTTCCATCTGATGGGATTGATTTCCATTTTATGATTGCGCGCAGGAACAGATGCGCTACCTTCATTCTCAAGAGACGGAGGAAATCCCATGGCTAAAATGCGTGCTGTCGATGCAGCGGTCCTGGTTCTGGAGAAGGAAGGCATCGATTGTGCCTTCGGCGTTCCGGGCGCTGCGATCAATCCCTTCTATTCGGCGCTGAAGGCGCGCGGCACGGTCCGCCACGTGCTCGCCCGCCACGTCGAGGGCGCAAGCCACATGGCCGAGGGTTATACAAGGGCCCGCGCCGGCAATATCGGCCTGTGCATCGGCACGTCGGGCCCGGCCGGCACCGACATGATCACCGGCCTCTATTCGGCCTCCGCCGATTCGATCCCGATCCTGTGCATCACCGGCCAGGCGCCGCGCGCCCGCCTCGACAAGGAGGACTTCCAGGCGGTCGATATCGCCAAGATCGCCGCGCCCGTCACAAAATGGGCCGTCACCGTCATGGAGCCGGGCCTCGTCCCCTATGTCTTCCAGAAGGCGTTCCACACGATGCGCTCCGGCCGTCCCGGCCCGGTGCTGATCGACCTGCCGATCGACGTCCAGCTCGCCGAGATCGAGTTCGACATCGACGCCTATGCCTCGCTCGAACCCTACAAGCCGGCCGCCACCCGGGCCCAGGCCGAAAAGGCCCTCGCCATGCTGAACGCAGCCGAGCGTCCGCTGATCGTCGCCGGCGGCGGCATCATCAACGCGGATGCCTCGGACCTCCTGGTCGAGTTCGCCGAGATCACCGGCGTTCCCGTCATCCCGACGCTGATGGGCTGGGGCACGATCCCGGACGACCACCGGCTGATGGCCGGCATGTGCGGCCTGCAGACCTCGCACCGCTACGGCAACGCGACGCTGCTCGCCTCCGACTTCGTCCTCGGCGTCGGCAACCGCTGGGCCAACCGCCACACCGGCAATATCCCGACCTATACGGAAGGCCGCACCTTCGTCCATGTCGATATCGAACCGACCCAGATCGGCCGCGTCTTCACGCCGGATTTCGGCATCGTCTCGGATGCCGGCGCCGCGCTGAAGATGTTCCTCGACGTCGCGACCGAATGGAAGGTCGCCGGCAAGCTGCGCGACTGGTCGGCCTGGGCCGAGGAGTGCCAGGAGCGCAAGCGCACCATGCTGCGCAAGACCCATTTCGACCACACGCCGCTGAAGCCGCAGCGCGTCTACGAGGAGATGAACAAGGCCTTTGCCCGCGACACCTGCTACGTCTCGACCATCGGTCTTTCCCAGATCGCCGGCGCGCAGTTCCTGCATGTCTACAAGCCGCGCAACTGGATCAACTGCGGCCAGGCCGGCCCGCTCGGCTGGACGCTGCCCGCCGCGCTCGGCGTGCGCGCCGCCGATCCCGATCGCCCGATCGTCGCCCTGTCCGGCGACTATGACTTCCAGTTCCTCATCGAGGAGCTGGCGGTCGGCGCCCAGCACAAGCTGCCCTATCTGCATGTGGTCGTGAACAATTCCTATCTCGGCCTCATCCGCCAGGCCCAGCGCGGCTTCAACATGGACTTCGAGGTCTCGCTCGCCTTCGACAACATCAATGCATCGGGCGATTCGGAAGCCGGCTATGGTGTCGACCACGTCGCCGTCGCCGAAGGCCTCGGCTGCAAGGCGATCCGCGTGCGCAGCCCGAACGAGTTCCAGGAAGCCTTCAACACCGCGCAGGCGCTGATGAAGGAGCACCAGGTCCCCGTCGTCATCGAGTTCATCCTCGAGCGCGTCACCAACATCGCCATGGGCGCCGACATCAATGCCGTCGTCGAATTCGAGGACCTGGCCGAACGCGGCGAAGACGCCCCGACGGCGACGCTGGCCCTCCTGGACTGAGACGAAGAGAGGAAAACACCATGCCGAAATTCGCGGCCAACCTGACCATGCTCTTCAACGAGGCGCCGTTCCTCGAGCGCTTCGCGCTGGCCGCCAAGGCCGGCTTCGAAGGGGTGGAATATCTCTTCCCCTACGATTTCGACAAGGAGGCGCTGCGTGCCGCGCTCGATCTCAATGGCCTGACGCAGGTGCTGCACAACCTGCCGGCCGGCAACTGGGCCGGCGGCGAGCGCGGCATCGCGGTCCTGCCGGACCGGGTCGACGAGTTCCGCCGCGGCGTGGCCTCGGCGATCGACTATGCGA
The DNA here is from genome assembly GCF_963942435.1 of Shinella sp. WSD5-1. Lineage (GTDB taxonomy): Bacteria > Pseudomonadota > Alphaproteobacteria > Rhizobiales > Rhizobiaceae > Shinella > Shinella yambaruensis. The sequence continues at coordinate 630,537 of NZ_OZ012596.1, forward strand.
CGGCGCTCGGCTGCAGGCAGGTCAACTGCCTGTCGGGCATCGCCCCGGTCGGCGTTCCGGACGAGGTGCTGCGCACCACCTTCGTCGCCAACCTGAAGCTGGCGGCTGGCGAGCTCGGCAAGCATGGAATCCGGCTTCTGATCGAGCCGATCAACCGCTTCGACATTCCGGGCTTCTACCTCAACACCCCGGACCAGGCGGCCTCCATCATCGCCGAGGTGGGCAGCGACAACCTGTTCATCCAGTACGACCTCTACCACCAGCAGCGCACCGAGGGCGAGCTGATCGGCACGTTCAGGAAGCACCAGGCGCAGATCGCCCATGTGCAGCTTGCCGACAATCCGGGCCGGGGCGAACCGGGCACCGGCGAGATCGCCTGGCCCTTCGTATTCAAGACGCTCGACGCGCTCGGCTACGACGGCTGGATCGGCTGCGAATACAAGCCGCGCACCACGACGCAGGAAGGCCTCGGCTGGCTGGCCGAAGTCGGCCGCTGAAGACACAACACATTCAAAGCTGAAAGTCTGGGAGTTCAGATCATGGCAAATATCGGTTTCATCGGCCTCGGCATCATGGGCACCCCCATGGCGCGTCACCTTCAGGACGCCGGCCACACGGTGATCACCTCAAAATTCGCAATCCCGCCGCGTCAGGAACTCATCGACAACGGCCTGAAGATCGTCGATAGCCCGAAGGTGCTGGCCGAGACCGTCGACACGATCATCCTCATGCTGCCCGATACGCCCGAGGTCGAAGACGTGCTCTTCGGCGAGAACGGCGTCTCCTACGGTCTTGCGGCCGGCAAGCTCGTCATCGACATGAGCTCGATCTCGCCGATCGCCACCAAGGAATTTGCCAGGAAGATCCGTGCGACAGGTGCCGAATATGTCGATGGCCCGGTCTCGGGCGGCGAGGTCGGCGCCAGGAACGCCTCGCTCTCCATCATGGCCGGCGGCTCGCAGGAAAGCTTCGACCGGGCGCTGCCGCTCTTCCAGCTGATGGGCAAGAACATCACCCTCGTCGGCGATTGCGGCGACGGCCAGGTGACGAAGGTCGCCAACCAGATCATCGTCGCGCTGACCATCGAGGCGGTGTCCGAAGCCCTCGTCTTCGCCTCGAAGGCCGGCGCCGATCCGGCGCGCGTGCGCGCCGCGCTGATGGGCGGCTTTGCCTCCTCGCGCATTCTCGAAGTGCACGGCGAGCGCATGGTCAAGCGCACCTTCGATCCGGGCTTCCGCATCTCGCTGCACCAGAAGGACCTGAACCTCGCGCTGCAGGGCGCCAAGGCGCTCGGCGTCGCCCTGCCCAACACCGCGTCCACGCAGGAACTCTTCAACCAGTGCGCCGCCCATGGCGAGGCCGGCCTCGATCACTCAGGTCTCGTCAAGGCGCTGGAGCGCATGGCGAACCACGCCGTCGCATGACGGCCTGGCCGGGCGGGGAGGGGAGCCCCGCCCGGCTACCCCTTCCGGAGGCGGCGGCGCGGCCCCTCATCCCCCGCCGCGGCTCTTTTTCATCGGGAGGTGCTGGCGGGCGGGTGAGGGGCTGTGCTTAATTGCCGGGCCCGAAGCGCCGCGCGTCCCGCGAACGGCGACGGCCACTGTAGAATTTTGAATCTGCTGCCGGAATCCCTCGTTTCGAGGCCCGGCGCAGCGTGACCCGGAGGAACCCATGCCGCCCATCGCCGATCCGCGCGCCTTTCTCGAACATCTCTTTTCCGTCGCGGTCTCCGCCGCCGATCCGGACAAGGTGCTGGCCGCCAACCTGCCGGAAAAGCCGAAGGGCCGCACGGTGGTGATCGGCGCCGGCAAGGGCGCGGCGCAGATGGCGCGCGCCTTCGAGCGCCTCTGGGACGGCCCGCTCACCGGCGTCGTCGTCACGCGCTACGGCTATGCCGTCGCCTGCGAGCGCATCGAGATCCTGGAGGCCGCCCATCCGGTGCCGGATGACAGCGGGCTCCTCGCCTCCGGCCGGCTGATGGCCGCCGTGCGGGGCCTCACGGAGGACGACCTCGTCGTCGCCCTCGTCTGTGGTGGCGGTTCGGCCCTGCTGCCGGCGCCGGCCGGCGACCTGACGCTTGCCGACGAGATCGCCGTCAACAAGGCGCTGCTCGCCTCCGGCGCGCCGATCAGCGCCATGAACGCCGTGCGCAAGCAGGTCTCGCGCATCAAGGGCGGCCGGCTTGCCGCGCTTGCTCATCCGGCCCGCGTCGTCTCGCTCGTCGTCTCCGACATTCCCGGCGACAATCCCGCCCTCGTCGCCTCCGGCCCGACCATCGCGGACGAGACCACCCGCGCGGATGCCCTGCGCCTCATCGAGCGCTACCGCCTCGACCTGCCCGAAGCCGTGATGCGCCACATCCGCGACGGCAAGGACGAGCCGCCGCTGCCGTCCGATGCCGCCTTCGCCCGCAATGCGGTCAAGCTCGTTGCCTCCGCCGCCGTCTCGCTGGAGGCCGCCGCCGAAGCGGCGCGCGCGGCGGGCGTCGAGGCCGTCATCCTTTCCGACGCCATCGAGGGCGAGGCGGCCGAGGTCGGCCGCGTGCATGCGGCGATCGCCGCCGAGGTGGTGCGTCGCGACCGGCCTTTCCGCAAGCCCGTCGTCGTGCTGTCGGGCGGCGAGACGACCGTGACGATCAGGGGCAAGGGCAAGGGCGGGCGCAACGGCGAGTTCCTCCTGTCCCTCGCCTGCGGCATCGATGGCCTGCCGGGTCTCTTTGCGCTTGCCGCCGACACGGACGGGATCGACGGTTCGGAGGACAATGCCGGCGCCTTCGCCGACGGGACCACCGTCGCGCGCCTCGCCGACCAGGGCAAGGATGCCGCCGAATTCCTCGGCCGCAACGACAGCTGGACCGCCTTCGACGCGCTCGGCGACCTCTTCGTGCCCGGCCCGACCGGTACCAATGTCAACGATTTCCGGGCCATTCTCATCCAGTAGGGTTGGGAGAATCCGGCTAAATACATGGCCGGGAGTGATCCGCTACCCTTTGCCATCGGGAAAGCCCCTCATCCGGCTGCCGCCACCTTCTCCCCGCAAGCGGGGAGAAGGGGATGTCGGGCCGGTTTCCCGCAGGCGATGTTCTTCAGAAATCAAGGAAAGCTTTGCCTCCTGCTCCTTCTCCCCGCTTGCGGGGAGAAGGTCGCGGCAGCGGGATGAGGGGCGGCTGTGAACACGCTAGCGGTTGGCCATCGAGGCCATGCGCTGCGGGTAGCGTCCGCCGGCCACCTTGGCCGGCGACAGGAGGTCGCCGAGGCGGGCGGCTTCCTCCGGCGTCAGGACGATAGCTGCGGCGGCGGCGTTCTGCTCCAGGTGCGGCACCTTGCTGGCGCCGGGGATGGGCACGATGAAATCGCCCTGCGCCAGCACCCAGGCAAGCGCGAGCTGCGCCGGGGCGACGCCCTTTTCCGCCGCCATCTCCTCCAGGAGGGCGACCAGCGCGAGGTTGGCGTCGAAATTCTCCGCGGCGAAGCGCGGCAGCGAGCGGCGGAAATCGTCGTCGGCAAGGCCGTCCAGCTTCTTCAGCGCGCCGGTGAGCACGCCGCGGCCGAGCGGGCTGAAGGGCACGAAGCCGATGCCGAGCGTGCGGCAGGTCTCCAGCACGCCGTTTTCCTCGACGTCACGGGTCCACAGCGAATATTCGCTCTGCACGGCGGCGATCGGGTGCACGGCATGGGCCTTGCGGATCGTCTCGCTGCCGGCTTCCGAAAGGCCGAGCGCCTTCACCTTGCCCGCGCGCACCAGCTCCGACATGGCGCCCACCGTCTCCTCGATCGGCACGTCCGGGTCGACGCGGTGCTGGTAGTAGAGGTCGATGACCTCGATGCCGAGCCGCTTCAGCGCGGCCTCGGCAACGGCCCTGACGTTTTCCGGCCGGCTGTCCGTGCCCGTGATCATCTCGGCCGAGGGTTTGGCGGGATCGATGCGGAAGCCGAACTTGGTGGCGATCACCACCTTGTCGCGCACCGGCTTCAGCGCCTTGCCGAGGAGGATCTCGTTCCTGTAGGGGCCGTAGACCTCGGCCGTGTCGAACAGGGTGATGCCGAGATCGACGGCGCGGTGCAGCGTGTCGATGGCCGCCGTCTCGTCGCTGGAGGGGCCGTAGGCATGGCTCATGCCCATGCAGCCGAGGCCGAGGGCGGAAACGTCGAGGATACCGAGCTGTCTGTGTTTCATGGCGAAATCCTTCTTCTGTGGACCCCGGGAGGCAGGTCCGCGCGGCCGGGCGGCGAACGGTCCGCCGTCATCCGGGCAAGGCCAATCTAGGACGCGGCGCCTCATCGGAAAATTGCTGCAAAAGCCAACGGCTTGTTCTATCTGTTGGAACAATGAACCGGACCCAGCTTTCCCAGCTCGCCGTGCTCGCCATCGTCGCGGAGACGCGCAGCTTTCGCAAGGCCGCGGGCGAACTCGGCATCGCGCCCTCCGCCGTCAGCCATGCGGTCTCGGCGCTGGAGGCGAGCCTCGGCGTACGCCTCATCGCGCGCACCACCCGCTCCGTGGCGCCGACCGAGGAGGGGCGCCTGCTGCTCGACACGCTGGCGCCGGCGCTTTCCGACATCGGTTCGGCCATGGAGGCGCTTGCCGACCGGCAGGGCCGCCCCGCCGGTCCGCTGCGCGTCACCATGCCGCTGATCGCCGCCGAGGACATCGTCATGCCGCGGCTCGGCGCCTTCCTCGCCGCCTATCCGGAGATCGAGCTGGACCTTCGGACCGACGACCGCTTCGAGGACATCGTCGAGAAGGGTTTCGATGCCGGGCTGCGGCTTGGCGAACATCTGGAGGCGGACATGATCGCGGTCCGGGCGAGCGGCCCCTGGCGCGGCCTCATCGTCGGCGCGCCGGCCTATTTCGAGAGTCATCCGAAACCCCTCCAGCCGCGCGACCTCATGCAGCACCGCTGCATCCGGCGGCGCTTTTCCAGCGGGCGGATCTATCGCTGGGAGCTGGAAAAGGACGGGCGGCTGGTGACGGTCGACGTCGCCGGCCCGCTGATCGTCTCCGACCAGCGGCTGATGCGCGCGGCCGCGATGGACGGCGCGGGCCTTGCCTATGTCTTCGACCAGCGCGTCGACGAGGATATCGAGGCCGGCCGGCTCGTCCCGGTGCTGGAAGACTGGTGCCCGGCCTTCGACGGCTTTTCGATCTACTATCCCTCGCGCCGGCAGATGCGCCCGGCGCTGCGCGCCTTCGTCGATTTCTTCCGGTTCCGCGGCTGACCCGGGCTCAACGGAACTGTGTCAGGTTTTCAGCCGGTAGCGGATATGCCCGTCGGCCTCGACATAGCTGTCGTAGAGCTTGCGGGCGCGCGCATTGTCCTGGCGGGTGTGCCAGTAGATGCCGCGCCAGCCGTTGCGCCTGGAAATGGTGACGAGGTCGTCGATCAGCGCCCGGCCGATGCCCCTGCCGCGCGTGCCCTCGTCGACGAACATGTCCTCGAGATAGCCTTCCGGTGCGATGCCCCAGGTGGAATCGTGGTAGTGATGGATGGCAAAGCCCAGCACCGTCCCGTCCTCCTCGGCAAGCCGCATCGAGACGCGCGAGCCGGGATCCAGGATGCGTGCCCAGGTGAAGGCGGTCACCTCCTCCGGCACGTCGGTCTCGTAGAAGGCGAGGTAGCCGGCCCAGAGCTTTCTCCAGGCCGCCTCGTCACCCTCCAGCGCATCGCGGATGGTGATGGCCATGGCTCACGCCCCCGCCGTGTCGAGCGCGGCCATCTGCTCCGCGCTCAGCGTGAGGGCTGCCGCCTTCATCAGGCTTGCGAGCTGGCCGAGGCTGGTCGCGCTGGCGATCGGCGCGGTGACCGCAGGCTTGGCCATCAGCCAGGCGAGCGCGATTTCGGCCGGCGTCGCGCCGGTCTCGGCGGCCACCTTGTCGAGGGCGGCGAGGATGCGCAGGCCCTTGTCGTCGAGATAGCGCACGACGCCCTCGCCGCGGGCCTTGCCCTCGGTGTCCGCCTTCGTGCGGTACTTGCCGGTCAGGAAGCCGGAGGCGAGGCTGTAATAGGTGATGACGCCGAGGTCCTCCTTCCGGCAGAGGTCGGCCAGCGCGCCCTCGAAACCGGCGCGGTCATAGAGATTGTATTCCGGCTGCAGCGCGCCGTAGCGCGGCAGGCCGGCCTTGTCGGCGGCCTCGAAGGAGGCCTGCAACTGGCCGGCATCGAGGTTCGAGGCGCCGAAGGCGCGCACCTTGCCGGCCTTCACGAGGCCTGCATGGGCCTCCAGCGTCTCCTCGTAGGGCGTCTGCGGATCCGGCCAGTGCGAGAGATAGAGGTCGATATGATCGGTCTGGAGTCGCTTCAGCGAGTTCTCGACCGCCTCGACGATCCAGCGCCTGCGCAGGTCCCGGCGTCCCTGGCCCATGTCGGAGCCGACCTTGGTGATGACCACCACCCTGTCGCGGGCGATGCCGGAGCGCTTCAGCCACTTGCCGATGATCGTCTCGGATTCGCCGCCCTGGTTGCCCGGCGCCCAGCGCGAATAGACGTCGGCCGTGTCGATGGCGTTGAAGCCGGCGCCGGTGAAGGCGTCGAGCAGGTCGAAGGAGGTCTTCTCGTCGGCCGTCCAGCCGAAGACATTGCCGCCGAAGACGAGGGGGGCGATCGAAAGGCCGGTCTTGCCGAGGGCGCGAAACTGCATGGGGTCCTCCAAGGGGTTCGTGCTGAAAAAGCTTCCTGCAACATAGGGCGCGGCCGGCGCCTTTGCACGCCGTGGATCCGACTTTTTGCCGGCCGCCGCGCTTGCGAGGAACGTACCTCGCGACGAAAGCGCGTCGCGATCTTTCAGCTTCGCTCCTCGCGCTTTAGGTCGTTGATTTTTCGCATGTCGTTGCCGCAAAACCGCTGCACACTTTTGCGCGACATGCTTTAGTCTCCTGTCGCAATCAGGGAGAGATCACCATGCTGCGTTTCGGAATCCTGTCGACGGCCAAGATCGGCCGCGAACTCGTCGTGCCGGCCATCCAGGACGCGGAAAACTGCGTCATCACCGCCATTGCCAGCCGTGACCTCGCCAAGGCCCGCGCCATGGCCGACCGCTTCTCGGTGCCGCATGCCTTCGGCTCCTACGAGGAGATGCTGGCCTCGGACACGATCGACGCCGTCTATATCCCGCTGCCGACGTCCCAGCATGTGGAGTGGTCGATCAAGGCGGCGGATGCGGGAAAACATGTGCTGTGCGAAAAGCCGATCGCGCTCAAGGCCGGGGAGATCGACGCGCTGATCGCCGCGCGCGACCGCAACGGGGTGCTGATCTCGGAAGCCTTCATGGTCACCTACAGCCCCGTCTGGCGCAAGGTCCGCGCGCTGCTTGCCGAAGGCGCGATCGGCCGGCTGCGCCATGTGCAGGGCGCCTTCACCTATTTCAACCGCGACCCCGGCAACATGCGCAACGTGCCGGCGCTCGGCGGCGGCGGCCTGCCCGACATCGGCGTCTACCCGACCATCACCACGCGCTTTTCCACCGGCAAGGAGCCGGTCCGCGTGCAGGCGAGCACGGAGCGCGACCCGGAATTCGGCACGGACATCTATTCGAGCGTGCGCGCCGATTTCGGCGACTTCGAGCTCTCCTTCTACGTCTCCACCCAGCTCGCCCAGCGCCAGGTCATGGTCTTCCACGGCGACAGGGGCTTCATCGAGGTGAAGTCGCCCTTCAATGCCGATCGCTACGGGGCGGAGGAGATCGAGCTCACCAACCAGAGCCACAGCGAAAGCCAGCTCTTCCGCTTCCAGGATGCCCGCCAGTACAGGCGCGAGGCCGAAGCCTTCACCCGGGCGGCGCTCGGAGGGGACGAGGAGGTCGTATCGCTGGAAAACTCGCGCCTCAACCAGAGGCTCATCGACGCCATCTACCGCGCCAGCGAGAAGGACGGCTGGGAGCCGGTCTGAGGCAGGAGGCATCCATCTCAGCCCCGGAAACGGCGCGGCGGCCCCGCTCTTCCCTTCTCCCCGCCGGGGAGAAGGGGCAAGAGGCAACGCCTCGTTTCACACGGGCCTCCGCTGCCTGGAGGGCGGAGGCGCAATGCCGGATCAGGCGGCCGGCTGCTTCGTCTTGCGCAGGTAGGGCAGGACGGTGTCGAAGGCGCCGAAGCGGGTGATGGCGTCCTCGTTGGAGACGGCGGCGGTGATGATCACGTCTTCGCCCTGCTGCCAGTTGGCGGGCGTCGCCACCTGGTGTTTGCTGGTGAGCTGGATCGAATCGATCGCGCGCAGGATCTCCGCGAAGTTGCGGCCCGTCGTCATCGGGTAGGTGAGGATCAGCTTGATCTTCTTGTCCGGGCCGATGACGAAGACGGAGCGCACGGTGGCATTGTCGGCGGGCGTGCGGCCTTCCGACGTGTCGCCGGCGGCGGCCGGCAGCATGTCATAGAGCTTCGCCACCTTCAGGTCCTTGTCGCCGATCAGCGGGTACTCGACGTCGAAGCCCGTGGCGGTGCGGATGTCGTCCTTCCACTTGGCGTGGCTGTCGACCGGATCGACCGAGATGCCGATGATCTTCACGCCGCGCTTGCGGAACTCGCCCTCGACGCCGGCCATGGCGCCGAGCTCGGTGGTGCAGACCGGGGTGAAGTTCTTGGGGTGCGAGAAGAGCACCGCCCAGCCGTCGCCGATAAAGTCGTGGAAGCTGACCGGGCCGATGGTGGTCTCGGCGGTGAAGTCCGGAGCGATGTCGTTGATGCGCAGGCTCATGGGATCGTCCTCTCTTTCATGCGGGGATCGCAGGATAGCCCCCGCGAAAATATGTCCGAGGCGGTAGATAGAACGAAAAAAACGCCTTGCCTATAGCGGCCCGCCGTCGCCTGCCGTCCGCGCGGAAGCGCATCTTTGCGCCCTTTGCGCCGGCGGGATGAAGGCTTTCGGCGGCTTGCGGATGACGCGCCAAACCGTTCCGCGAAGCCGGCGGGAAATGGAAGGGGATTTCTTTTGACCGGAAGGGCAAATTTCCGGCCCCGGCGCCATTCCGGCAAGGGAGCGCCGCGGTTTGCGCCCGAACCGTCTACTTGCCGATCCCGGCGCGCCCGCTCGTCAGGTCCGCGATCATCCGGCCGATCTCCTCCGCCTTTTCCGCCGGCACGCGGAAGGCAAGGCGCGCGCCCCGCGCGTGAAAGGTCTCCTCGTCCATCACGAGGCCGGCAAGGGCGGAAAGCCGCGCCTTGACCAGCGCGAGATCGGAAAAGCCGAGCGAGACCGACAGCGCGACGCGCTCGACATATTCGGTCTTGGCGGCGGCGCGCAGGCAGGCGGCCGCCGTCCCGCCATAGGCGCGGATGAGCCCGCCGCTGCCGAGCAGGATGCCGCCGAACCAGCGGGTGACGACGACGAGCGTGCGGTCGAGCGCCTGGCCGTCGATCGCCTGCAGGATCGGCTTTCCGGCCGTGCCGCTCGGCTCGCCGTCGTCGCTGAAGCGGTAGGTCTGGCCGATGCGCAGGGCCCAGCAATTGTGGTTGGCCGCGGGGTCCGAGACCTCGGCCAGCCGGGCCTTCGCCTCGGCTTCGCTCTCGACGGGGCAGGCGATCGCGCGGAACCGGCTCTTGCGGATTTCCTCTTCGAACAGCTCTGTCTGGTCCAGCGTGTACAAGGCGTCTTCCCGGTGGCGTCGGGCTGCCTCGTACTCCCTCGGCGCGGTGCGTTTCAAGGGCGGAATAGAGCACCAATTCTATAGACTATTGACAGGTGCCACGATTCCGCCATGATGTTGACCGGGACGTTAAACGGAACGGGAGCCTACCGCATGATCTATCTCGGCGGCGTGACGCTTGGTTACTTCAACCTCTACCCGGTCGGCTTCCAGCCGAAGGACGAGCAATCCGCAAGCGACGACACGGCCGGCCGCGCGACGGAAGACAGGCTGCCGCTCGAGGGCAGCCGGCTCTCCTCCTCCCGCCGCCCGGTCCAGTGGCCGCTGCACGTCTTCTTCTGAGGCAGGACAGTCTCTGCTACAGGAAATCATCGATGATTTCCTGTGGTCGGGCAAAGGCAGCGGGACATGACCGCTCCGCCATCGTGCCGGAGCTGGGGGTCAGGGAAGCGCCGCGCAGGTGCCGGCCTTGGCCGGCAGTCCGCCGCCGGCGATGAGCGCGGCAAGCTGGGGCCGGTCGCCGTCGGCGGTCGGCTGGATGTTGAGCGGCTCCGTCGCCGGCCACCAGTCGCCGCCCGCCCAATAGGCCCAGCCGGTCCAGACCGCGCTTTCCTTGCCGACCAGCGCGGTCATACGGGCGAGCCCGTCGAGGCAGGCCTTGTCCGCCGCGCCGCCGAACTCGCCGAGGAAGCCGCGCTTGTTGTTGCGCTTCAGCCAGTCGGTGAAGCGCTCCAGCGCGGCCACGGCGTCGTCCGCCCGCGTGCAGGTGTCCGCCTTGCCGGAAAAATCGGCGTCGAGATACTGGTGCACCTCGTAGGCGTGGTTGTCGGCGGGGTCCTCGATGCCGAGCATGACGGTGCCGTTGGCGCCGCCCTCCCGCTCCTCTTCCCAGCTGTGCGCCCCCGTCCAGATCGTGCCGGGCACGAGCACGAGGTTCTTCGCGCCCGCATCGCGGATCGCCGCGATCGCCGCATTGGCGGAGGCGAGCCACTGCGGGGCGGATACGTCGTGCGGCTCGTTCATCAGGCCGAATTGCACGCCGCCGTCGTTCTTGTAGTCCTCGGCGAGCCGGCGCCAGAAATCGGCGAAGGCGCTGTCGGGCACCTCGGCCGAGCCGACCTGCTTGTCACCGTAATAGGCGTAGTTGTGCGGGTCGAGGATGACGGTCATGCCGGCGCCGCGCAGCGCCTTGACGGTGTCGGTGAGCCGCTTGCGCTCCGCCCTGTCGAAGCCGCGGTTCAGCCGCGGCTGCAGCCGTTCCCATTTGAAGGGGAGGCGCACGGCATTGAAACCCTTGCCGGCGAAATAGGCGATCGTTTCGGCGGACGGATAGGTATAGTCCTTGCCGAAGGTGCCGCGCCCCTCGCCGAATTCGGCGCCGGCGAGGTTCACGCCGCTGAGGCATGCCGCGCTCGCCTGAACGGGAAGAATCAGGGCCGCCATGGCCGCCACCAGTCGAAAGCGCGCCGCCGCGCCGGATAGGGATTGCACGCCTGCCTCCGTTCCGGCCGGGCGCCGGTTGGTTCCGTGGGGTATCGCACCCCGTGCTTGGGAGCCGATCAAGACGCACACGATCTTAAGGCGGTGTTAAGGCGGCCCGTCTTTTCGTGGAATGAATTGAGAGAATACGACGTCCCGGTGCCGTTTCGGCCTGCATCCGCCCAGGCATGCGGCCCGGGCGATTCCACTCCGCTGCAAAATGTTCTAGAGGCGGAGGGCCGTCCGATGGATCGGCCGGCCCCGACAACAGGTTCCTTCCATGCCCGCTCCCGAGACGTCCGCTCCCCTTTCCTCCGGCAAGCGCCATCCGCTGCGTGTTCTCCTGTCGCTCGTCAGCGACGAGAAGGGCCGCGTGATGCGGGCGGTCGCCTCGTCGGTCATCAACAAGATCTTCGACGTCATGCCGGAGATCCTGATCGGCATCGCGCTCGACGTGGTGGTGCGCGGCAAGGATTCCTTCGTGGCGCAGGTCGGCATCACCGATCCCGTGCACCAGCTCACCCTGCTCGGCATCGCCACCTTCCTCATCTGGTTCGGCGAATCGCTGTTTGAATATTTCTACCAGATCCTCTGGCGGGGCCTGGCGCAGGACGTGCAGCATCGCCTGCGCATCCTCTGTTACGACCACGCCCAGCACCTGCCGACGAGCTTCTACGAGGAGAACCGCTCCGGCGACCTCGTCGCCGTGCTGAACGACGACATCAACCAGCTGGAGCGTTTCCTCGACCGCGGTGCGAACGAGCTGATCCAGACCTTTTCCGCCGTCATCCTCGTCGGTGCGGTGTTCTTCATCGTCAGCCCGCTGATCGCCGTCATCGCCTTCACGCCGGTGCCGGCGATCATCGCCGGCGCCTTCTGGTTCCAGCGCCGGGCGCAGGCGCGCTACGATGCGGTGCGGGCGCGGGCCGGCGGGCTCGGCGCGCGGCTCACCACCAACCTGCAGGGCCTCCAGACCATCCGCGCCTTCGGGGCGGAGGCGCGCGAGACGGCGGCGCTGACGGCGGAAAGCCGCGGCTATGTCGAGGCGAACCGGGCGGCGATCCGCGTCTCCTCCGCCTTCATCCCGATCATCCGCATGGCGATCCTGTCCGGCTTCCTCGCCACCTTCCTGATCGGCGGCTGGCTGACGCTGAACGGTGAGATGCAGGTCGGCGCCTATGGCCTGCTCGTCTTCCTCACCCAGCGCCTGCTCTGGCCGATGACCGGCCTTGCCGAGATCGCCGACCTCTACGAGCGCGCCATGGCCTCGACGCGCCGCATCCTGCGCCTGCTCGACGAGCCGCGCGGCGAACCGCACGGCACGCACGAGGCAAAGGTCTCCGGCCGCTTCGAGGTCGACGGCGTCACCTTCCGCTATGCGACGAGCCCCGGCGGCGTCACCGACATCAACCTCGCCATCAAGGCGGGCGAGACGGTCGCCCTCGTCGGGCCCACGGGCAGCGGCAAGTCGACGCTGATCAAGCTGCTCGGCCTCTTCATCCGCCCGCAGAAGGGCCGCATCCTCCTCGACGGCGTGCCGCTCGCCGACTGGTCCGGCGAATGTCTGCGCAAGAGCATGGCCTGGGTGCCGCAGGAGGTGACGCTGTTTTCCGGCTCGATCGCCGACAACATCGCCTATGGCCGGCCCGGCGCGAGCCGCGAGGAGGTCGAGGCCGCCGCGCGCATGGCGGAGGCCGACGGCTTCATTCGCGACCTTCCGGACGGCTACGAAAGCCAGATCGGCGAATACGGCCAGAAGCTCTCGGGCGGCCAGCGCCAGCGCATCGCGCTCGCCCGCGCGCTGCTGATCGATCCGGCGATCCTCATCCTCGACGAGGCGACGAGCGCCGTCGACAACGAGACGGAGGCGGCGATCCAGCGCTCGCTCGCCAGGATGAAGGGCAAGCGCACGGTCATCCTCGTCGCGCACCGGCTGAGCACGGTGGTGCATGCCGACGCCATCCATGTGATGGAGGCGGGCCGGGTGATCCAGTCGGGCTCGCACGGCGCGCTTGTGGAGCGGCCGGGGCTTTATCGCAATCTCTGGAACATCCAGACGGGACATGCGGAGATCGCGGAGGCGTAGGGGTTCCTCATTTCGCTGCTGGGACTTTCTTTCCGAAGTCCGAAGGGCAATCGCAGATAGGATTCGACGTTGCCGGTGTTCCCTTCTCCCCGCGGGGAGAAGGGGTATGTCGCACGGGTTTCCCGAAACAATGCCCTTGGGAAGGAAGCTTTGCTCCTCGATCCCTTCTCCCCGCCTGCGGGGAGAAGGTGCCGGCAGGCGGATGAGGGGCCGTTCGCTGCCCTCAGTGCGCCTCGTCCCAATTGTGCGCCGCCCGTGCATCCACCTTCAACGGCACCTTCATCGCGAGCGCCGGCAGGGAGGCGTTTTCCATCACGCCGATGATGACGGGGATCGCCTTTTCCACCTCGCCGTCCTCGACCTCGAAGATCAGTTCGTCATGCACCTGCAGCAGCATGCGGGCGGAAAGGCCGGCGGCGGTGAGCGCCGGCTCCATCTTGACCATGGCGCGGCGGATGATGTCGGCGGCCGAGCCCTGGATCGGGGCGTTGATCGCGGCGCGTTCGTTGAAGGCGCGCACCGAGGGATTGGACGACTTGATCTCCGGGTAATGCGCGCGGCGGCCGAAGATGGTTTCGACATAACCGTTCTCGCGGGCGAAGGCCTTGGTCTGGTCCATGTAGTCCTTGATGCCCGGGAAGCGCTCGAAATATTTCTTGATGTAGTCGCCGGCCTCCGAGCGCTCGATGGAGAGCTGGTTGGCAAGGCCGAAGGCCGAGATGCCGTAGATGATGCCGAAATTGATCGCCTTGGCGCGGCGGCGGACCTCCGGGGGCATGCCGTCCACCGGGACGCCGAACATTTCGGACGCCGTCATGGCGTGGATGTCGATGCCGTCGGCAAAGGCCTGTTTCAGCTGCGGGATGTCGGCGACATGGGCGAGCACGCGCAGTTCGATCTGGCTGTAGTCGGCCGAGACCAGCTTGTGGCCGGGCGTCGAGATGAAGGCCGTGCGGATCTTGCGGCCTTCCGCCGTGCGCACCGGGATGTTCTGCAGGTTCGGATCGGAGGAGGAGAGGCGGCCGGTCGTCGTGGCGGCGAGCGCGTAGGACGTGTGCACGCGCTTCGTGTCGGGATGCACGAAGCCGGGCAGGGCGTCCGTGTAGGTGGATTTCAGCTTGGTGAGCTGGCGCCAGTCGACGATCTTGCGCGGCAGCGGAATGCCCTGGGCGGCGAGGTCCTCCAGCACCTGTGCGGAGGTCGACCACTGGCCGGTCTTCGTCTTGGAGGCGCCGGGCAGGCCCATCTTGCCGAACAGGATGTCGCCGAGCTGTTTCGGCGAGCCGATGTTGAAGCGTTCGCCGGCAAGGTCGTAGATCTCCTCCTCAAGGCCGGCGGCGCCCTGCGCGAGTTCGCCGGAAAGGCGGGACAGCACCTGGCGGTCGATGGTGATGCCGCGCTCCTCCATGCGGGCGAGCACCGGCACCAGCGGGCGCTCCAGCCGCTCGTAGACGGTGGTCATGCGGTTGGCGGCGAGCCGCGGCTTCAAGACGTGCCAGAGGCGCAGCGTCACGTCGGCGTCTTCCGCCGCATAGGCCGTGGCGCGGGAAATATCCACCATGTCGAAGGTCTGCGCGCCCTTGCCCGAGCCGGCGACGTCCTTGTAGGAAATCGGCTTGTGGCCGAGCCAGCGTTCGGAGAGCGTGTCCATGCCGTGCGTGCCGGCACCCGCGTCGAGCGCGTAGGACATCAGCATCGTATCGTCGAAACCCTGAACGGTGATGCCGTGGCGGCGCATGACGAGGTAATCGTATTTGAGGTTCTGCGCGACCTTCAGGACGGAAGGGTCCTCCAGCAGGCTTTTCAGCCGTTCCAGCGCCGGCCGGATCGGGATCTGCCCCTCGGCAAGGCCGCCGCCGAGCAGGTCGCCGACGCCGTTCTTGTGGTTGAGCGGCACGTAGCAGGCGCGGATGACGGTGCCCGTCGGGTCCTTGGCATTGTCGGCGATCGCAAGGGAGAAGCCGCAAAGCTCCGCCTGCATGGCGTCGAGCGAGGTCGTCTCGGTGTCGAAGCCGACGAGGCCGGTCTCGCGCGCGGCGGCGATCCAGCGGTCCAGCGTCTCGATATCCCGCACGGTCTCGTAGCCGGCATGGTCGATGGGCGCGGCCGAAAAGCGTTCGGCGCGGGCCCTGGCGAGCGCCGAGGGCGTGTCGCCATCCACGCCGGCGGTGGGCAGCAGCGTCGCGGCGGCCTCGGCCGCCGTCTCCTTGCCGTCGAGCACGAGGGTGGGGCCGGCGACGTCGCCCTTGTCGAGGTCCGGGCCATGCGCCTCGGCGCCCCATTCGACCGGCACGTCCGCCGGCGCGATGGCGCCCGCGTCGCAATCGCAGGCTTCGGCGACACGGCGCGTCAGCGTGGTGAATTCCATCGCCTTCAGGAAGGCGATCAGCCGCGGCCCGTCCTGCGGATGCAGGATCAGGTCGTCGAGCGGCGTGTCGAGCGGCGTATCGGTCTTCAGTGTCACGAGCTGGCGGGAGAGCAGCACGAGCTCGCGGTTGGCGATGATGTTCTCGCGGCGCTTGACCTGCTTGATCTCCTCGGCGCGGGCAAGCAGCGTGTCGAGGTCGCCATATTCCTCGAGGAGCTGCGCGGCGGTCTTCGGGCCGATGCCGGGAACGCCCGGGATGTTGTCGGTCGAATCGCCGGTCAGCGACTGGAGGTCGATCATCTTTGCCGGCGGCACACCCCATTTCTCGACGACTTCCGGAATGGAGATCTGCTTGTCCTTCATGCCGTCATACATTGAGACGTTCTCAGTCACGAGCTGCATGAGGTCCTTGTCGGAGGAGACGATGGTGACATCCGCGCCGTCCGCCTCCGCAAGGCGGGCATAGGTGGCGATCAGGTCGTCGGCCTCAAAGCCTTCCTTCTCGATGCAGGGCAGGTTGAAGGCGCGCGTCGCGTGGCGGATAAGGCCGAACTGCGGGATCAGGTCCTCGGGCGGTGCCGTGCGGTTCGCCTTGTAGAGGTCGTAGAGGTCGTTGCGGAAGGTCTTCGAGGAATAGTCGAAGATGACCGCGAAATGGGTCGGCGTCACGCCCACATCGGTGTTGCGCGCATCCTTCAGGAGCTTCCACAGCATGTTGCAGAAACCCGAGACGGCATTGACCGGCAGCCCGTCCGATTTGCGGTTGAGCGGCGGGATGGCGTGGAAGGCGCGGAAGATGAAGCCGGAGCCGTCGACGAGGAAGAGATGATCACCTTTTTTCATGGGGTGAATGGATAGCGCGGGCGGCTTTCCGCGTCCATCTTTCATTGCGGGCAAACAGGCCTTTCCAGGGGCCGGGAAGCCTCACACGAACGTTACCGATTTGTAATTTTCCCGGGCGCTTGAAACCCTTGAAAAGCCACATTCGAACCCACAGATATTGTTCATCGGCACCTGATCAAAGCCGTTGTCTGGCACCCGGCCTGTCCCCCGCCGCGCCAGACAAAGGACAAAGGCCTCATCCCCCTCTCCGGGCCTTTGTCCATCATTCGAAGAAGCCGCCGCGACAAGCCTCCTGTCGTCGGCGGCTTCTCGTTTCTGGGGCCGCGTCGCTGAATGGGGCGAGTGCAGGGAGAAAGGCTGGGAGCTCTCCCGCTCGCCAAAGCATCGCCTGCGATCCATTGTCTTCCGCCCAAAACCGGCTTAGCTTTCGCTTCATGGAATTTGACCGGAAGGAGTCGGCAGCGTACCTCGCCAATCTCCTGGCGAAGGCGGCGTCCCGCGCCCTTCAGGCGCGGGCGGACGGGGCCGGTTTCGCGCCCGGCCAGTTCCCGGTCCTCCTGGAGCTGTGGAGCGGCGACGGCCTCACCCAGCGCGAGCTTCTCGACCGGCTCGACATCGAACAGGCGACCATGGCCAGCACGCTCGCCCGCATGCAGCGCGACGGGCTCATCTCCCGCCGGCGCCACCCGAAGGACAGGCGGGCCCAGCTCGTCTTCCTGACGAGCCGCGGCAAGGCGCTGCGCGAGACCGCGATGGCGGCGGCCTTGGCCACCGAGGACGCGCTCTTCCGGGGCTTCCGGCGCTTCGAGCGGGAGCTGCTCCTGGAGTATATGCGCATGGTGCTCGCCAATCTCGGCCGCGATCCGCGCCTCTGATCGTCATACGATTTGCCCTGACCGAGCCGATCGGTCTAATGTCGCGCCGAAATTCATTTGATTTGCTGCATGTTGCACCGCAAGAGCGCGCCCGCACCATGTCCTGGGGGTTCATCCATGACCAACATCCTGCCCGTTCTCGATCGCGCCAGCGCCGGCGTTCCGGCCAGCCTCGAACGCCTGTTCGAGCTGGTGCGCATCAAGTCCATCTCCACCGATCCGGCCTTCAAGGCGGAGTGCCGGCGGGCGGCCGAATGGCTGGTCAAGGAGCTGCGCTCGCTCGGCTTCGATGCGACGGTGCGCGACACGCCCGGCCATCCGATGGTGGTCGCCCATCACGACGGCGCGAAGCCCGATGCGCCGCATGTGCTCTTCTACGGCCACTACGACGTCCAGCCGGTCGACCCGCTGAACCTGTGGGACCACGATCCCTTCGAGCCAGCGGTGCGCGATGCCGGCAAGGGCCGGCGCATCATCACCGGCCGCGGCACGTCGGACGACAAGGGCCAGCTCCTGACCTTCGTGGAAGCCTGCCGCGCCTACAAGGAAACGGCGGGCAGCCTGCCCTGCCGCGTCACCATCCTCTTCGAGGGCGAGGAGGAATCCGGCTCGCCCTCGCTCAAGCCGTTCCTCGAGGCCAATGCTGCCGAGCTGACGGCCGATTTCGCCCTCGTCTGCGATACCAGCATGTGGGATGCCGACACGCCGGCCATCTCCGCGGGCCTGCGCGGCCTCGTCGGCGAGGAGATCGTCATCAAGGCGGCCGACCGGGACCTGCATTCGGGCTATTTCGGCGGGGCTGCGGCAAACCCGATCCATATCCTGTCGAATATCCTCGCCGGCCTGCACGACGAGACCGGCCGCGTGACGCTCGACGGCTTCTATGACGGCGTCGAGGAAACGCCGAGCCAGATCAAGGCGGCGTGGGAAACGCTCGGCAAGACGGCCGAGAGCTTCCTCGGCGAGATCGGCCTGTCGATCCCCTCGGGGGAAAAGGGCCGCTCCGTGCTGGAGCTCACCTGGGCGCGCCCGACCGCCGAGGTCAACGGCATCACTGGCGGCTATACGGGCGAGGGCTTCAAGACGGTGATCGCCGCCGAAGCCTCGGCAAAGGTCTCCTTCCGCCTCGTCGGCAAGCAGGATCCGGCGAAGATCCGCGATGCGTTCCGCGCCTATGTGCGGGCGCGCGTCCCGGCGGACTGCTCGGTGACGTTCCATGCCCATGGCGGCTCGCCGGCCATCCAGCTTCCCTACGATTCCGCGCTGCTCGGCAAGGCGAAGAGCGCGCTGTCGGACGAATGGCCGAAGCCCGCCGTCGTCATCGGCATGGGCGGCTCCATCCCGATCGTTGGCGATTTCCAGAAGATGCTCGGCATGGAATCCTTGCTTGTCGGCTTTGCGCTGTCGGACGACCGCATCCATTCGCCGAACGAGAAATACGAGTTGCGCTCCTTCGAAAAGGGCATCCGCTCGTGGGTGCGCATTCTTTCGGCGCTCGCGGCGCGCTGACACAGATGTGATGACATGGGAGGCCAGCATTAACCGGACGGAACGGAAATGCTGGTTTCCTCAAAAGACAAGGACCGCGCGCGGACAGGCGACGACGGCCCGGACATGGGGAAAGGGTGAGAATGGCGTCAGGAAAGATTGCGAGAACACCTCGCTGCCCGGGCTGTGGGGCGCCGGCAGCAGGGGGGAAGGCGGGATGAAGCGGCTGAAAAAGTTCTTCTGGCCGCTCGTCAGCACCGCCGCGATCATCCTGTCGGTCTATATCCTCTACAAGGATCTCCGCGGCCTGTCGCTCGACGAGTTCATGGCGAGCCTCCATGCCATTCCGGTCTCCGGCTGGCTGCTGGCCTGCGGCGCCACGCTCGTCGCCTATGCGGCGCTCGCCGCCTACGACCACCTGGCGCTCGAGCATCTCGGCCATCGCATCTCGCTGTGGTTCATCACCATCACCTCCTTCACCACCTATGCGCTGTCGCACAATATCGGCGCCTCGGTGTTCTCCGGCGCGCTGGTGCGCTACCGCGCCTATACGTCGAAGGGGCTGACCGGATCGGAGGTGGGCGTCCTCGTCGCCTTCTGCTCCTTCACCTTCGCGCTCGGCACGGTCATGCTGTTCGGCCTGGTGCTGGTGCTGGAGCCGGAGATCGTCGGGCGGTTCGCCGAATTCCTGCCGATCGAGGCGGCGTTCTCGACCGGTGTCTTCATCCTGGCGCTGGTCGTGCTCTACGTGGTGGGCAGTCTCGTCGGCTTCCGGCCGATCAATACGCGCTGGCTGAAGCTGGAATATCCCAAGCCCTCGTTGGTCTTCCGCCAGCTCATCATCGCGCCGATCGAGCTGATCGGCGCGGCGGCGATCATCTATTTCGTGCTGCCGGCGGAGGGCAATCCGGGCTTCTTCGTCGTGCTCGGCATCTTCCTCGCCTCCTTCTCGGTGGCGCTGCTGTCCCATGCGCCGGGCGGCATCGGCGTCCTGGAGCTCGTCTTCATCGCCGGCCTGCCGGACATGGATCCGGCGGCGGTGCTGGCCGCGCTCGCCGTCTTCCGGCTGTTCTACCTGATCATCCCCTTCATCATGGCGCTGGTGGTCATCCTCGTCTTCGAGCGGCAGCGTTTCCTCAGCCGGCTGGGCAACGGCGAGGACTGAGGCGATGGAGAAGTTCGGTTCATCCTGCATTCAGTCGAATTGTTTCATGCTGTCATCCGTCTTGATCACTGTGAAACAGTGACAATCCAAGGGAGACCGACATGAAGACAACGATCAAGGGCGGCATTGCCGCTGCCATGGCCGTCGCCATGTTCGCCACGACATTCGTATCCGCACCGGCCTTTGCCGTGCCGATGCCGAAGGTCGGCGCTTCTCAGGCGAGCGATGTCCAGCAGGTCCAGTGGCGCGAGCGCCGCGGCTGGCACAATGGCCATCGCGGCTATCGCTACGAACGTCGCGGCTATCGCCGCCATTCGGATGGCTGGTGGTATCCGCTGGCCGCCTTCGGTGCGGGTGCGATCATCGGCGGCGCGATCGCCAATGACGGCTATGCCCGGCCGCGCTACGAGGGCATCAATCCGCGCCACACCGAATGGTGCTATGCGCGCTACCGCTCGTACCGGGCCTACGACAACACGTTCCAGCCCAACTATGGCGGCCGCCGCGAGTGCCTCTCGCCTTACTATTGAGCAAGGTAAACGTGCCTGAACGGTCTGCGCCGGCAACGACGCAGGACCGGAACGCGATATCCCGGGCGGCCCGCAAGGCCGCCCGATCTTCTCTCAAATCCCCCTCAAACTGTCGCCTGCGCGTTCACCGCTTCTTAACGACCCCTTAAATCGCCGCATTTAAGGTCCACCGGACGGCGACGTTTTCGAGGTGTATCCGACCGCTTATGGCAGCCAATCGCAAATCCCAGCGCATCGAACCGTCCTTCCGGGGATCGGGTGGGCACGACGACGAGGATGATTTCCATGTCGGCGCGGGAGATCGCGTGGCAGGCGGCGGCCGCAAGGGGCGCGGCAAGCCACCGAGGGCCGAGCGGCCGGGGCGCGGCTCCGGCGGGCGCCGGCGGGCGGCCGGCGGCGGTTTCTTCGGCCTTTTCCGCCGGCTCTTCTACTGGTGCGTCGTGCTCGGCATCTGGGGCGCCATCGGTGTCGGCGGCCTCGTCCTCTACTACGGCGCGCGCATGCCGAGCGCCACGAGCTGGTCGATCCCCGACCGGCCGCCGAACCTGAAGATCCTCGCCGTCAGCGGCGACATCATCGCCAATCGCGGCGTGACCGGCGGCGAGGCGCTGTCGCTGGAGAACATGTCGCCCTATATCCCGCAGGCCGTCATCGCCATCGAGGACCGGCGCTTCTATTCGCATTTCGGCATCGATCCGCTCGGCCTCGCCCGCGCGATGCTGACCAACATCACCACCGGCCGCATGGTGCAGGGCGGCTCGACGCTGACCCAGCAGCTCGCCAAGAACATGTTCCTCTCGCCGGAGCGCACGCTGGAGCGCAAGGTTCAGGAAGTTCTGCTCGCCTTCTGGCTGGAGCACAAATATTCCAAGGACCAGATCCTGGCGATGTATCTCAACCGCGTCTTCTTCGGCTCGAATTCCTACGGCGTCGAGGCCGCCGCGCGGCGCTACTTCAACAAGTCGGCGCGGGACGTCAATCTCGGCGAGGCCGCCCTTCTCGCCGGCCTCCTGAAGGCGCCCTCGCGCCTCTCCCCGGCGCGCGATCCGGAGGCGGCGGAAGCGCGTGCGCAGATCGTGCTCGGCGCGATGCGCGAAGAGGGCTTCGTCACCGACACCGAGATCAAGACCGCCATGTCGCAGACGCCGGCGCGGGCGAAGAGCTACTGGTCCGGCGCCCAGCATTATGCCGCCGACATGGTCATGGCCCAGCTGCCGGGCATGATCGGCGACATCACCGAGGACCTCGTCATCGACACGACGATCGACCTCGACCTCGAGAAGAAGGCCGACGAGGCGATCACCGCGCTCCTCGACAAGGAGGGCGAAAAGTCGAACGCCTCGCAGGCCGCCCTCGTCTCGATCGACGGCACCGGCGCCATCCGGGCCCTCGTCGGCGGGCGGGACTATGCGGAAAGCCAGTTCGACCGCGCCTCCAAGGCCAAGCGCCAGCCGGGCTCGGCCTTCAAGCCCTTCGTCTATGCGGCGGCGCTGGAAGCCGGCCGCTCGCCGCTTTCCGTGCGCAACGACGCGCCGGTCAGGATCGGCAAGTGGACGCCGGAGAACTACGACCAGAAATATCGCGGCGAGGTGACGCTCTCCTCTGCGCTCGCCCAGTCGCTGAACACGATTGCCGCGCAGCTCGTCATGGAGGTCGGCCCGGACGACGTTATAAAACTCGCCCGCAGGCTCGGCATCGAATCGGAGCTTCAGTCGAACGCCTCGATCGCGCTCGGCACGTCGGAGGTGACGCTGGTCGAGCTGACCGCCGCCTACGCGCCCTTCATGAACGGCGGCTACAAGGCGACGCCGCACATCATCCGCCGCATTTCGACGGCCGACGGCCGGGTGCTCTACGAGAACACCTACGACAATCCGCCGCGCGTGTTGGAACCCGGCGTCGTCTCCCAGATGAACGGCATGATGATGCGCGTCATCACCGAGGGCACCGGCAAGAACGCCCGCATTCCCGGCTGGCCGGCGGCCGGCAAGTCGGGCACGACGCAGTCCTTCCGCGACGCGCTCTTCGTCGGCTACACCAGCAACCTGACGACCGGCGTCTGGTTCGGCAACGACGACGGCAAGTCGATGAAGAAGGTGACGGGCGGCGGGCTCCCCGCGAAGGCCTGGAGCCAGTTCATGACCGCCGCCCATGAGGGCCTTGCGCCTTCGCCGCTCTTCGGCACGGCCGGCGGCGAGCCTGCCGTGGACGGGACGGAACCGGCCCCGGAAGGCGATCAGCTCTTCGACATCATCTCCCGCACGCTGGGCAACGAGCCCGCCCGCGACGGGCAGGCGATGGCGAACGGCGAGGCGGGCGCCGTTCCGCTCGACGACGGCCTTACGCCGCCCGCAGACGTCGGCCAGCAGGGACAGACCGGCACGCGCCGGACGACGCTTTTCGACGTGCTGCTGGGGGGCTGACGGTCGCGTTTATCCGAAGGCGATGACGACATTTTCCGGCTCCCTCGGGTGATCGATCCAGATCCGAATGCGCGTTTTGACGGTGGGCACCGATACGCTGGCAAACTCCGGCTCGTTGGCATCGAAGAAGACAAGCCTCTTGTCGGGCGTGTCGAGAAACCCGTCGAATGTCGGGGGCGTCGACATGGTTATTTCCGAAGCTTCTCCAACGGAAAAACTGGTGTCGCCATCATGATGCAGTCAGGAGTCGATGGAATGAATTTTTTCCCTGAGATTGTAAGGAATGTCGCGTATATCCCGGTTTGCCAGATAAATTCTGCTGTATTAAGGCAGTGATGCTGAAGCGAAGAGTAGCTATTCTAGGGTGTCCCGCCTCCTTTGAGCAGCATCTTCTCGCCAAGCGTGCCTTTCTGTCTCCAGGAGATAATAAACATGTTATGGTTATATGCAGTCATAACGTCGTGCCATTTATAAAAATATTATATAGATTAAATGTAATTTGCAATATTAGCGCCTCAGAACACTAATATATTTCTTATCCACAAGCAATAACGACATTTGAAGACTCAATTGGATGATCGAGCCAAATGCGGATTCGCGTTTTTGTTGATGGAACTGTTGTGCTGGCGTACTCAGATACTGTTACGCCAAAAACAATAAGCCGCTTGTGTGAAGTTTCGAGAAATCCATCAAATGCCGGTTCGGCTGTTTCATTCAGCTCATCGAACGGGCCGAAAGTGACATTCGTGTCTCCATGCTTCCAGTCATAGGCAGGAACGTTTATACACTGAGGCGATGCAAAGATTCCCTGTCGATCCATGTGCATTGGAATATCGACACCGGTGCGACCGGCGATATAGATACTAGATATTCTGGAGCGATTGTAAGCGTTTCAACAGACATGACCTCAATGACTTCCCTTTGATATCAAGCCGCCTTGTGATTTGCTGCACCACCAGCAGTGGGCGTTCCCGACCTCTTTGTACCACACCAATGACATCCGTACGCCCGGCCTATGCGATCAATATCCGCCTGTTCCGCTCTGGTAAGCCGCTTATTGGTTGCTGGTGCGGCAATCCACTCCTTTGCAAACGGCCCGATACCGGTCCGAGGTAATTTTAACTGGAGCGCTCGGAGCATCGCCTCCTGTGCCGTTGCTTCGTTGGCCCGTATCAGTCCCTCAACCGTTTCGTATACTTGCGGTGTGTGCGCGTTGTCGAAGACGGGAATAAATTTACCTGGAGAAAAATTTTACACTGCGTACAAGTGAAGGAAAATATTATATGTTTCCTTCCGTCGCTCTCTATCCGACACCTCCGTCCATGCCGGATGTTCTACATTTCCGGGTCTTAAGATCCCATCTCTCCGGAAGCCGCCAAGACCTCGAGCCGTTGCTTGAAACACCGGAGAGGATTGTGGTTGATTGCGGGTTGCGAGGGCGGTACACCAAGTCCATCGGACGCGCTGATTTTGCGAGCTTTGCGGCCCGGCAATGTCTTGCAGTCGTCTGGAGGGCTCCTTATATACGCCGCAAGGCAGGGCTGCGGCCCATGCTTTCGTGAAGACCATACCATTAGGGGCTGCCAATCGAATGCCTGAATGGGTTCCGGCAGTTCGCTTCAAGGAGAGAATGACATGGCTAAAGTAATCGGTATCGACCTCGGGACGACCAATTCCTGCGTCGCCGTCATGGATGGCAAGGACGCGAAAGTTATCGAAAATGCAGAAGGCGCGCGCACGACGCCTTCCATGGTCGCCTTCACCGAAGACGGTGAGCGGCTGACCGGCCAGCCGGCCAAGCGCCAGGCGGTCACCAACCCGGAAAACACCCTCTTCGCCGTCAAGCGCCTCATCGGCCGCCGCTACGATGACAAGCTCGTCGAGAAGGACAAGGGCCTCGTTCCCTACAAGATCGTCAAGGGCGACAATGGCGATGCCTGGGTCGATGCCCGCGGCAAGGGCTATTCCCCCTCGCAGATCTCCGCGATGATCCTGCAGAAGATGAAGGAAACGGCCGAATCCTATCTCGGCGAGACCGTCACCCAGGCCGTCATCACGGTTCCGGCCTATTTCAACGACGCGCAGCGCCAGGCGACCAAGGATGCCGGCAAGATCGCGGGTCTTGAAGTGCTGCGCATCATCAACGAGCCGACGGCCGCCGCGCTCGCCTACGGCCTCGACAAGAAGGACGGCAAGACCATCGCCGTCTACGACCTTGGCGGCGGCACGTTCGACATCTCGGTGCTGGAAATCGGCGACGGCGTCTTCGAGGTGAAGTCGACGAACGGCGACACCTTCCTCGGCGGTGAAGACTTCGACATGCGTCTGGTCAACTACCTCGCCGACGAGTTCAAGAAGGACCAGGGCGTCGACCTGAAGAACGACAAGCTCGCCCTTCAGCGCCTCAAGGAAGCCGCCGAGAAGGCCAAGATCGAACTCTCGTCCTCGCAGCAGACCGAGATCAACCTGCCGTTCATCACGGCGGATGCGACCGGTCCGAAGCACCTGACGATGAAGCTGACCCGCGCCAAGTTCGAAGCGCTCGTCGACGACCTCATCCAGCGCACCGTCGCGCCCTGCAAGGCAGCCCTCAAGGATGCCGGCGTTTCGGCAGCCGAGATCGACGAGGTCGTTCTCGTCGGCGGCATGAGCCGCATGCCGAAGGTGCAGGAAACCGTCAAGCAGCTGTTCGGCAAGGAGCCGCACAAGGGCGTCAACCCGGATGAAGTGGTCGCCATGGGCGCCGCCATCCAGGCCGGCGTTCTGCAGGGCGACGTCAAGGACGTCCTGCTCCTCGACGTGACCCCGCTGTCTCTCGGCATCGAAACGCTGGGCGGCGTCTTCACCCGTCTGATCGAGCGCAACACGACGATCCCGACGAAGAAGAGCCAGACCTTCTCGACCGCCGAGGACAACCAGTCGGCCGTGACCATCCGCGTCTCGCAGGGCGAGCGCGAAATGGCGGCGGACAACAAGCTGCTCGGCCAGTTCGACCTCGTCGGCATTCCGCCGGCCCCGCGCGGCATGCCGCAGATCGAAGTCACCTTCGACATCGACGCCAACGGCATCGTGCAGGTCTCGGCCAAGGACAAGGGCACCGGCAAGGAGCACCAGATCCGCATCCAGGCCTCCGGCGGTCTTTCCGACGCCGACATCGAGAAGATGGTCAAGGACGCCGAGGCCAATGCCGAGGCCGACAAGAAGCGCCGCGAGGGCGTCGAGGCGAAGAACCAGGCCGAAAGCCTGATCCACTCCTCGGAAAAGTCGCTGAAGGAATATGGCGACAAGGTTTCCGAGGCCGACCGCAAGGCCATCGAGGACGCCATCGCCGCGCTGAAGACCGCCGTCGAGGCTTCCGAGCCCGATGCGGACGACATCAAGGCGAAGACCAACACGCTCATGGAAGTCTCCATGAAGCTCGGTCAGGCGATCTACGAGGCCCAGCAGGCCGAGGAGAACGCCTCTTCTGCCTCGGGCGAGGCCGGCGACAATGTCGTCGATGCCGACTACGAGGAAGTCAAGGACGAGGACGACCGCAAGAAGTCGGCCTGAGCCTCCTGAACTGCCGGCCGCGCTCTCTCGCGGCCGGTGCAACGGATAGCGAGAAGGCGGAAGTCAGCGCGAAGGGAAAAAGACAAGATGATCACTCCCGTTTACCGCGGCGACGATGTCTTGGCTTTTCCTTCGCTCCGGCTTCCGCCTTTTGCATGCGCGCTTTTCAGGCATGCAGGCTAAGGCAAGCTTCCAGGTCCATAACAAGAAGACCGTTCCCACGAAACGGACGTGAACCCGAATGGCAAAAGCTGATTTTTACGAGACGCTGGGTGTTTCCAAGAGCGCCGACGAGAAGGAGCTGAAGAGCGCCTTCCGCAAGATGGCGATGAAGTACCACCCGGACAAGAATCCGGGCGATGCCTCCGCCGAGCAGAAGTTCAAGGACGTCAACGAGGCGTATGACACGCTCAAGGACCCGCAGAAGCGCGCGGCCTACGACCGTTACGGCCATGCGGCCTTCGAGCAGGGCGGCATGGGCGGCGGCTTCGGCGGCGGCGGTTTCCAGGGCGGCGGCTTCTCCGACATCTTCGAGGACATTTTCGGCGAGATGATGGGCGGCGGGCGTCAGCGGCGCTCGGCCGGCGGCCGCGAGCGCGGCGGCGACCTGCGCTACAACATGGAGATCTCGCTGGAAGAGGCCTATGCCGGCAAGACGGCGCAGATCCGCGTGCCGACGTCGATCACCTGCGACGTCTGTTCCGGGTCCGGCGCCAAGCCCGGCACCAGCCCGAAGACCTGCGCCACCTGCCAGGGCTCCGGCCGCGTGCGCGCCGCACAGGGCTTCTTCTCGATCGAGCGCACCTGCCCGACCTGCCATGGCCGCGGCCAGACGATCAGCGATCCCTGCACCAAGTGCCACGGCCATGGCCGCGTCACGGAAGAGCGCTCGCTGTCGGTCAACATCCCGGCCGGCATCGAGGACGGCACGCGCATCCGGCTCTCCGGCGAGGGCGAGGCGGGCGTGCGCGGGGGGCCTGCGGGCGATCTCTACATCTTCCTGTCGGTAAAGCCGCATGAATTCTACCAGCGCGACGGGGCGGACCTCTACTGCACCGTGCCCATCTCCATGACGACGGCGGCGCTCGGCGGCACCTTCGACGTGGCGACGCTCGACGGCACCAAGTCACGCGTCTCGGTGCCCGAGGGCACCCAGGCCGGCCGCCAGTTCCGCCTCAAGGGCAAGGGCATGCCGGTGCTGCGCTCCACGCAGGTCGGCGATCTCTACATCCAGATCCAGATCGAGACGCCGCAGAAGCTGACCAAGCGCCAGCGCGAGCTGCTCAAGGAATTCGAGGAGATCTCCTCGAAGGACAACAACCCGGAATCCGCCGGCTTCTTCGCGCGGATGAAGGAGTTCTTCGAGGGCTGACCGCTCTCGTGAAAAAACATCGCCCCAAGCGCTCCGTCATCCTCGGGATTGGCCCGAGGATCCATTCTTCAATGGGTTATGGACGGCCATGACGGAGGAGAACTTGGCGGATGTTATCAGCAGCCGGAAGCCGGGATGGAGACATCCCGGCTTTCCTGTTTCGTGAAACGGGAGCCCGCGTGTCAGCCCGCCGCCCGCAGCAGCGTCAACCGGCCGTCCGCATCGGCTTGCGTGGTGATGCCCTCGTAGCTCTGCAGCGTCGGATGGCCAGTCTCGATGGGGTGATGGTGCGTCGCGGTCATCACCACGACATGGGCGCCGGCGCCCTCGCCGGCAAGAATGCCCGCCGGCACGTCCTCGAAGACGAGGCAATCGGCCGGGTCGAAGCCGAGCCGCTCGGCGCCCATCCGGTAGCCGTCCGGTGCCGGCTTGCCGCGCGTCACGTCGTCGGCCGTCACGATGACCGCGGGCAGCGGAATGCCGGCGGCGGCGAGGCGGCGATGGGCGAGCGCCACCGGCGCCGAGGTGACGATGCCCCAGCGGCCGGCCGGCAGCGCGGAAAGGAAGGCGATCGCGCCCGGGATCGGCAGCACGCCCTCGACATCCTCCATCTCCTCGCGCTCGACCTCCTTGGCCTCGGCGACGGGATCGACGCCCGGCAGGCCGAGCCGCGTGATCGTGTCGATGCCGCGCACGCCATGCATGGTCGGCAGGAAGGTCGCCACGTCCAGCCCGTGCTTCAGCGCCCAGCGCGTCCAGACGCGCTCTGTGGCCGGAATGGAGTTGATGATCGTGCCGTCCATGTCGAAGAGGAAGGCGGAGAATGAACGGTCGAAGACGGGAAGGAAGGAGGACAAGGCGGAGGACCTGCGGGCTGGGAGGGGGAGAATGCAAGGCACGGCGGGAGGTTCTGGCTTACCTGCTCCGCATCATGCAGGCAACCGGCCCGGCGTCGCCAGGGGCTCATCTTCCGGCTAGCGTAGCGCGATCGGCTGCAAAGATCCCTCTGCCTGCCGGCATCTCTCCCCAAGAGCCATCGCCTATGGAAGCAAGCCGCTGCCACATTCCCTTCTCCCCGCGAGGAGAAGGGGAGAGCGGCAGGGCCGAACTCCATATGCGATAGTCTGCCCCTGCGGGCCGGGGCGGCTTGTGCGGCGCCCGGCGCCTGCCCATCTTTCTGTTGTTGCCCGATTTATGCGCCGCAGGGTGATTCCCCTTGGCGGCAAAATGCTCTAGCTCTCACCCCATGCCGCACAAGGTTTCCCTTTCCCGCCTCAAGCTCACGGATTTCCGCAACTATGCGGGCCTGTCGCTGCCGCTCGACGGCCGGCATGTCGTGCTGACGGGGCAGAACGGCGCGGGCAAGACCAACCTGATGGAGGCCGTCTCCCTGCTGTCGCCGGGCCGGGGCCTGCGCCGCGCGCCCTATGGCGATGTCGTGCGCGCCGGCGCAAGCGGCGGCTTTTCCGTCTTCGCAACGCTCGACGGCATGATGGGCGAGGTCGACATCGGCACGGGTACCGAGGGCGGCGACGAGGGCCAGGCGCGAAAACTCCGGCTGAACGGCACGCCCGCCCGCACCGTCGACGAACTGCTCGACCATCTGCGCGTCGTCTGGCTGACGCCGTCCATGGACGGCCTCTTCACCGGTCCCTCCGCCGATCGCCGCCGTTTCCTCGACCGGCTGGTGCTGTCGCTCGATCCCGAGCACGGCCGCCGGGCGGCGGATTTCGAGAAGGCGATGCGCGGCCGCAACCGGCTGCTCTCCGAGCCGCGGCCAGATCCCGCCTGGCTGACGGCGCTGGAGCGGCAGATGGCGGAGCTCGGCATCGCCATGGCGCATGCCCGCCACGAGCTCGTCGGCCTCCTTTCCGGCCTCGTGGAGGCGGCGCGCGACGACGGGCCGTTCCCCTCGGCCACCATGCGCCTTTCCGGCTTCCTCGACGGGGAATGGCAGCGCCCGGCCTACGAGATCGAGGACATCTATCTCGGCATGCTGCAGGACGGCCGCTACCGGGACGCCGCCGCCGGCCGCACGCTGGACGGCCCGCACCGCGCCGATCTCATGATCCGCCACCGCGAGAAGGACATGGAGGCCGAGCGCTGCTCGACGGGCGAGCAGAAGGCGCTGCTCGTCGGCCTCATCCTCGCCCATGCCGGCCTCGTCGGGGGCATGACCGGCCATGCGCCGGTGCTGCTGCTCGACGAGATCGCCGCCCATCTCGACGCGGGCCGCCGGGCCGCGCTGTTCGACCGGGTCGATGCGCTCGGCGGCCAGGCCTTCATGACCGGCACCGACCGGTCGATGTTCGACGCGCTCGGCGAGCGCGCGCAGTTCCTCACCGTCTCGCATGGAGGCATCGTGCCATGACCGATCCGCTCAGCCCCGAAGAGATCGACCGCTACCGCCGGCATATCGTGCTCGCCGAGATCGGCGGCGCGGGCCAGCAGAAGCTGAAGCAGGCGCATGTGCTGATCGTCGGCGCCGGTGGCCTCGGCGCGCCGGTCATCCAGTATCTCGCCGCCGCCGGCATCGGCCATATCGGCGTTCTCGACGACGACACGGTCTCCCTCTCCAACCTCCAGCGCCAGGTGATCCACGACACGGCCGGCCTCGGCACGCCGAAGATCGCGAGCGCCGAGGCCGCCGTCGCCCGCCTCAACCCGCATGTCGCCTTCACCGGCATCGCCGAGCGGCTGACGGCCGGAACGGCCGCGCGCCTTCTTGCCGGTTACGACCTCCTCGTCGACGGTTCGGACAATTTCGACACGCGCTATGCCTCCGCCGATGCGGCGGAGGCTGCGCGCATTCCGCTCGTCACCGGCGCCGTCGGCCGCTTCGACGGTTCGCTGACCGTGCTGAAACCCTATGAGGCCGGGCCGGACGGCACGCTTCACCCCGGCTACCGTGACCTCTTCCCCACGGCCCCACCGCCCGGCGTCGTTCCGGCCTGCGCCGAAGCCGGCATCGTCGGCGCGCTGACCGGCGTCGTCGGCACGCTGATGGCGATGGAGGTGATCAAGCTCGTCACGGGCGCCGGCGACCCGCTGGTCGGGCGGCTGCTGCTTTACGACGGGCTGGCGGCGCGGTTCGAAACGCTGAAATACAGGCGGCGGAACGCGTAAACCCTCCGTGTTAGGAGAAATAGCTCTCCACTTGCTCCTTCTCCCCCGCGGGGAGAAAGTCGCGGCAGCGGGATGAGGGGGATGCTGCAAACGTCTCCTACCCTCTCCTGCGCTACCCCCTCATCCGACCCTTCGGGCCACCTTCTCCCCGCGGGGGAGAAGGGGACAGCAGCGACGAAGCGGTCTTGCGTCCGGAATGCGAAACGCGGAAATGCTCTAGACCCGGTTCGGCAGCACGCGGTCCGGCGGGCGGTGGCCGTCGAAGAAGGTGCGGATGTTGATGACGACCTTCTCGCCCATGTCGACGCGGCTTTCGAGCGTCGCCGAGCTCATATGCGGCAGGAGCACGACCTTGCCCTCGGCGGCGAGCTTCAGGAGCTTCGGGTTGACCGAAGGCTCGTTCTCGAAGACGTCGAGGCCGGCGCCGGCCATCTTGCCTTCGCGCAGGCACTTGATCAGCGCCGTCTCGTCGATGATGCCGCCGCGCGCCGTGTTGACGATATAGCTCGTCGGCTGCATCAGCTCGAGCCGGCGGGCCGACAGAAGGTGATAGGTTGCCGGCGTCGAGGGGCAGTTGACCGAGACGATGTCGACGCGCGCCAGCATCTGGTCGAGGCTGTCCCAATAGGTCGCCTCCAGCGCGTCCTCCGTGTCCGGGCGCACGCGGTGGCGGTTGTGGTAGTGGATGGAGAGGCCGAAGGCCTTGGCGCGGCGGGCGACGGCGGTGCCGATGCGCCCCATGCCGACGATGCCGAGGCGCTTGCCCCAGATGCGCCGGCCGAGCATCCAGGTCGGCGACCAGCCGGCCCATTCGCCCCTGCGGTCCGTCAGGATGCGCGCCCCTTCCGCCAGCCGGCGGGGGACGGCGAGGATCAGCGCCATCGTCATGTCGGCCGTGTCCTCGGTGAGAACGTTCGGTGTGTTGGTGACGGTGATGCCGCGCCGTGCCGCCGCCTCCACGTCGACATTGTCGACGCCGTTGGAGAAGCAGGCGATCAGCTTCAGTTGCGGGCCGGCCTGCTCGATGAGCGCGGCGTCGATCCGGTCCGTCAGCGTCGGCACCAGGACGTCGGCCGATTTGACGGCGGCGACGAGCTCGGGCTGGCTGCGCGGCGTGTCGTCGATGTTGAGCTCCGCGTCGAACAGTTCGCGCATCCGGGTCTCCACGACCTCGGGCAGGCGGCGGGTGATGTAGACCTTCGGTTTTTTCTTCTGGGTCATGGGCTGTTCCGGCGTCCTGTTGACGGGTCCTTAACCAAGTTGGGCAAGGATTGCTTCATCAGGGGCATTTTCTACCAGACCCGGTCGCGAAGACAATCCGCCCTCTTTGGCGTTCCTGCGATTTGCCAATTTGCACCGGTTCGGCAGCGTCATGCCCCCTCCAATCTGTGCGGATCGTCCATGCGTCACCTTGTCCTGCGTCTCAGCCTTGCCGCCCTTGCGGGCCTCCTCGTCTCCGTTGCCGGCGTCCAGCTCGCCCATGCCCAGGCGGCCAAGGGGCCGAGCGGCCTGCCGCTGCCCCGCTTCGTCAGCCTCAAGGCGAAAAGCGTCAACCTGCGCGTCGGGCCCAGCGTCGATTATGCCGTCGCCTGGCGCTATCTCAAATCCGGCGTCCCGGTGGAGATCATCCAGGAATACGATAACTGGCGCCGCATCCGCGACGCGGATGGCACGGAGGGCTGGGTCAACCAGGCGCTGCTCTCCGGCGAGCGCACCGCCGTCACCGCGCCATGGATGCGCGGCAAGGGCGAGGGCATCTTCGTCAACATGCGCCGCGAGGCGATGTCGAACTCGACGGTCATCGCGAAGATCCAGCCCGGCGTCGTCATCAAGGTCGGCGAATGCAACGGCGACTGGTGCCGCGCCGAAGCGGACGGCACGGCCGGCTGGGTCTCGCAGAACGAGATCTGGGGCGCCTATCCGGGCGAGGCCTTCAAGTAAGGCCGGCCTTCCTGGCCTCTTCCGCCAGCGAGAGCAGCGGGCGGGGGCCGACCTGCTGGATGACGAGGCCGGCGGCAAGGCTGCCGAGCCGGCCGCAATCGGCCAGCGACCGCCCGGCCGTATAACCGTAGAGGAAGCCGGCGGCGTAGAGATCGCCCGCGCCCGTCGTGTCGACGACGCTCGGAATGCTGATCGCCTCCACCCTGGTGCGTTCGCCGCCGGTCAGGATGACCGAGCCTTCCTCGCTCATCGTCACCACCGCCAGCCGGCAATCCTTAGCGATGCGCGACAGCGCCTCCTCGAAATCCTCGGTCTCGTAGAGCGCCAGGGCTTCCGCCTTGTTGGCGAAGACGATGTCGATCGTGCCGGAGCGCATGAGGTCGAGGAACTCGTCGCGGTAGCGGTGCACGCAGAAGCTGTCCGACAGCGTCATCGACATTTCCCGGCCGTTCGCATGGGCGATGCGGGCGCAGTCGCGGATCGCGTCCTTGGCGCGCGGCGGATCCCAGAGATAGCCTTCGAAATAGGTGACCTTGGCCTCGGCGACGACGCTTTCCTCCACGTCCTCCGGCCCGAGTTCCACGCAGGCGCCGAGATAGGTGTTCATCGAGCGCTCGCCATCGGGCGTGACGAAGATCATCGAGCGGGCGGTCGGCGGCGGGCCGGCCAGCGGCTTGGTCTCGAAATGCACGCCCTGGGCGCGAATGTCGTGGATGAAGATCTCGCCGAGCTGGTCGTGCGCCACCTTGCCGAAATAGGCGGCCCTGCCGCCGAAGCTGGCGACACCCGAGGCGGTGTTGCCGGCACTGCCGCCCGAGGCTTCGAGCGCGGGGCCCATGCGGGAATAGAGCAGTTCGGCCCGTTCGGCATCGATGAGGTTCATCGCGCCCTTGATGATGCCGTTGTCCGTGATGAAGTTCTCGTCGCAGCGCGCGATGATATCGACGATGGCATTGCCGACCGTCAGCACGTCGAATTTGGTCATGCGAAAGTTCCGTCTCCGTTGGGTGAGAGCCGGGAGTCGGTCTTAACGGTTTTTCCGGAAACTGGAAGGAAAAAAGCCGCCTGCCGGAAACGGCGCGGCGGCTTGGATTGTTGGCGAAGTCCGCCAAGCCTCTCTTTCGTCATGGTCGGGCCTGACCCGACCACCGTGGATTGTGGATCCTCGGGTCGAGCCCGAGGATGACGGAGGGCTTGGTGCAGGGCGTGCATCGACCCCGATCGCCCGCCGCTTCCCGCAAAACCGGTCAGTCCTTGGCGCGTTCCACGTAGGAACCGTCTTCCGTCGCGATGACGACGCGCGTGCCGGCGGTGATATGCGGCGGCACCAGCGTGCGCACGCCGTTCGACAGGATCGCCGGCTTGTAGGAGGACGAGGCCGTCTGGCCCTTGACGACCGGTTCGGTCTCGACGATCTCGAGCGTGACGTGGCGCGGCAGGTCGATGGCGATGGCGACGCCCTCATGCACCGACAGGATGACCGTCATGCCTTCCTGGAGATAGGCCTTCAGGTCGCCGATGTCCTCGTGGGACATGGTCAGCTGGTCGTAGGTCTCCGGGTTCATGAAATGGTAGCCGTCACCATCCTCGTAGAGGAAGTTGTGCTCGCGGTCTTCCACGAAGGCGCGCTCGACCTGTTCGGTCGTGCGGTAGCGTTCGGAAACCTTCACGCCGTCGGAGATGCGGCGCATGTCGATCTGCGTGACCGGCGTGCCCTTGCCCGGGTGGAAGTTCTGCGCCGTCAGCACGACATAGAGCTTGCCTTCGACCTCGAGGACATTGCCCTTGCGGACGGAAGAGGCGATGATCTTTACCATAAGTCTTCCTTGTAACTGGATGGATCACGGCGTAGAGGACCGCCTTGAGACGCCTTCCCCGGGTGCCGAAAATGTGTTTTCGGGGCCGCAACTACCCTATATTCCGGCAAAAGACCAGTCTGTCCGCCGGCAAGCGCGAAGAAACCTGCCACAGGAACGCCATGAGCCTGAAGCCCTCGCCCTGGTGGACGCCCGATGTCCATGCCGATCGCCGGCCGTTCCTTCTTGCGCGAAACCGCATCCAGGCGGCGCTGCGCGGCTGGTTCGCCGCGCGCGATTTCATCGAGGTCGACACCGCGACGCTGCAGGTCTCCCCCGGCAACGAGGCGCATCTGCACGCCTTCGAGACCGCCGCGATCGGCCATTCCGGCGCAAGGACGCCGCTCTACCTGCACACCTCGCCGGAATTCGCCTGCAAGAAGCTGCTGACGGCGGGGGAAAGGCGCATCGCCTGCTTCGCCCATGTCTATCGCAACCGCGAGCGCGGGCCGCTGCACCACCCGGAATTCACCATGCTGGAATGGTATCGTGCGGGCGAGGCCTATGACGTGCTGATGGAGGATTGCGCGGAGATCCTCGCGCTGGCCGCCGGGGTGGCGGGAGCCGCGATGCTCGCCTACCGCGGCGCGACCTGCGATCCGGCCTTGCCGCCCGAACGGCTGACGGTGGCGGAGGCCTTCCGGCGCCATGCCGGCATCGACCTCCTCGGCTCGATCGATCCCGACGGTGCGACGGATCGCGCGCGCCTTGCCACATCCCTGCGGGCGGCCGGCCTGCGCGTGGCGGAGGACGACACCTGGGCCGACCTCTTCAGCCGCGTGCTGGTGGAAAAGGTGGAGCCGCAGCTCGGTTTCGGCCGCGCCACCATCCTGTGCGAATATCCGACCGCGGAGGCCGCGCTCGCCCGCCCGGCGGCGCGGGACCGGCGCGTCGCCGAGCGCTTCGAGCTCTATGCCTGCGGGGTGGAGCTGGCCAATGCCTTCGGCGAATTGACCGATGCGGGCGAGCAGCGCCGGCGCTTCGAGCTGGAAATGGCGGAAAAAGCCCGCGTCTATGGCGAGACCTATCCGCTCGACGAGGATTTCCTCGCCGCGCTCGCCCATATGCCCGAGGCCAGCGGCATCGCGCTCGGCTTCGACCGGCTGGTCATGCTGGCGACGGGCGCCCCGCGCATCGACCAGGTGATCTGGGCGCCGGTCGCGGAGACCGCGCCATGACGGCGGCGCGCAGCCTGACGACGGTGGCCGAGCTGGTCGAGGCCGGCCTCGTTCCCGAGGCGCGACGGGCGGGCGCGGCGGCGGTCGCCGCGCGCTATGCCGTCGCCGTCACGCCGTCGCTCGTCGCGCTGATCGATCCGGCCGATCCGAACGATCCGGTCGCCCGCCAGTTCGTGCCCGATGCCGCGGAGCTCGTGACCCTGCCGGAGGAGCGCGCCGACCCGATCGGCGACCTCGCGCACAGCCCCGTCGAGGGCATCGTGCACCGATATCCCGATCGCGTCCTCCTGAAGGCCGTGCATGTCTGCCCGGTCTATTGCCGCTTTTGCTTCCGCCGCGAGATGGTCGGGCCGGAAGGGCTCGGCACCCTCTCCGCCCAGGCGCTCGATGCGGCGATCGCCTATATCGCGGCCCGGCCGGCGATCTGGGAGGTGATCCTGACCGGCGGCGACCCGCTCGTGCTCTCGCCGCGTCGGCTGCAGGCCATCCTCGACCGGCTTGCCGCCATCCCCCATGTGAAGATCGTGCGGTTCCACAGCCGCGTGCCCGTCGTTGATCCGGCGCGGGTGGATACCGCGCTGATCGCGGCGCTGAAGGCTTCCGGCAAGACGACCTATGTGGCGCTGCATGCCAACCATCCGCGCGAATTCACGGCCGAGGCCCGCGCCGCCATCGCCCGCATCGTCGATGCCGGCCTGGTGATGATCAGCCAGACGGTGCTCCTCAGGGGCGTCAACGACGATGCGGCGGTGCTGGCCGACCTGATGCGCACCTTCGTCGAGAACCGGGTCAAGCCCTATTACCTGCACCATCCCGACCTGGCGCCCGGCACCGCGCATTTCCGCCTGACGCTCGCCGAGGGCAGGGCGCTGGTCGAAAGCCTGCGCGGCCGCGTCTCAGGCCTCTGCCAGCCGGCCTATATCCTCGACATCCCCGGCGGGCACGGCAAGGTGCGGGCGGATTCGGCGGCGGTCAAAGAGGCCGACGACGGCTGTTTCCGCCTTCGCGATTTCCGCGGGGAAACGCATCTCTATCCGCCGCGGCAGGACGAGACGTAGCGCCGGCGCGAGCGGCCTGCACGGGACGGAAGCGCCCGTCAGGACAAAGGAGCGGCTTGTCGGGTGGGGCTTTCACACGCGTTTTTTCATCTTTGTGCGCGGCAGGCGCCGGATTTCGCGGAATCCCGGCCCTTGGAGACTTGACGACAGTTTCGTCAAAATGCCCACTTTAAACGATTGATAGCGCTGCCGGACAATTGTATTTCTTTTGTCGACAAGAGGATTTTCGATGACCGATACCGATTCCAGTTCCCTGCCCGAACGCAAGCGCGGCTCCGGCGTGAAGATGGTCTATGACCTCCTGCGCGACGAGATCCTCGACCTGAAGCTCGCCCCCGGCAGCCCGATCGACGAGGTGCAGCTTGCCGAGCGGTTCAAGATGTCGCGCACGCCGATCCGCGAGGCCCTGGTGCGGCTGGCCGGCGAGGGGCTGATCGAGACCCTGCCGAACCGCTCGACCATGGTCTCGAACATCGACTTCCTCAACCTGCACACCTTCTTCGACGCGCTGGTGCTGATGTACCGCGTGACGACGCGGCTTGCGGCGCAGGCGCACCGTCCCGAGGACCTCGCCGTCATCAGGGGCTTCCACGAGGACTATGCGGCGGCGCTCGAGGCGCGCGACGCCCTGAAGATGATCGCCACCAATGCCGCCTTCCATGCCGCCATCGCCGAGGCGGGGCGCAACCCCTATTTCACCAGCCTGTTCCGCCGGCTGCTCGACGAGGGACGGCGCATCCTGCAGCTCTACTATCAGTCCTACGACGAACAGTTCCCCCGGCGCTTCGTGGACGAGCATGCCGCGATCATCGCCGCCATTGCGGCGCGCGACATCGAGGAAGCGGACCGCCTCGGCAAGGCCCATGCCGAGGCGATCGTCGCCCAGGTGCAGAAGCTGTTCAGCCGCAACGACAGGCTCGACATCACGCTCTGACGGAATTTGTATTTTTCTTGTCGACAAATAAAATACAAGATGCTATACCCATCATCAGAGAGGGGAGAGGCCCCATGCCATGTGCCGGCCGCCCATCCGACGAACCGCCAAAGGAGACCGACATGAAGGCCAAGATTTTTTCCGGTGTCATTCCCGCCCTGATGACCCCCTGCAAGGACGACCGCAGGCCGGATTTCGACCAGCTGGTGCGCAAGGGCAGGGAACTCATCGAAAAGGGCATGTCGGCCGTCGTCTATTGCGGCTCGATGGGTGACTGGCCGCTTTTGACCGACGAACAGCGCATGGAAGGCGTCGAGCGCCTCGTCAAGGCGGGCATCCCGGTCATCGTCGGCACCGGTGCCGTCAACACCGCCTCGGCCGTCGCCCATGCCGCGCATGCCCAGAAGGTCGGCGCGCAGGGCCTCATGGTCATCCCGCGCGTGCTCTCCCGCGGTTCCGTCGTCGCCGCGCAGAAGAACCATTTTAAGGCGATCCTCTCGGCCGCCCCGGACCTGCCGGCCGTCATCTACAACAGCCCCTATTACGGCTTCGCCACCCGGGCCGACCTGTTCTTCGCGCTGCGCGAGGACCACAAGAACCTCGTCGGCTTCAAGGAGTTCGGCGGCGCGGCCGACATGCGCTATGCGGCCGAGAACATCACCAGCCGCGACGATGACGTCTCGCTGATGATCGGCGTCGATACCTGCGTCTTCACCGGCTTCGTCGATTGCGGCGCCGTCGGCGCGATCACCGGCATCGGCTGCGTGCTGCCGAAGGAAGTGCTCCACATGTGCAACCTCGCCCAGGCCGCCGCCAAGGGCGACCCGGATGCCCGCGCCCGCGCACTGGAGCTGGAATCGGCGCTCGCCGTGCTCTCCTCCTTCGACGAAGGCCCGGACCTCGTCCTCTACTTCAAGCACATGATGGTGCTGAAGGGCGACAAGGAATACACGCTGCACTTCAACGAGACCGACGCGCTCTCCGACAGCCAGCGCGGCTATGTCGAGACCCAGCTGAAGCTGTTCGACACCTGGTATGCCGAGTGGAGCAAGCTGCCGGGCGCCGTGCAGACCTACAAGGCGTAGGGTTGTATGCCTCTAAAGCGAAAGGCCCTCCGCAAGGAGGGCCTTTTGTTTTGGTGACGATCGTCTGTGTCTGGCTGCGGCGAGCGATACGCCCCTGCGGCATTTCATGCCAAGGACCCTCCCTCCTCCGTCATGGTCGGGCTTGATGTACGGCCCTGATACATACCTGACAGGTGTTTGCAGACATACCTGACACTTTTCGGATTGTTTCCGGGAGGTTTGGATGGTTTGGCGGGCGAGGTCTGTTGTGGACGAGCGATTGGAATTCTGCCGGCTGGCAGGGCTTGAAGGGGCGAACGTCTCGCGGCTGTGCGCGCGTTTCGGGATCAGTCGGCAGACGGGCTATGTGTG
The DNA here is from genome assembly GCF_963942435.1 of Shinella sp. WSD5-1. Lineage (GTDB taxonomy): Bacteria > Pseudomonadota > Alphaproteobacteria > Rhizobiales > Rhizobiaceae > Shinella > Shinella yambaruensis. The sequence continues at coordinate 669,822 of NZ_OZ012596.1, forward strand.
GCTGGGCCGATCGAAGGCGGGCGAACCGATGACGGATCGCTCCCGCCGCCCGCATACAAGCCCGCGCCGGACGCCGGCCGATCTGGAACGATCGGTGCTCGATCTGCGTGATGACCATCCGGCCTGGGGCGCCCGCAAGATCGCCAGGCGCCTGCAGGACCTTGGCATCGCACCGCCTTCGACCTCCACCGTGCATGCGATCCTGCAGCGTCACGAGAGGATCGATCCGGGCGCAAGGGACGGCACGGCGCCCGGCCGCTTCGAGCGCGAGGCCCCCAACCTGCTCTGGCAGATGGACTTCAAGGGACGCACGCAGCTTGCCTGTGGCCGCTGGTGCCATCCCTTGACTGTCCTCGACGACCATTCCCGTTTCGCCATCGCCATCGCCATCGCCATCGAGGCCTGCACCGACGAGACGACGCAGACCGTGCGCGACCGGCTGGAGCCCATCCTGCGGCGCTACGGTCTGCCGATGGCGATCTATACCGACAATGGCAATCCCTGGGGGACGGGTGTGCCGGGCCAGTGGACACGATTGCGCGTCTGGCTGCTCAAGCTCGGCATCGGCCTCATCCATGCACGACCCTACCACCCGCAGGGCCGTGGCAAGAATGAACGCTTCCACCGCAGCCTGAAAGCCGAGGTGCTCGCCTTTGCCGCGCCGGCCGGCCAGGCACAGGCGCAACGCGCCTTCGATCGCTGGCGCAACATCTACAATCATCACCGTCCACACCAGGGGATCGGCATGGCGGTGCCGGCCAGCCGCTACCGGCCTTCGCCGCGGCCCTTTCCCGATCCGCTGCCAGAGCCGGACTACGACAGCGGCGAGATCGTCCGGCGTGTCGGCACGACCAAAGGCTATATCAGCTTCAAAGGCATATCATGGCGCGTGCCCGACGCCTTCAGAAACGAACGCCTCGCCATCCGGCCCCTCGACCAGGACGGTCTCTACGGCGTCTTCTTCGGCGCAACCCAGGTCGCCAAAATCGACCTCACATCCAACGCTTGACTGTCAGCCATGTCTGCGAACACCTGTCACGCATCTCTCCGGGCTTTACACTTGACCCGAGCATCCATGCGACAAGCGAGGCGTACCGAGGGTTGGATCCTCGGGTCAAGCCCGAGGATGACGTTCGTGGGGATGCTCGCGACTCATTCGCCGGCTAATGAAAAGAGCGACGCGATCAGCCGATCGCATCCAGCCCCTTCTCCAGCAGGCGGTCGAGCTGCTCGATCTCGGCGACGGTGAGCGTGACACCGTCCGCCTCGGATTTCCTGCGCGCCACGAAGCGGCGCTGCGAGGGCAGGCGGGCGCCCTGGCCGACGATGGCCTCGAACAGCACTTCGGCGCGGGCGAAGGGATCGCCGGGCCGGCCGGCGGAGAAGGCCTCCGGCGACATTGCGATGATCAGCTCGCCATGGAAGGGCGCAAGCGTCGTGGTGCCGAGATAGTCGAGCACTTCCGGGCTCGTCAGGTCGCCGATCATGATGCCGGCGAGCAGTTCGATCATCGTGCCGATGGCCGAGCCCTTGTGGCCGCCGAAGGGCAGCATGGCGCCGGCGAGCGCGGCTTCCGGGTCGGTGGTCGGGTTGCCCTCGGCGTCGATCGCCCAGCCCTCGGGCAGCTGTTTGCCGGCGCGGCGGTGCAGTTCGATCTCGCCGCGGGCGGCGACCGAGGTGGCGAAGTCGAAGACATAGGGCGCATCGCCCTTGCGCGGCCAGCCGAAGGCGAAGGGATTGGTGCCGAGCAGCGGCCTGTTGCCGCCGGTGGGCGCGACGGTGGCGTAGCTCGGGCACATGACGAGGCCGGCAAGGCCTTCTTTGGTCACGGCCTCCACTTCCGGCCAGAGGGCGGAGAAATGCGTGCAGTCGTTGATGACGAGCGCGGCAAGGCCGAGCGTGCGGGCGCGGGCGGTAAGAACCGGCACGCCGAGTTCGAAGGCCGGGTTGGCAAAGCCGCCGCCGGCATTGACCTTGACGATGGCCGAGCCCTCGTTGGCATCCAGCACCGGCACGGCGTCCGGCTTGACCTTTCCGGCCTTGACGGTGCGCAGCGCACCCTCGATACGGTAGATGCCGTGCGACTTGCAGGCGTCGCGCTCCCCGGCGACGATGACGCGGGCGAGCGCGCCGGCCTGCACGGCATTGAGGCCGGCCTTGCGGAAGATCGCTTCCACCCGTTCGTGAAGGGCGGCAATCGTCAGGGTGGAGGTCTGCGTCATCTTTGGTCTCTTCCGCTTTTGCCGACCGGGGCAGGTTGGCGATTGATCATTTGCATACATAGAGTATACAAGATTTCGTCAAGTGCAATTCGCCCTGCAAGAGTCTATGTCAGGGGCGAATCCCTCTTCCCGTGAGAAAGGTACGTCTAATGGCTTTCACTCCCAACGGTAAACATCTCGTCGCAGGCGAATGGCTTGATGGAAACGGCACCTTCACCTCCTCGCCCGCCCATGGCCCGGCGCACGACTTTGCCGTCGGCACGGTCGAGCTGGCGAACAAGGCCGCGGAAGCCGCCGAAGACGCCTTCCTCAGCTACGGCTATTCCTCCCGCGCGACACGCGCCGCGTTCCTGCGCGCCATCGCGGACGAGATCGAGGCCCGGGCGGAGGCCATCACCGAGATCGGCACGCAGGAGACCGGCCTGCCGGTCGCGCGCCTGCAGGGCGAGCGCGGCCGCACCACCGGCCAGCTCCGCCTCTTCGCCGATCATATCGAGAAGGGCGACTATCTCGACCGCCGCTTCGACGCGGCCCTTCCCGACCGCCAGCCGGCGCCGCGGCCCGAAATCCGCCTGATCCAGCGGCCGATCGGCCCGGTCGCCGTCTTCGGCGCCTCCAACTTCCCGCTCGCCTTCTCCACTGCCGGCGGTGATACGGCCGCCGCGCTTGCCGCCGGTTGCCCCGTCGTCGTCAAGGGCCACTCGGCCCATCCGGGCACGGGCGAGATCATCGCCGAGGCCATCGAGGCTGCCATCAGGAAGACCGGCGTGCATCCCGGCGTCTTCTCGCTCATCCAGGGCGGCAACCGCCAGGTCGGTGAGGCGCTGGTGCAGCATCCGCTGATCAAGGCCGTCGGCTTCACCGGCTCGCTCGCCGGCGGCCGCGCCCTCTTCAACCTGTGCGCCGCCCGTCCGGAGCCGATCCCGTTCTTCGGCGAGCTCGGCTCGGTCAACCCGATCTTCCTGCTGCCGCAGGCCATGAAGGCGCGCGCGGAAGGCCTCGGCCAGGGCTGGGCGGGCTCGCTCACCATGGGCGCCGGCCAGTTCTGCACCAATCCGGGCATCGCAATCGTTGAGGACGGCGCGGATGCCGACCGTTTCACCGCCGCTGCCGTGGAAGCGCTCGGCAAGGTCGGCCCGCAGACCATGCTGACCGACGGCATCGCCAAGGCCTACCAGGACGGCCAGGCGCGCTTTGCAAGCCGCAACACCGTCAAGCCGCTGCTGACGACGGAATCCGCCGGCCGTAACGCGCTGCCGAACCTCTTCGAGATCTCCGGCGAGCAGTTCCTCGCCGATCACGCGCTTTCGGAAGAGGTCTTCGGTCCGCTCGGCCTCGTCGTGCGCGTTTCCTCGGTCGATGAGATGGAGAGGCTTGCCCGCAATTTCGAAGGCCAGCTGACGGCGACCATCCACATGGATGAAGGCGACGTTGCCGATGCGAAGCGCCTGCGCCCGGTCCTCGAGCGCAAGGCCGGCCGCGTGCTCGTCAACGGCTTCCCGACCGGCGTCGAGGTGGTGGATTCCATGGTGCATGGCGGCCCCTATCCGGCCTCCACGAACTTCGGCGCCACCAGTGTCGGCACCATGGCGATCCGTCGCTTCCTGCGCCCGGTCTCCTACCAGAACATGCCGGAAGGCCTGCTGCCGGAAGATTTCCTGAACTGATTCAATATTCTAGCGCTCCTGACGGCCGGGCTTCCCGTGAGGAAGCCCGGCCGTCATATTTTCTCCTTCCGGGTATATACTTTTTGTATATTAGTTGTATTTTAGTGGCGGTTTACAGTCTCGGCGCAGGACGGACCTCCGCCGCGTGAATCGACAGACCAATCCAGGGAGAGAGTTTATGAAGAAGACCTCGGTCCTCGCCTTCGGCCTCGTGGCCGCCACCGCTCTGACCAGCCCGGCCAAGGCCGACAAGCTGGACGACATCATCTCGTCCGGCACGCTGCGCTGCGCCGTCGTTCTCGACTTCCCGCCGATGGGCGCGCGCGACGAGAACAACAACCCGATCGGTTTCGACGTCGATTACTGCAACGACCTGGCCAAGGCCCTCGGCGTCACCGCCGAGATCGTCGAAACGCCCTTCCCGGAGCGCATCCCGGCGCTGATGTCCGGCCGCGTCGATGTCGGCGTCGCCTCGACCTCCGACACGCTGGAGCGTGCCAAGACCGTCGGCATGTCGATCCCCTACTTCGCCTTCGAGATGGCCGTGACGGCCAACGACAAGTCGGGCATCAAGTCCTTCGAGGACATGAAGGGCAAGACGGTCGGCGCCACCGCCGGCACGTTCGAGGCCATCGCGCTCGAAAACTCGGTCAAGGAATGGGGCGCCGGCGAGTTCCGTCCGTACCAGACCCAGGCCGACGTCTTCCTCGCGCTGAGCCAGGGCCAGATCGACGCCACGGTCTCCACCTCGACGGTCGCCCAGTCCAACGTCAAGAGCGGCAAGTTCGCCGGCATCTCCGTCGTCGGCAAGGCGCCCTATGACATCGACTATGTCGCGCTCTTCACCAACCGCGAAGAATACGGCCTGATCAACTACCTGAACCTCTTCGTCAACCAGCAGGTTCGCACCGGCCGCTACAAGGAACTCTACGAGAAGTGGGTCGGCGGCGACGTGCCGGACCTCTCGGTCGGCGGCGTCTACCGCTAGGAGCCGTTTCCAAGGCGGCGCGGGACATCCCGCGCCGTCCATCGTTTCCGAAGGGTGAGACGGCAATGTTCAGTTACACTTTCCATTGGAACCAGGCGCTGAAGGCGTTGCCCCAGATGCTGGACGGCGCGCTGGTCACGCTCCAGATAGCACTGCTCTCCATGGCCGTCGGCCTTGCCGTCGCCCTGGCGCTGACGCTCTTCCGGCTGTCTGGCAACCGCATCCTCGGCGGCTTCGCCACCGCCTGGGTCGAGATCGCGCGCAACACGCCGGCCCTCTTCCAGATCTACATGGCTCATTTCGGCCTCGGCAGTTTCGGCATCCACCTCAGCCCCTATGCGGCGCTCCTGGCCGGCATCGCCTTCAACAATGCCGGCTATCTCGCGGAAAACTTCCGCGGCGCGCTGAAGGCGATCCCCGAGACGCAGACCCGCGCCGGCCGCTCGCTCGGCATGACCTCGCTGCAGGCCTTCCGCTATATCGTCATGCCGCAGATGCTGCGCGTCGCCTTCCTGCCCGCCACCAACCAGATGGTCTGGGCGATCCTGATGACGTCGCTCGGCGTCACCGTCGGCATGAACACCGATCTTGCCGGCATCACCCAGGAGCTGAACGCCCGCTCGTTCCGCACCTTCGAATTCTTCGCGATTGCGGCGGTCATCTACTACCTGATCGCCAAGGCCGTGACGCTTGCAGCCCGCGTGCTCGCGGCGCGCATGTTCCGCTACTGAGAGGGGTAAGCCATGTTCGATACCGCTCTCACCCTTGCCGATCTCGGCTTCCTCGCCAAGGGCGCGGCCATGACGCTCGCCGTCACCGCCGTCTCCGTCCTCGCGGGCACCGTGCTCGGCATCCTCTTCGGCGTCATCCGCAACCAGGCCGGCCCCTACTGGTCGATGCCGCTCACCTTCCTGCTCGACATCTTCCGCTCCGTGCCGCTGCTCATCCAGCTTGTGCTCGGCAATGCGCTGCAGTCGATCATGAAGCTCGGCTGGGCGCCGTTCACCACCTCCTGCGTGGTGCTGTCGCTCTATACGGCGGCCTATTGCACCGAGATCGTGCGCGGCGGCATTTCCTCCGTGCCGGCCACCACGCGCCGCGCGGCCAGATCGCTGGGCATGACCTGGTGGCAGGACATGCGCTACATCGTGGCCCCGCTCGCCACGCGGGTCTCGCTGCCCGCCTGGATCGGCCTGACGCTCGGCGTCATGAAGGATTCGGCGCTCGTGCTCTGGCTCGGCCTCATCGAGCTCCTGCGCGCCTCGCAGATCCTCGTCACGCGCCTGCAGGAGCCGCTGTTCATCCTGCTCATCTGCGGCGCCATCTACTTCATCATCAGCTTCCCCATCGCCCGGCTCGGCGGTTATCTCGAAAGACGGTGGTCCAATGATTGAGATCGAAAACGTCCGCAAATCCTTCGGCCAGCTCGAAGTCCTGAAGGGAATCAACCTCACCGTAGAGAAGGGCGAGGTGCTGACCATCATCGGCGGCTCGGGCTCGGGCAAGTCGACGCTGCTCACCTGCATCAACGGGCTGGAGACTATCGACAGCGGACGCATCGTCGTCGACGGCACCGACGTGCATGCCAAGGGCACGGACCTCAACAAGCTGCGCCGCAAGCTCGGCATCGTCTTCCAGCAGTTCAACGCTTTCCCGCACCTGACCGTGCTCGAAAACGTCATGCTGGCCCCCGTCAAGGTCCTGGGCCAGTCGAAGGCCGAGGCCGAGGCGATGGCCGTCAGGCAGCTCACCCATGTCGGCCTCGGCGACAAGCTAAAGGTCTATCCGAGCCGCATGTCCGGCGGCCAGCAGCAACGCATGGCGATCGCCCGGGCGCTTGCCATGTCGCCGGCCTACATGCTGTTCGACGAGGTGACCTCGGCGCTCGATCCGCAACTCGTCGGCGAAGTGCTCGACACGCTGCGCATGCTCGCCTCCGAGGGCATGACGATGATCTGCGTCACGCATGAAATGAAGTTCGCCCGCGAGGTCTCCGACCGCGTCGCCTTCTTCCACAAGGGCGTGATGGCCGAGATCGCCCCGCCGGAAGCGCTGTTCGGCGCGCCGAAGGATGCCGACCTGAAAACCTTCCTCGCTGCGACGCACTGAGGCGATGATGAAGACTGGAATCGAACCCGGCGTCGTCGTCATCGGCGCCGGCGTGGTCGGCCTTTCCGCGGCCATTGCCGCCCAGGCCCGCGGCCTCGCCGTCACCGTGCTCGAGCGCGAAGCCCCCGCCGCCGGCGCTTCCGCCGGCAATGCCGGCGCCTTCGCCTTCACCGACATCCTGCCGCTCGCCTCGCCCGGCATCCTCAGGAAGGCGCCGAAATGGCTGCTCGACCCGCTCGGGCCGCTTTCCGTGCCGCCGTCCTATGCGCTGCAGATCGCCCCCTGGATGTTCCGCTTCTGGCGCGCCTGCTCGGCACGCCGCGTCACCCATTCCACCGCCGCGCAGACCGCGCTGATGGACCTTTCCAAGGCCGAGCTGGAACCCTTCCTCGGCGCGACCGGCACGCTCGCCATGCTGCGCAGGGAGGGCAATCTCCAGGTCTATGAAAGCCGGGCCGAGCTGAACGCCGCGCTGCCGGGCTGGAGGGCCCGCGAAGCGCACGGCATCGAATTCCGCCACATGGATGCCGCCGAAATGGCCGCGATCCAGCCCGGCCTCGCCCCGCGCTTCACGCACGGCACCTTCACGCCCGGCTGGTATTCCATCGCGGATCCGAAGCTCTACACGCTGGCGCTCGCCGATCATTTTCGCGCGAAGGGCGGCAGGATCGAGCGCGCCGAGGTCGCCGGCCTCAGGCCCGTCGAGGGCGGCGTCGAGATCGCGACGGCGGATGGCGGGACGCGGCGCGTGGAAAAGGTCGTGCTCGCGGCCGGCGCCTTCTCGCACCAGGTCGCCCGCACGCTGGGCGAGAGCATCCCGCTCGAGACCGAGCGCGGCTACAACACGACCCTGCCGCCCGGCGCCTTCGACCTCAGGACGCAGGTCACCTTCGGCGGCCACGGCTTCGTCGTGACCCGGCTGTCGACCGGCATCCGCGTCGGCGGCGCGGTGGAACTCGGCGGGCTGAAGCTGCCGCCGAACTTCCGCAGGTCCGAGGCCATGCTGGAAAAGGCGAAAGCCTTCCTGCCCGGCCTGAAGCCGGCGGGCGGCGTGCAGTGGATGGGGTTCCGCCCCTCGCTGCCCGACAGCCTGCCCGCCATCGGCCGCGCCCGCGCCACGCCCGATGTCGTCTATGCCTTCGGCCACGGCCATCTCGGCCTCACCCAGTCCGCCGGCACGGCGCGGCTCGTCGCCGACCTCGTGACCGGCCGGCCGGCGGCGATCGACATCGCGCCCTTCTCGCCGCAGCGTTTCTAGGCGGCTGCGCCGGAGCGGTATCGCTTCGGCGCGGGAAAACACTATCCTGGAGCAATCCGGCGCGCCGGATGTCACCGGACCTGCTCCAGGCCGTGCCCGGGTCCCTCGGGGATCGCGGGCGCCCATACCTTGGTTTTCGCGCGTTTCCGGCAAGCGCGCGCCGCCTATCCTTGATGGAACCACCCAGCAGCACAGGACCCGTCCCATGGCCGACCTCTCCGCCCGCAGCCTCCTTTCCGGCACCGCCGCCGGCCCGGTCATCGCGACGGGCGAGGCGCTGAGCTTCTGGGGCGGCGTCGATCCCGCCACCGGCCGGGTCATCGACGTGCACCACCCGCTGCATGGCGTCACGATCACCGGCGGCATCCTGATGATGCCGTCGAGCCGCGGCTCCTGCACCGGCTCCGGCGTCCTGCTCGACCTTGCCCTCACCGGCCGCGCCCCCGGCGCCCTCGTCTTCAGCGAGGCGGAGGACGTCCTGACCCTCGGCGCCCTGATCGCCGCCGAGATGTTCGGAAAATCCCTGCCGGTCCTGCGCCTGTCGCAGGCGGCCTTCGATGCCCTCTGTCGCGCCGGGACCGCACGGATCGGCGAAACCGCCATCGAGGCTGACGGCCTCACGATCCCCGTCACCCCGCCCGCCACCGCCGCGCTCGATCTGACGGAAGACGACCGCGCCATGCTGGACGGCCGCGACGGCATCGCCGTTGCGCTCGCCATGCGCATCACCACGGCCATGGCGGCCCAGCAGGGCGCCCGCGAACTCGTCGACGTCGTGCAGGGCCATATCGACGGCTGCATCTATGCCAGCCCCGCCAACCTCACCTTCGCGGAAACGATGGCGGAGATGGGCGCAAAGGTCCGCGTGCCGACCACGATGAACGCCATCTCCGTCGACCGTGCCAACTGGCAGGCGCAGGGCGTGCCGCCGTCCTTCGGCGATCCCGCCGCCCGCCTCGCCGATGCCTATGTCCGCATGGGCTGCCGCCCGACCTTCACCTGTTCGCCCTATCTGCTGGACAGCGCGCCGAAGACCGGCGAGGCCATCGCCTGGGCCGAATCCAATGCCGTGATCTTCGCCAACACCGTGCTCGGCGCCCGCACGGCGAAGCACCCCGATTTCCTCGACCTGTGCATCGCGCTCACCGGCCGTGCGCCGCTGTCCGGCGTCTATCTCGACGAGCACCGCAAGGCGCGCCGCGTCATCGACGTCGATCTGCCGGAGGGGCTCGACGATGCCTTCTGGCCGCTCATCGGCTACCTTGCCGGCCGTGCCGCGCCCGACCGCATCCCGCTGCTGCGCGGCGTTGCCGCGGCAAGGCCGACGCGGGACGACCTCAAGGCCCTCTGCGCCGCCTTCGGCACCACCTCCGCCGCGCCCATGCTGCACATCGAGGGCGTGACGCCCGAGGCGGACGGCGCGGCCTTGCCCGCGGCCGACCGGGTGACGATCACCCACGCCGACATGGTCGAGGTCTGGACGATGTTCAACGAAGGCCCGGCCGAGGTCGAGCTCGTCGCCATCGGCAGCCCGCATGCCTCGCTCTCGGAATGCGCGACCCTCGCCGATGCCCTCGCCGGTCGCAGGTGCCACGCGGGCGTCGCCGTGATCGTCACCGCCGGCCGCGACGTGATGGCGGAAGCCGGGGATACCGTTGCCCGGCTGAGGGAAGGCGGCGTTCAGGTCCTGCACGACCTCTGCTGGTGCTCGATCTCCGAACCGGTCTTCCCGCCCAAGACCCGCACGCTCCTCACCAATTCCGGCAAATATGCCCACTATGGCCCGGGCCTTTCCGGCCGCACCGTCCGCTTCGGCAATCTCTCCGACTGCATCGAAGCCGCCCTGACCGGCCGCGTCCCCCCGCGCCTGCCCGCCTGGCTTTCCTGACCGCAGGACGACAATGCCCGCCGGGGCTTGCCGGGCGGGCGTTCAGGGAACGCCAAGGCATACGCCTTGGCGTGGATTTCCTGCGGAAAATCAGGGGGGAACCTTGAGGGGGATATGGCGGACAGAGAGGCTGTCCTACCAACTGTTGCTAACGGTTGCTTGAGGTTGCTGGCGTTGTTTTGAAAGGATTTTATTCGTTCCATATAGTTGTCATAGGTGGTGGAAGGTGGTAGGCGTTGTATCATGAACATGGGTACGAAGTTGGGATGAATGCGGATGAGTAGAGCAATTCACAGACTGCCGGCCAGCTTCAAGAGCAAGAAACCCGGCATGCATGCGGACGGCGGCAACCTCTATCTCCAGGTTTCCGAGAACAAGGATGGCCTGCGGCGCCAGTCATGGGTCTTTCGGTTCCAGCTTCCCGGCATGAAACCGCGGGACATGGGGCTCGGATCGGTCAATGACGTGTCACTCTCGGAAGCACGGGAGGTTGCTCGCCAGTATCGCAACCTTGTCAAAGAGGGTCGAGACCCGATCGAAGAACGTAAGGCCAAGGTCGCGCATAACCTCGCCACCTTGAAAAAGGGACTGACATTTGCCGAGGCAGCTGAGGCCTACATACGGCAGCACCGCCCCGGCTGGAAAAACCCCATTCATGCCAAGCAGTGGACGAGCACGATCGCCACTTACGCGAACCCAGTTCTTGGCAAGATGTCTGTAGCCGACATCACGACGGCGCATGTCATGAAAGTCATCGAGCCTCTTTGGGCCACGAAAACCGAAACCGCCAGCCGCGTTCGCGGGCGGATTGAGTCAATCCTTGGATGGGCCACGGTTAGCGGTTTCCGCTCGGGCGAGAACCCCGCACGCTGGCGCGGGCACATAGACAATCTCTTGGCGCCGAAAGAGAAGATCAAGCCGACCAAGAATCAGCCGGCGCTGCCATGGCAGGAAATGCCGCAGTTCTTCGCGGCGCTTCAAGAGCGGACTGGCATGGCTTCCCTTGCCCTGCGCTTCCTCATCACGACATGCGTTCGAACGGCGGACGTGCGCCACGCTAAGGTGGCCGATATCGACCGTGCTGCGGCGATCTGGACTATTCCGGCGCTCACAAAGACCGGGAAGCCTCACAAGGTTCCGCTTTCTGCCGCTGCGCTGGAGGCTTTTGACAGCGCTCGGGCTATGGCTGCAGAAATCGGTGGAGAAGTGGCAAACAGTGAGTTTGCGTTCCCTAACGATGTCTCAGGCGCTGCCCTATCCAGCAATGCGCTGTTGGCGCTTCTGGATCGAATGGAGCGCAAAGGGGCGATGACATCGCATGGCTGCCGCGCCACGTTCAGAACATGGGCGCAAGAGGCCACAAACTTCCCGTGGGAGCTTGCAGAGCTTTCGTTGGGGCATACCGTAGGGGACAAGGTAGAACGCGCCTATGCCCGTGGTGACGCCTTTAAAAAGCGTATCGCGATCATGGATGCATGGTCGAACTATTGCACCAAGCCGGTTCCCGCCGGATCCAACGTCACCCCGATGCGTAAGAGCGCCTAATGTCAAACGTCGCACGCGCCATTCAGATCCTAAAAGACAATTGTTTCGCAAACGATCCAATTGCGCAGCGCCTCATGTCTGACATTAGGTTGCGCCCAACTTGGAAATATCTTTCCAGCCAGCCTGTAATATCACTCGATAGCGTGAAGGGCTGGCAGTTGGCAGAGACCTATCAAGACGGTGTGGCCTTCTCCCTAAGCGACCTGGCAGCAGGAGCCGTGTTTGCCTACGCAGTGACAGAGCTATCAAGCAACCGAGGCGTCATCACGGATTCGGTCATGAAGACCCATGTCGCTCAATGGCGCGACGTTGCCGACCAGTGCAGAAGGGCGCTTGCGGGGGATATGCCTGACCCTTCGATGGACGATGCCACTAGAAACGCTCTGGAGGCCTCTGCGCGCTATTTCGAAAAGCATGCATCTTGGTATGAGGACCTGATAAAGGAATCGCCCTACAGGCTCCCACAGACCAGCAAGCAGCGCTCCGAGAATGACGACCCTGGTGCGGCTAACCTGATGCGCGGACGAGCGCGAGCGCTTGCCGTCAACAATCAGAGTATATTCGGCGCGAAAATGTACGGCACGGTCGCAAAGCTCTTAACCGTTGGCTTGGACCTTCCAGACGGGGAGGAAATAACCGAGGCGCAAATCCAGAAATGGACCTCTTCCTAAATCGCTGATTAAGTTAGGAACCCCTACCGTGCGAAATAATCGGCAGGGGTCTCTTTATGCGTAGCAAGCTTAGCTAATCATCTCCTTGCAACAAACGTCCACAAACGTCAGCAACGGAGATTTAAGTGAGCAATGTTCTTGAACCTCAATTCCTCTCTATCGCGGATACTGCGGTTTACACGGCCGAATCCGAATGGACGGTAAAGGACAAGCTTCGCCGCGGGGTCTACCAAGCCAAGAAAAGCGGCCGGCGCACCCTTATCATCTTCACCAGCGTGAAAGATCATCTGGCCTCGCTGCCCGACGCCAAGTTCGCCAAGTCGAGGGCCGCATGATGGCCCACGTCTCAATCAATGTTGCCGAGCACGAGCATAGCCACGCCATTACCGAGGCGGCTCGCTTCCTGGCTACCGTCCCGCCTACAAACCGCCCTAAGCCACTTGTGCCCGCGCTCAAGGAAATGTTCGGTCTGAACTCTCTGGAGGCCTGTCTGGCGATCACTGAAAGCCATGAGCTGCGGAGGGAACTGGCTTGAGGAAGTTTGCAACCATTCCCCCCTCGATCTGGCAGACGGATATTAAAAAGCTTCGCGGCAATGTGGAGGCGATCGCCGTTCACTATCACCTCACGACCAGCCCGCACTCTACCATGATCGGCATTTATCATCTTCCGATGATGTATCTCTCGTATGAGATCGGAAGCCCCTTGGAAGGGGCTTCGAAGGGGCTTCAAAGGGTCTGCGAAGCCGGTTTGGCTACCTATGACGAGGAGTCGGAAATCGTGTGGGTCCACGAAATGGCTGCAACACAGGTCGCCCCGCGTCTCAGCCCGAAGGACAACAGGGTTTCCAGCGTAGCAAAACAATTAGCAAACTTTCCTATCTGTAAGATAACATTGGATTTTTACGCCCATTACAGGGACCTTTTCCACCTCAGAGACCAGCTTTGTCTAGAGGAATTTGAAAGGGCCTTCCAAGGGGCTAACCAAGCCCCTTCCGAGCCCCTTCGAAGCAAGGAAAAGGAACAGGACAAGGAACTAGGACCAGAAACAGGAAAATTCGGCTCTGGAGGTAAAGAGGATACGTATACGCGCGAGACCGAAAACGACGAGCAAGAGTTTCCATTCGAGGCGCCCGCAAATCTCCAAGAGGGCAAAGCATTCCTACTCCGACAGGGCTTGCCCGATCGCTACATAGAGGAAGCCCTGCAACGCCTGATGCGGGAATGCCTCTATCCATGTGACATCAGGGAATGGAAACGCGAAGCGAGGGATTGCGCATGACGGAACAACTCAGCCTCTTCACATGGGCCGACAATCGACCAAGCGCCCAGGTCATCAACATCATGCCAGCATTGTGCCGCAAAGCAGCGCTGGAGCTTATCTATCGTATCCCCACACCAAAGGACCGAGGCAAGATCATAGACGCCACAGAGTGGCGCAAGGGGAAAGCCGCATGAACGGGGGAGCTATCGGATTACTCGTCACAATGCTCCTAGGCACAGTGGAAGCCATAGGCGTTCCTGCGCATGCCTCGACCGTCCTTGCCCTATTCGGCTTCGGTCTCGCTTTCATCGTCATCGTTCTTGAACATTCCGAAGGGTGAGGGGGCTGGAAAACCCATCGGATACAACGGCAAATTTGTAGAATTTTTGTGCGAAAGCGAGCGCGAAGCAGTTGATTGCCGGCAGGCGATTTTCCGATTGCGCTAATCCGAGGAACTGTTTTTCGCAGGCTCTGGCACTTCAATCCACAAAATAATTTAGACGTGGTGCAAGTGTGTCTGCGGTTGCTGACGAGTATGAAGGACGTTTCATCCTTCGCTACGCTATGAAATCATTTGCAAAAATCCATTTTATTCGGGACTATCCGCCTCCGTACCCATGTTCGGAGAGCTTCAAATGTCCCTATCGAATACCCATGACATAGCCCGCGGAAACGATGCCGAAGCAACCGCTTCGGTTCGAACGATTGCCGGCGTCACCATGGACAAGCGGACCCGTGAGGCCAAGCGTCGGGCGGAAGTCATCGAGGGCTATCGTGTGGCCCTTGGCGTTGATGCTGATGCCCCCCTCATGAGCGATCGGATTGCTACCGCTGCCGAGCTTGCCGTCATCGCTGAAAGCGCCCGTGCAAGCCTCCTGCGGGGTGAAACTGGCGTGACCCATTCCGATGTTGTCCGCGCTACCCGTGCCGCCAGCTTGGCAGAGCGCGCCCTAGGGCTGGATAGGCGCCTCAAGACCCGTAAGCCCGATATTGCCGAGTACCTGCGCAACAAGGCGGCTGCCTGATGAGCGCGCCCGCACCGCATGACGGTTTCCTCTTCGATATCTTCGGGTTTGGCACAGTACCCCCGCAGGAGGCCAAGGACGGCGTTGCAGACGTGTCCGCTAGTCTGATGGCCCTGCGGGCGGAACTGTTGCACCTGCGCTCTGGTGTGGCTATGGCGGCAATGGACATGCCGGCCAAATGGTCAGTGCCGTTCACCGACATGACACCCGTCCGTTGGGACGATCTCCTCACCCGAATTGACGATCACCTTGCCCGCGCTTGGATCGCTTTGCAGGAGCGTGCATGAAGCCCCTGGTTACGATGCGCGAAGCGCTTGAAGACCCACAGCTCTTGGGCGGGGCCATCCCCGGGGACAGCTGGGCGCTTTGGCGTGTCTTACTCATCGCTGCCATGGGTGAGGCGCTGACTGACGACGAGCGTGTTCTTTTCCATTCCGTCACAGGGCGCGACAGGGAGCCCCTAGAGCGCGTTGATGAGCTTTGGGGCATCTGTGGTAGGCGCGCGGGCAAGACGCGCTCAGCGGGCACGCTAGCGGCCTATCTGGCTGCGCTCTGCGATTGGAGTGAATACCTTGCCCCGGGTGAGCGTGGTGCGCTGCCTATCCTCGCTGCTGCCTCGTACCAGGCCGGCAAGGCTTTCGAGCACGTCAAGGGCATTCTGACTCACTCGCCAGTGTTGAACGGCAGGCTCGAAGGCGAGCCAACAGCGGACAAGATATCCCTAGACAACTCGACCGATATCATCATCTCGGTTGCAAACTTCCGAACCGTTCGATCCATCACGGCCATAGGCGCAATTTGCGACGAAACCGCGTTTTGGTCCGTCGAAGGCAGCAAGAACCCTGACACGGAAATCCTTCGCGCCCTTCGGCCTGCGCTGGCTACCACGTCGGCGCCCATGATGGTTATCAGCAGCCCGTATGCGCGCAAGGGCGAGCTTTTCCGCACGTTCAAGTCAGACTTCGGCCCCAACGGCGACAAGGGCATTCTGGTAGCCAATGGGCCGTCCAAGACGTTCAACAGCACGCTCAAGCAATCGACGGTGGACAAGGCCTATCAGCGTGACCCAGGCGCTGCCAGCGCTGAATATGGCGGCTTGTTCCGTACCGACGTGGAAACGCTTCTGGTGCGCGAAGTCGTGGAGGCACTGGTTGATGCTGGCATAACCGAGCGCGCCCGTGAACCGGGTGTGAAGTATGTCGGTTTTGTGGACCCTGCCGGCGGCTCTGGCACGGATTCCATGACGCTTTGCATCGCGCATCGTGACCGGACCGGCAATGCTGTCATCGATTTAGTGCGGGAGAAGAAACCGCCCTTCAAGCCGTCTGTTGTGACGCTGGAGTTCTGCGACGACCTGAAGCGTTACGGTATTACAACCGTCACGGGTGACAACTTCGGTGGGGAATGGTGCAAAGAGCCGTTTTCGCAGAACGGTGTCATCTATGAGCGTTGCGACCAGCCGAAGAGTGCGCTTTACAGCGCCATGGTCCCGCACATCAACAGCGGGCACCTAGTCCTTCTCGACAACGCCCGGTGCATTGACCAGTTGGTGGGGCTGGAGCGCCGCAACGGTTCTTCTGGGCGTGCCCTCATCGACCATGCCCCCGGCGGCCATGACGACGTTGCCAACGCCATTGCTGGCGCTGTTGCCCCGCTGCTTACCAAGCGCGGCCCTATGAAGATCAGCGCCGAAGCTCTTGCCGCCTCTGCCTCTCCCGCCAATCCGCGTGCCTTTCCGATGGGCGGCGGGTCCTACAGCCAACAGCTCATTCGTCACTGAAAGGAACCGCGATGAACGGCCATCCCGATAAACTGCTCTCCGACTTGGAACTGCATAACTTCGCAGTTTTCCTGAAGGCGAACCCGCATCTCACCCATCCCGCTCCCGAAGGCGCTTTTGACGGCGTGCCGAAGAACATGCGTCGCGTACCCGGCAAGCCCTTGCGGGTGCCGGTGTCGGATTTCTCGAAGGGCGGCAAGTTCGATGCTTCGCGATACGGCTTCACCTTCGATGAGGGGGAGCGGGAGGCCCGAAAGCCGGCTCTCGATATAGGAGCGCTCCGGAAGCTCGCTACGTCGCTTTCTGAGGAAGGTTGGGCAGCGATCCGTAAAGCATGCGTTGAAGCCGATGCTGAAGACAGCGAAGAGGACGAGGACGAGCGCGCACCGGCCAAGGACACCCCGCTTGATCCTGACATGATTGCCGGCAACGGCAAGGAAGAGGTTCGGGCGGCTGACCGTGCCATTCAGGGCCCTTCGAGTTTCGCTCAGCGCTGGCCTGAGATGGCCAGCATCAAAAGCGATGCGCCGCTCGTCAAACCGAAAACGCGCCAGCCCATTTCGGCCGCCAGCGCCAAGAGCTTTGCCGAGCGCTGGCCGGATGCTGCGCGGATCGGGGCAAAGGGGCGCTGAGATGGCACGTAAACCCAAGCCAGCCGCAAAGCCGTTCGTGATCGGCGCTTCACCGATCGGCGCGGCATCGGTCGGAGGCGCCGCGAAATGAGGAGCATTCTCAAGATCGCAAGAACCGCGCCGGCACAAGACGACCCGCTTCGCGTCGAGCTGCGCCGCGCTATTGATGCCCATGTCCAGGCAAAGGCCGAGCGTGATCGCGTCACAGCGGCTCATGAGCGTGCCGAGAGGCGCACTTGGGATCTCAACCACGAGATAGACCAAGCCACGGCGAAAGTCTCCGAGCTTATCGACAATCGCGCGCAGCGTGCCGCTCAGAGGGCCATCGACGGCGCTGATCTGCTTGATACTGATCTGAAGGCAGCCCAGCAGCGTCTTGCTGACGCCGAAGAAATCATGGCAGCAGCCCAGCAGGCCCGTCTTAGCCTGGAAACGTCGGTCGAGAACGCAGAACGTGTTCTGGAATCGGCCGTCACCCGGGTTGAAAACGCCGCGTCGGCGTTGATGGTGACGAAAGCGGCTGAGATCGAGTCCCGCGTTCGTGACGCGCTGGAAAAGCTTGGGCCGGACCTCGCTGTCCTCGTGTTTCTCAACAGTCGCGACACCTCATGGCCCCCATCGGAAGAGAAGCGCCGTCGCGAACGCCTTCTGAACAATCCGCTTGATGTGATCCCCGGAGCGGGACAATCGATCAATTCGCCAGAGGTCGCCCACATCATCGACCCTTGGAAGAAGGCATTCCACGCCCTGACAGCGGACGCAGACGCGCCGCTGCCGGAGGTGTGATCATGGTAGTCCCCGTGCGCTTTCATCGCTTTCGCGTATGGGCGGACCAGCGGACGGTGTCCGAGAGAACCGCCGCAGCTGGACAGTCTCTCGCTGTCTCCATCGTAAGGTGGGAGCAGGGCCAGCGTCACAACCACCCCGCCGCCACCGCTTCCTGGGGCGGCGGGGTGGTGCTCAAATTCCTCGCGAGTTTCCCCGTGTTATCCTTTGCACGGGCGCACCAGCCGCAGGTGTGCGCGACAACAGCGGCAGCCGGACAGCCTTTCACGACAACTGGAAGCCGGGCCGGCACCCTTTTTGTCCATGCCGCTTCGCGGTTCCTTTCCCCAACTGTGGAGCATAATCCATGAAAATCTCCGACCTTCCGGCTCGGTTCCCGATCCCGTTTGGCAACAGCGCAAGCGGCTCGTACATCCGAACCATCCCCGAAGCCTCCCAGATCGGCATTCAAGACGGTGCGGCTTCGCTCACCACTGGCTTCCCGCCTATGACCTTCCTGCCTGTCGGCGCTGGCGGCGTTCCCCCGTTCGGCCAAGACTTCAACGGCATCCTTCGCCAGATTACGCAGTGGTCGCGCTGGCAAGGTGCGGGCGGCGCTGTGCCGTACGATAGCGACTTCTCGACCGCCATCGGTGGCTATCCGCAGGGCGCAATCGTCATCGCCAACTCGGGGAACACCCTCTACCTCAACACCGTGGACGACAACACCACGAATCCGAACAGCGGCGGCGCGAACTGGGTGCCGCTGGTCTTGCAAACCTCGTCGCAATACGTCCTTGGCGCTCCCGTCTACATCACGGCCAACCAGACCTATTCGACGCCTACCGGATGCCGAGCGCTTGACGTGATCGTTGTTGGGGCCGGCGGCGCTGGTGGTGGCGGCGCAACGCCTGGTGTCGGTGAAATCCGTATCGGCGGGGGCGGCGGCGCGGGCGGGATTGCCAGAAAGCTGATCGTCGGGCCGAGCGCCAGTTATGCAGTCACCATTGGCGCTGGAGGTGTAGGTGGCACGGGGGCAGGCCCCAACGGCGGGACGTCAAGCTTCGGCAGCGTGTGCTCTGCGACCGGCGGGGATGGTGGCGCTGTCGTCCTGTCCAACGGCTATGCCTTCACGACCTATGCAACAGGTGGCACCGGAGTTGACGGCGATTTGAATATCGAAGGCATGTCGGGCGGTCCAGGCACTGCGGGCATTAATTCTGTCGTCATCGGCCATGGTGGGCTCGGTGCAAGCGGTCCTTATGGTGCTGGTGGCAATGGCTCGTCTAACACGAGCGCCGCGTGGGGCAGCGGCTTCGGCGCTGGTGGCGGCGGATCGGCCAACAATCTCGATGCCGGACCAAATCGTAACGGTGGCAACGGAGCCCCCGGCGGCGTCATCGTTACTCCTCTGTTTTGATTAGATAGGTAGCAGCCATGGGCACTTCTCCAGGTTGGTCGTACGCCTACGTACCGACGCCCGCACAGTGGAACTTTGCCTTTTCGTCCAAGCAGGACGAGCTTGGCTTCACGCCGGTAAACCGTGCCGGCGACACAATGTCGGGTCCTCTCATCACGACTGCTTCCACGGCGGCTGGTGCAGGATTTGCGATCAGCGTCGGTGTCGCGCCAAACAACCCGCAAGACGGGGATATCTGGTTCACTTCTACCGGCATCTTTGCGCGCGTTAACGGCACAACGATTGGCCCGATCTCCACCGGGACGGTGATTGGTCCTAGTTCTTCTGTCGTGGACAACATAGCCGTCTTCTCTACTACGAATGGTCGGGGCATCGCGGATTCGGGGCTGGCTGTCGATGACGTGATGACAATCACGACGGGCGTCTATCGCATTCCGTCGTTCCGTGAAGCCGATCTTGCGGTGATCCCTGCGGAAGTCGATCGCGTTTATGTCGAGGCATACGACCCGACCCCCGGCGATCTCTCCACATTGATTGGAGGTGCCTTTTACAAGGTCGTCGATACAGAGCCTTCCTATGATCTGAAGTTCCAGAACGATGGACGTTGGTGGGCCGTGGATGAATTGGCCGTCACGCCTTATATGCAGGGGGCCATCGGAGATGGGTCGGAGGACGACACAGTTGCCGTTCAAAAGGTCGTCACATGGGCGGACGTGACCGGCGGTGAGGTAGCATGGCCCGACGCTGACTTTCTCACGACCGAATCCATTGCGAATTTCCATAGCGTCAAGCATAGCGGTCCCGGCCGCGTCCTTCGTGGCAGCAACGTTTGGCACGTCACGAACGAGCGCGCAGACACGAACGTCATCTACCTGGACCCGGCGGGCGATAATACGAATGATGGACTTGGAGACGGAGAGCCGAAGGCCACGCTCCAAAGCGCCCTTAACGATATCGCCTTCTACGGGCCAGTGCTGCGAGGCAAATGGATCGTTCAGTCAGCCGATGGCACCTATACGGATGCGTCGGCTGTTGTCGCTACTATCCCCTTCGGTCTTTCAAGCGAATTGCTCATTGAAATCAAAGGGCCGGACGTTGGTGGCCATCCGAACGTGCCAACTGCGATTTTCGACGGCACGGCAGCAACAACCATCGGAATTCGCGGCGTTTCTGGCGCGAAATTCAAGGTGAAGGACGTTGCCTTTGTCAACTGGACGCGAACGCAGCTTGCGGCTGTTGAGGACACGATCCTTGTGACCGACAACGTGCATTTCGATTTTGCCGGCGCAAACGGCATCGATGCTCAGCGGCGTTGCAGCCTCTATGTTTCGGGCGGCATCTTCGACATGGGGGCGGGCGCAGGCTCCAATGCGTGCATTCAGGAGCTGTTCAACGTCTATCACGCAATCGGTTACGGGATGGATGAGACCAATGGAAACCCGATTGCTGGCGATATGCCGATCCTGCGGGGCAGTGGAACCGGTCGCGGCATCACCGTGCGGGAAGGTTGCACAGGTCATGTGAATGCCGACATCGATGATTTCTTCATCGGGCTTGAGATCGGGGCCAATGCCCGCGCGCATGTAGATTCGACGGCCATATTCTCGAATAATGAAACCGCCATTTGGGAGGCTCCCGGCGGCGACCTTCAGGACGATCCCGGCATCAACTACAACGACGGGACGGCAGACGCGAATACCCGCAACATCGTGCGGCGGGAGTCATCCACGGCCAGCCCTCGCTACGCAAAGGCGATTTCCACCATCACTGCGGATAGGTCCATTGTTCCGGGAACAGTTGCCAATTCGAGCGGTGTCGAGACGTTCCTTGCGTCGTTCACGCTCAATGCGGGCGAATGGAAAGGTCCACCTTCGTCCAACTACGTCGGGAAGGCCGTCTTTATCCGGGCCGCTGGAAGCGTGAGCGGAACCGGGGCGGATAAGTTTCTCAGATTCAGGATCGGCACAACGAATTTGGATGCCTCAGGGACAAGCGTAGCTTCCATCACGATTCCGGGTTCGTTTACCGGGCAATGGATCGCTGAGTTTTACATGTATGCGCGTGGTGCGGCATCACAACGTGTCGAGCTTGAAACGCGGCTCAATGGGGTAAGCGGTGGTGTTGCTTTCGGCAACGCAACTGTCGATATGAGCGGTGCAGACACCCAGTACCTCAAGCTTACTGGCCTAGTGACCAGTCCCGGCGATTCAATCACGCTCAGCAGCAGCTTCACGGCGGACGTACAGGGTTAGAACAGGCGCTTTCCCGAACTATAGGATTGACGATGGCTTTCTCACAGAAACGCATTGAGGTCACCTTCACTCTAGCGACCGGCAGCTTTGAAGGCGGCGGCAATTCCTATTCCGCCGCAGGACTACGCACCTCGTGCAGCGGCACGGTGGTTGGCGGTCAGCAGATCAACAACTTCCGGATGGCCATCTTCGGCCTGCCGCTCGACGTGATGAACCAGTTGTCCAATGTCGGGCCCCGCTTTCAACAAACCCTCGATAATCGCGTTACGGTCACTGCCGGCGATGATGTTTCGGGCATGCATGTGGTCTTTGAAGGAAACATCTACCATGCGATGGTCGACGCCACGGCGATGCCGCAGGTCGCTTTCTTGGTTGAGGCAAAGACCGGCTATTTTCATCAGGTGAAGCCAGCTACGCCGCTCAGCATCCGCGGCTCGGCAGATGTCGCCGGGATGATGTCTCAGATCGCAGGGCAGCTCGGAATGTCGTTCGAGAACAACGGAGTCACCGCAAAGCTCGCTAATCCCTATTATGCAGGCTCTCTCGTGCAGCAGGCCACGGCGATTGCGCGTGACGCCGGCATCGTCTGGGTCATGGAGCGGAACGTCCTCGCGATCAACAATCCGGGTGACAAGCGGGAAGGCGAGACCGTGCTCATCTCGCCGCAGACCGGATTGATTGGCTATCCGTTGTTCAATCAACAGCAGATCATCTTGAAGTCCGCTTTCAATCCTGCGGTCAAATTTCAGGGCGAAATCGAGGTCAAGAGCGACATTGAACCGGCAAACGGCAAATGGATCGTGAACGCCCTGAACTACGAGCTTGAGGCCGAAATGCCGCAAGGAAAATGGCACATGGATATCGTCGGCACCATTGCTGGCAGCACGGTTGCCGGCGGATGATCCGGCCATCACACTTGTCATGGTTTGAAATCTCCGGCCAAACTGTTACATAGTTACGCGAGACCACGGATGTACTGGCTCAACAATAGAGGCCAGCCCTGAGTTTTCAGGGCTCGGCCTTTTTCCATATCGGGAGAATTGAATGCCTGCTTTGACCGAGGTGGAAGTTGAAGGCGTTGGCGTGATGCGCCATCTCAACAACTGGCAGATCAGGGCGATCCGTAAGATGCCGAACCGGCAGAGACGAGCGGATGCTGAACTGGCCTTTGGTCTCGGGATGACGGTACGGCAGTTCCACGGTCTATCCACTCCCCACCAGAACGCTGCCAGAGAGGCCCACAATCGCCTTTACAGCCCGGCGGCATTCTCACCGCCGAAACCCCAGAAAGCCGCTGTACGGCTCCCCCAGCGCTATGAGCGCGTATCGGACGAGAAGATGGCAGCGATGGGCGCCGAACTCCTCGCGGTCAAGGCCAAGCTACCGCACGGCCATTTCCGTGTTTGGGTGGAGGAGAAGAGCGGGATTACCTATCGCCAGGCGCAGAGGTTTATGAGGATGGCAAGGGAGCTAGCGGCAGCGTGAAGGTGATAATGATCATTAACAGTGATTATGTGCGAAAACGCCTCGCTACTGATCCCAAGTAAACGTACTTGTGCCACGGGTTGAATTGATTGTTAAAGACAAGGGATTGCAGTTGAATAGAGCCACCCCATACCGGTCTCCAAAATCCAGCTTAAATTCCGAGTTTGGGGTTTCCTTCAACATAATTCTCGCTTTTGTAGAGCATTGTCCTTTATTCACCACAAACGAGCGCAACTCGGCTTGCTCTCCGATGTTTGTGGCATACAGCACCCAATAGGAAGACACGAAACCATTCTGGAAAGTCGTCACCTGAGCCTTTCTTGCGATGAAATCACGATCCGAATAATCGCCAGTATCCCAAGAAACGTTGTAGCCACCTTGCTGCGTTTCAATCGTCAGCTCAATTGGGTCACAAGGTATGACGCCTAGCTGTGCGGTTTGGCCTAATTTCAAAACCAAGGGGAATCTAGGCACTTCGGTATGGCAGCCTCGATTAACCGAGAACGATCTAATATCCAAGACATCGGTTTTCGCAGTGACGGACAGTTCCCAAAACTCATGTAAATTGGAGATGGGCTTTTTGTTCGCGGAGAACATTTCTTCTGCCTTTGTGTCGCCCGTTCCCAAGGCCAGCAACATCGCCAAAACCAAGTTCGCCCTCATGCCGCACTCCCACGCCTCAGACGTGTAGACTGGCACGATGCACGCTTGAGTCAAGGGATCAATCGTCCCAATTCTCCTTGCCGTCTCGGGCAAGCCGAACGCCGGAAAGCAGGTGAGCGGGTATAATGGTCTGAGGAGCTTTCTTCGATTCTTTGACCGCGGGATAAATGGTCGCGATCATTGTCTTCATGTCCACCTGGACAACTGCCCCGGTGTTCTCGGCCGCCTTGATCAGGCGTTCCATGTCTTTTTGGCGTAGGATAGATCGTTGGGCCATCGCCCCATGCTGGCAGAGGCGCCGGTAGCGCGCAAGCCGCAACTCAGCCTGCCACCTTGTCATGCATCAATGTCATTTCGTGGAATGCCGGCGTTGAATGAAGTGATGAGCATGCCGCACTTCCCGGTGTGTCATCGTCAAATTCCGGATAGGCCGCCGTAAACTGCCACTCGCTTAGGCTTTGAATGGCGCTGAAAACGCGTGCATCCACACCGGTTTCGTTCGAGAGCTTCAGTGCATGGGAAAGCAGGTCGTCGCCATAGCTGCCCTCTGAAACTTTGCACCGGTAGCCGAAGTAAGCCACGTTTGCGTGCATCAGAAGGTCGTACACTTCCTGCTCATTAGGGGCGGAGAAGTGAACTGGCCTGTAATCCTGCGCACCAGCATGGGGGGCCATCAAGATGTAGGGAATGGCGATGGTCGCCTTCAGAGTTAATTGCTTCCTCATGGCAGGCCCAGCGTCAGTCCGATCAGCAACATGGCAGCGAGCAGGACGCCGACTGCGAGCCAGCGGCGAGGTGAGGCGTGGAAAACTCTCAATTCCCCATATCCTTTAGTGCGGTGACAATGTCCCAGTCAGACCCGCTCCGTAAAACGGTGGTCTCCATGTTGCACGGATTTGCCGAGTATGACGGTACACGGTGCAACCTCAACCAGTCTGAGACACCACCCTGTGGAAATAAACTCGGACGTTACGACGATTTAAGGAAGCCATTGTCCTTCAGCCACTGCCGCAAGATAGATCGGATGGCTTCTGACTGATTAGGAATTGGCTTTTGTCTCGCACGATACTCATCCAGCGCGTCGAGCATTTCTTGGTCAAAGCCAACAAGCTTTTTGGTCGGAAATTCCGGCGGTCTACCCATAGTTAATATTTCACATATGCGTTATTGACGATTTTGAATATACCGCATATACGAAATATGCGAGCCGAGCAAGAGTTGGCGCTCCTGTTCGGCCCTAACCCTAACCGAAAGTAGGATTTCGATCATGGCTACTAGATCCAATAGCACGAAGACGCCTGAACGTCTCTCTCAGGACGATATCCGTGTGGAGCAGAGCATTGCGACAATGCTTTCCGCCACTGCGGAGGCGGCGGAGACGGCAGAGCGCCAGTTCTCGCAAGATTCTGACGACACGCCGCGCATTCAGACGCCAGCCGTCAGCACGCTGAGTTTCATCAAAAAGCGGAAGAAAGGAGGCGGTTATGACTATTGGGCTGACATCGAAGGTCGCGGAAGCTACCGCGACGACGCCGATTTCGGCAAGAAATGTGGCGAGGAGTTCATCACCTTTTTAGGCAAGTACCCGACGTTAGGAAATAGCACTCTTCTCAACATGATCGTTTCCGACATGGTCGCGAACCATGCGACCAAAGGCCATCTCGTAGGCTTCCTCAACACTGTAAACAAGTACACGGTTGTCGGGAGTTATCTCGCGGCACTGGAACCTGCTGTGCCAGAGCATCCTTGGACGAAGGCTCGTCGCCTCGGTAAGGAACTGTCTCAGGCTCTTGCCGATACCGGAGACGCCGAATTCGGATACATCCTCCCTGCCGGCTACGAATACGCCGTAGGCTTCGGGATGCTCCAGGAAGACAGTCCCCGTCTCGGGGAATTCCCCATGCAGACGATCAGCCGGCTTGGCCGCAGGATTGCTCAAACTCTGCGCGACGATCCAGAGATGAGCGTGGAGCGGGTCACCATTGACTGCCGAGGCGTCTACTCGCAACTGCGCTTGCCCGACGCTGATGATCTGCCCCCGGTTGATCCGCTTCTTGCAGCACTCAACGAATACAGGGAGGCAACGAAAGCGTTTTGCGCCATCCCCGAGGACGACGATTTTCGACAGAATGAGGAGCGTTACGTTGCTGAAACGTACGGGGCGGTTGAGCAAAAGCTCCTGAGAAATGTCATCCCGACAACCAGCATCGAGGGCGTCAAAGCGGCGATCCGGTTTGCGATTGATGATGGCGACCAGATAGATCCGGTAGCCAAGAACGCGCTGCGCTCCGCCCTGCATTATCTCGACGAGGCAACGGCATGAAGGCGATTTCTCCCCGGCCGGCTATACCGGCATCCCTTGCCTCACAGTTGCTCACTAGCTCACTTGCGGCCGATGAAGTGACATCCGTCGCCAACTACCTCGCAGAGCTTATGCAGGGCCTCCATGGCGGGCAGTGGCGGGTCAGCATCAATCACGATTCCTGCTTTGTCTGCATCGCCCGCGATTTCAAATAGGTGGTGTTTCCTGTTGACGCAGAGACCCGCCTGAAAGGGCGGGTTTTTCTTTGCCCAAAAGTAGAATTTTCATCAAAAAATAAACATGGGTACAGGCATGGCAAAGGCCGGAACAAATCTAAAAATATGCAGGAAAATCAATGGTTAATGGCGGACAGAGAGGGATTCGAACCCTCGATAGAGTTTCCCCTATACACGCGTTCCAGGCGTGCGCCTTCAACCACTCGGCCACCTGTCCGTCCGCTCGCAGCCGACGGTCAATCCGGCGCGGACCGCTTTCCTGTTTCCATTCCGGCGGGACGGCGCGATATATACCGAGGTTTGCGGCGGGATCAACCGCTTTCTGACAGATTTTTGAAGGATGTTCGGGTTCGGGCGAAGGATTGCGCAGGGCTGGACGTCTTCCTATCTATAGGCAGGAATGAAGCGGAGCGGATTTGGGCTTGCGCGGGCGATATCTGGAGAGTGCGCGATGATACGGTTCATCCTGAAGGCCATCAGCCTCGTTGCTCTTGTCGTCGCCGTCATGGCGGGCACGATCGATGCGATCCAGTCGGTTTCGGCCTCCGAGCCGGTGCTGACGCCGCTGGCCGTCGCCTGGAGCACGGCCAGCCCGGACACGATCGCGCTCGTCGCCGACGGCATCATGCGCAACCTCCATCCCTATGCCTGGGATCCGGCGGCCATGTGGGTGCTCTCGCAGCCGGCCTTTGTCGTCCTGCTCGCCGTCTCGCTGTTCTTCTGGGTGATCGCCTACCGGCGCCCGCCCGTCGCGGGCCGCTTCACCGCCTGAAACACGCCTTTTCGCGCAGGTGCCGCCAAGCCAGACGCTTTGCACCTTCGCTGGAATTGCCCAACCGGCCAGGAGGCCAGAAATGTTCCTGATCGACATGTTCAACAAGAAGACCGTCATGCCCGCGCCCGGCGCAGCCCTGCCAGGCCGCGCCGAACCCATCCCGACGTCCAAGACCCACTTCGTCAACGGCCGGCCGCTGGAAGGCCCCTATCCGGACGGTTTCAAGACCGTGCTGCTCGGCATGGGCTGTTTCTGGGGCGCCGAGCGGCTGCTCTGGAAGATCCCGGGCGTCCATGTGACGGCGGCCGGCTATTCCGGCGGCTTCACGCCCAACCCGACCTATCACGAGACGACGACGGGCCTGACCGGCCATGCCGAGGTCGTGCGCGTCGTCTACGATCCCGCCGAGGTGAGCCTGGAGACGCTGCTGAAGGCGTTCTTCGAGGCGCACGACCCGACCCAGGGCATGCGCCAGGGCAACGATATCGGCACCACCTACCGCTCGGCGATCTATCTCGACGACGCGGCGGACCTTGCGACCGCGCGCCGCGTGCGCGACGCCTACCAGGCCGCGCTGACGGCGGCGGGACGCACCGACAGGATCACCACCGAGATCGCCGAGGCCGGGCCGTTCTACTTCGCCGAGGATGTGCACCAGCAATATCTTGCCAAGAACCCGGGCGGCTATTGCGGCCTGCGGGGCACGGGCGTTTCCTGCGCCATCGGCTGATTTCGCAGGATTTTCAGAAGGATGCGCGCCGCCGCGAAGGGCTTTCGCGGCGGCTTCTATTTTTTACCAGTTGAAAAATTTCTGGTGAATTTTTCCCGGAGCCGTGCAAGGATGCCGCCAGCCTGACCCAAGGGAACGGGTCGGTGGCTCCGTTGCGCGCCTTTCGGGCGCCCACGCGGAAGGTCCCTATAAAACCAATAGCGAACAGGGCTGCACAATGAAAAAAACCCTTCTCACCCTTCTTGCCACGGCCGCCATGTCGGCAAGCGCGTTTGCCGCGGACATCAAGCCGGCGATCATCTATGACCTCGGCGGCAAGTTCGACAAGTCGTTCAACGAGGCAGCCTATAACGGCGCGGAGAAGTTCAAGGCCGAGACCGGTATCGAATATCGCGACTTCGAAATCGCCAATGACGCCCAGCGCGAGCAGGCGCTCCGGCGCTTCGCCAGCGACGGCAACAACCCGATCGTGATGGCCGGCTTCTCCTGGGCGGCCCAGCTCGAGAAGGTCGCGGCCGAATATCCGGACACCAAGTTCGCCATCATCGATATGGTCGTCGACAAGCCGAATGTCCGTTCGGTCGTCTTCAAGGAAGAAGAGGGCGGCTGGCTCGCCGGCATCCTCGCCGGCATGGCGTCCAAGACGAAGACCGTCTCGTTCGTCGGCGGCATGGATATCCCGCTGATCCACAAGTTCGCCTGCGGCTATATCGGCGGCGTCAAGTCGCTCGGCTCCGACATGAACGTGCTCGAAGCCTATACGGGCACGACGCCGGATGCCTGGAACGACCCGGTCAAGGGCGGCGAGATCGCCAAGTCGCAGTTCGACCAGGGCTCCGACGTGGTCTATCACGCGGCCGGCGGCACGGGCGTGGGCGTCCTCCAGGCGGCCGTCGATGCGGGCAAGCTCGGCATCGGCGTCGATTCCAACCAGAACGGCCTGCATCCGGGCAAGGTGCTGACCTCGATGGTCAAGCGCGTCGACGTCGCCGTCTACGATGCGTTCATCACCGCCAAGAACGATACGTTCCAGCCCGGCGTCAACGTGCTCGGCCTCAAGGAGAACGGCGTCGACGTCGCCATGGACGAGAACAACGCGCCGCTCATCACCCCGGAAATGAAGGCCGCGGTCGACAAGGCCCGCGCCGACATCATCGCCGGCACGGTGAAGGTGCACGACTACATGTCGGACGAGACCTGCCCCTACTAAGCGGCAGCGACGGCCCGTTTGCATCGCGCAGACGGGCCGATTCCGTCTTCCCGGATCCCGGCTTGCCTTGCGCAGGCAAACCGGTGCGCGCCTGCTGGACGTGCTTCAGTAATGCGGCGGGCGGGTGATGGCCGGGGCGTCGAGAGAGCCCTCTTCCAGCGCGAGGAACCGTTCCGTCAGCCGGTCGAGCTTCGACCGCAGTTGCTCGACCACGCGCCATTGCTCGGCGAGCTGGTCGGAAAGCTCCTCGATCGTGTTGGCCTGATGGGCGACGTGTTCCTCCAGGCGGGCGAGGCGGTCGGCCCCGGTCTCGTCGGGGCGGTCGGGCATGGTCATGGCTTTCCTCCTCGGCCGAATGCCGGGCGACAGGAGCTATAGCGGTAGAGGCCCGGGCCCGCAATCGGACTGGACAAGGGCGGCGGAAGCAACAAGACTAAGACCGGTCGGCCGAAAGGCCCGTCGGCCTCAAATCCCCGTAAGAGTGGATCGTCATGAGCGAATTGGCAATCGAACTGCAGGGCATCGACAAGAGCTTCGGCCTCGTCCACGCCAACCGGAACATCAACCTGAAGGTCCGCAAGGGTACCATTCACGGCATCATCGGCGAAAACGGCGCCGGCAAATCCACCCTCATGTCGATCCTCTACGGCTTCTACCAGGCCGACCATGGCGACATCCTCGTCGACGGCCGGAAGGCCGATATCCGCGATCCGAACGCGGCGATCGCCGCCGGCATCGGCATGGTGCACCAGCATTTCATGCTGGTGGAGAATTTCACCGTGCTGGAGAACATCATGCTCGGCGCGGAAGAGAGCCAGATCCTCAATGCCGGCATCACCAAGGCGCGCGCCGAGCTGAAGCGGCTGGAGAAGGAATATGCGCTGGAGGTCGATCCGGACGCCGTCATCGAGGAACTGCCGGTCGGTATCCAGCAGCGCGTGGAAATCCTGAAGGCGCTCTACCGCAGGGCCGATATCCTCATCCTCGACGAGCCGACGGGCGTCCTGACGCCGGCCGAGGCCGACCACCTCTTCCGCATCCTCGAGCAGCTGAAGGCCGAGGGCAAGACCGTCCTCCTCATCACCCACAAGCTGCGCGAGATCATGGCGATCACCGACGAGGTCTCCGTCATGCGCCGCGGCGAGATGGTGGCGACGCGCACGACGAAGGAAACCTCGGTGGAGGAGCTGGCCGAGCTGATGGTCGGCCGCCGCGTTCTGCTGCGCGTCGAAAAGGGCGAGGCGAAGCCTGCCGACGTCAAGCTCTCGGTGAAGAACCTCACCGTGCGCGACAGCCGCGGCGTGACCATGGTCGACGACGTCTCCTTCGACATCCGCGCCGGCGAGATCGTCGGCATTGCCGGCGTTGCCGGCAACGGCCAGTCGGAGCTGCTGGAGGCGATCTCCGGCATCCGCCGCGCGAAATCCGGCACCGTACTGCTGAACGGCAAGCCCATCGACGTCACAGGCCATGCCGACCCGGCCGAGCTGCGCAAGCGCGGCCTCGCCCATGTGCCGGAGGACCGGCACCATGTCGGCCTCGTGCTGAAATTCGAGGAAAGCGAGAACGCCATCCTCGGCTACCACGACGATCCGAAGTACCGCAAGGGCATGCTGCTCGACATCGACGCCATCCGCGCCGATGCGGAGGAGAAGATCGCCGCCTATGACATCCGCCCGCCGAACCCGCGGCTGAAGACCGCCAATTTCTCCGGCGGCAACCAGCAGAAGATCGTGCTGGCGCGCGAGATGGAGCGCGACCCGGACGTGCTGGTCATCGGCCAGCCGACGCGCGGCGTCGATGTCGGCGCCATCGAGTTCATTCACAGGCGCATCATCGAGATGCGCGACCAGGGCAAGGCGGTGCTGCTCGTCTCGGTCGAATTGGACGAGATCCGCGCGCTGTCCGACCGCATCCTGGTCATGTTCGCCGGCCGCGTCGTCGGCGAGCGCACGCCCGATGCCACCGAAGGAGAACTCGGCCTCCTGATGGCCGGGGTGGAAGGCCGGAAGGAGGCCGCGGAATGAGTGTCCCGCACGCGAAACTGCCCGGCTGGGCCGAATACGGCCTGATCCCGCTCGTCAACCTCGCCGTCGCCTTCCTGATTTCCGGCCTCGTCGTGCTCATCGTCGGCGAAAGCCCGCTGGAAGCCGCCTACCACATGATCAACGGGGCTTTCGGCCGCGGCGAATATATCGGCTTCACGCTCTACTATACGACCACCTTCATCTTCACCGGCCTTGCCGTGGCCGTCGCCTTCCATTGCGGCCTGTTCAACATCGGCGGCGAGGGGCAGGCCTATATCGGCGGCATCGGCGTGGCGCTCGCCTGCCTGTCCTTCGACCATACGCTGCCCTGGTATCTCGTCTTCCCGATCGCGATCCTCGGCGCCGCCTTCTTCGGCGCGCTCTGGGCGCTCATCCCCGGCTGGCTGCTGGCCAGGCGCGGCAGCCATATCGTCATCACGACGATCATGTTCAACTTCATCGCCGCCAGCCTGATGAACTATCTGCTCAACAAGGTGTTCAAGCCGCTCGGCTCCATGTCGCTGGAAACCCGCACCTTCGATGCCGGCGGCCAGCTGCCCAAGCTCGACTGGCTGATGTCGATCTTCGGCCTTTCCGTCGGCACGGCGCCGTTCAACATCTCCTTCCTGCTGGCGCTTCTTGCCGCCTTCGGCGTCTGGGTGCTGATCTGGCGCACGCGGCTCGGCTACGAGATGCGCACCATGGGCCACAGCCCCGCCGCCGCGCGTTATGCCGGCATCAAGGAGGCGAAGATCATCGTCATCACCATGATGATCTCGGGCGGGCTGGCCGGCATGATGGCGCTGAACCCGATCATGGGCGAGCAGTTCCGCATGCAGCTCGACTTCGTGCAGGGCGCGGGCTTCGTCGGCATCGCCGTGGCGCTGATGGGCCGCTCGCATCCGGCGGGCATCATTCCCGCGGCGCTGCTCTTCGGCATGCTCTACCAGGGTGGGGCCGAAATCTCCTTCGAGATGCCATCCATCTCGCGTGACATGATCGTCATCATCCAGGGTCTCGTCATCCTGTTTGCCGGCGCGCTCGAGCACATGTTCCGCCCGGCCATCACGCGCCTCGTCCTCGGGCTGTCGCCGAAGACGCGCGACGTCGCCGCCACCAAGGGAGCCTGATATCAATGGATTTCTTTCAGGTCTTCATCGAGCTGGCCCAGTCGACCGTCCGCCTCTCGACGCCGCTGATCCTTGCCGCGCTTGCCGGCCTCTTCACCGAACGGGCCGGCGTCTTCGACATCGGGCTCGAAGGCAAGATGCTGGGCGCGGCCTTCGCGGCCGGCTGCGTCGCCTATATCAGCCAATCCGTGATGATGGGGCTTTTCGCCGCCGTGCTCGTCTCGGTGCTGCTCTCGCTGGTGCACGGCTATGCCTCGATCACCCAGCGCGGCAGCCAGATCGTCTCGGGCGTCGCCATCAACTTCGTCGTCGCCGGTTCCACGGTCATCCTCGGCGAGGCCTGGTTCCGCCAGGGCGGGCGCACGCCGGCGCTGACGGAGGACGGCCGCTTCGGGCGGATCACGCTGCCGTTTGCCGATGCGGTGCGCGAGGTGCCGATCCTCGGTCCGCTCTATTCGGGACTGCTCTCCGGCCATTCGCCGCTGACCTATCTCGCCTTCCTGATGGTGCCGGCGAGCTGGTGGATCCTCTACCGCACGCGCTTCGGCCTTCGCCTTCGCGCCGTCGGCGAGAATCCGGGTGCGGTCGATACGGCCGGCATCTCTGTGATCTGGCTGCGCTACCGCGCCGTCATCTGCTGCGGCATCCTGTGCGGCATTGCCGGCGCCTACCTTTCGCTTGCCGCCAATGCCGGCTTCACCAAGGGCATGACGGCGGGCAAGGGCTATATCGCGCTCGCGGCCCTCATCTTCGCCAAGTGGCGGCCGAAGAACATCCTCTTCGCCTGCCTGCTCTTCGGCTTCCTCGATGCCTTCGCCATCCGCTACCAGGGCTACGCCTTCCCGCTGATCGGCAGGGTGCCGGTACAGTTCATGCAGGCGCTGCCCTATATCCTGACGGTGATCCTGCTTGCAGGCTTCATCGGCAAGGCCATTCCGCCGAAGGCCGGCGGCGTGCCCTACGTCAAGGAGCGCTGAAAATGTCCCACGACCTCTTCGAGGCGGCGCGCGCCGCGATGGCCTTCGCGCACGCGCCCTATTCGAAATTCCCCGTCGGCGCGGCGATCCGCGCCGAGGACGGCAATATCTATACCGGCGCCAATATCGAGAACTTGTCCTTCCCGCAGGGCTGGTGCGCCGAGCCGACCGCCATCAGTCACATGATCATGGCCGGCAACAAAAAAATCGTCGAAATGGCCGTCATCGCCGAGAAGCTGCCGCTCTGCCCGCCCTGCGGCGGCTGCCGGCAGAAGATCGCGGAATTCGCCACCGCCAGGACGCCGATCTACCTGTGCGACGAGACCGGGGTGAAGAAGACCATGACCATGGAAGAATTGCTGCCGCACGGCTTTGCAACGGATGTGATCGGATGAGTGCGGAAACGACAGAACTCCTTCGCGCCCGCCTCGGCGGCGTCCTGCCGCGCTACGGCATCGTGCTCGGCTCCGGCCTCGGTTCGCTTGTCGAGGCCGTCGAGAACCCGCTGTGCATACCCTATTCGGACCTGCCGAGCTTTCCCGTCAGTTCCGTCTCGGGACACGCCGGCGAAATGGTCATCGGCACGCTCGGCGCGGTGCCGGTCATCGTGCTGTCCGGCCGCGTGCACTATTACGAGCGCGGCGACGCCAATGCCATGCGTCCGCCCATCGAGGTGCTGAAGGGGCTCGGCATCACGTCGCTCATCCTCACCAATTCGGCAGGCTCGCTGCGCGAGGACATGCCGCCCGGCTCGGTCATGCGCATTTCCGACCACATCAATTTTTCAGGCGCCAATCCGCTGATCGGCATCGACAGCGACGACCGCTTCGTCGGCATGACCAATGCCTATGACGCGGACCTTGCCGCGCGCATGGACAGGGCAGCCGCAAAACTGGCCATCCCGCTGTCCTCCGGCGTCTATATGTGGTTCTCGGGACCGAACTTCGAAACGCCGGCGGAGATCCGCATGGCGCGCGTCCTCGGCGCCGATGCCGTCGGCATGTCGACCGTGCCGGAAGTGCTGATCGCCCGCCATCTCGGCCTGAAGGTCGCCGCCGCCTCGGTCATCACCAATTTCGGTGCCGGCATGACGGGCGGCGAACTCAGCCATCACGAAACCAAGGACATGGCCCCGATCGGCGGGAAGCGGCTTGCCGCGATCCTTGCCGAAATGATTGCGGGCGGAGACGAAGACCATGCATGAGGACAGCATCAAGGCCACCGCGCAGAAGGCGCTCTCGCTGCTCGACCTGACGGACCTCACCGACACCTGCGATGCCGCCGCCATCGACACGCTCTGCGCCCAGGCGCAGACGCGTTTCGGAAACACGGCCGCCATCTGCATCTGGCCGCGCTTCGTGGCGCAGGCGCGGGGCATCCTCGGCGCGGGCCACGCGGTGAAGATCGCGACCGTCGTCAACTTCCCCTCCGGCGGCCTTGCGGTCGAGGACGTGCTGGCGGAGACGCAGCAGGCGATCGCCGACGGCACTGACGAGATCGACCTCGTCATCCCCTATCGTGCCTTCCTCGCCGGCAACGCGACGGCGGTGAGCGAGATGGTGGCGGCGGTCAAGGCCGCCTGCACGCCGCCGGTGCGTCTCAAGACCATCCTGGAAACCGGCGAGATCAAGGATGCGGCGCTCATCCGCAAGGCGTCGAACCTCGCCATTGCCGCCGGCAGCGACTTCATCAAGACCTCGACCGGAAAAGTGTCCGTCAATGCGACCCTGCCGGCCGCCGAGATCATGCTGACGGCGATCAGGGACAGCGGCAAGCCGGTCGGCTTCAAGCCGGCCGGCGGCGTGCGCACCGTGACGGACGCAGGCGAATACCTCGCGCTCGCCGCTTCGATCCTCGGTGAAGGCTGGGCGACGCCGCAAACCTTCCGCTTCGGCGCCTCCGGCCTTCTCGGCGACATCCTCTCCGTGCTCGGCGGCCAGTCCGCGCCGCCGCCGCCCGCGAGCTACTAGCATGCTCCCGCAGGAGACGATCCGCCGCAAGCGGAACGGCGAGCCCCTCACCGCCGGGGAGATCGCCCGCTTCGTCACCGGCCTCACGGATGGCAGCGTCTCGGAAGGGCAGGTGGCGGCCTTCGCCATGGCGGTCTGGTTCAATGGGATGGCGCGCGAGGAGACCGTGGCGCTGACGCTCGCCATGCGCGATTCGGGCGACGTGCTCGACTGGTCGGATATCGACCGGCCGATCGCCGACAAGCATTCGACCGGCGGGGTGGGCGACAATGTCTCCCTCATGCTGGCGCCGATCGCGGCGGCCTGCGGGCTTGCCGTGCCGATGATCTCCGGCCGCGGCCTCGGCCATACCGGCGGTACGCTCGACAAGCTGGAATCGATCCCCGGCTACACGATCATGCCCTCCGCCGAGCGCTTCCGCCGCACGGTCCGGGAGGTCGGCTGCGCCATCATCGGCCAGACGGCGGATCTCGCGCCGGCCGACAAGCGCCTCTATGCCATCCGCGACGTCACCGCGACGGTCGATTCGGTGCCGCTGATCACCGCCTCCATCCTCTCCAAGAAGCTTGCCGCCGGCCTCCGGTCGCTGGTGCTCGACGTGAAGGTCGGCAACGGCGCCTTCATGGCGGAGACCGGCGAGGCGGAGACGCTGGCCCGCTCGCTGGTCGCGGTCGCGAACGGGGCCGGGGTCACGACCGCCGCCCTCATCACCGACATGAACCAGCCGCTCGCGGATGCCGCCGGCAATGCCGTCGAGATCGCCAACTGCATCGCCTTCCTGAAGGGCGAAAAGGCCGGGACGCGGCTTGAGCGCATCGTGCTTGCCTTCGCGGCGGAAATGCTCGTGCTCTCAGGGCTGGAGCGGGATATCGCCGCCGCCGAAGGCCGGGCCGCCACGGCCCTTGCCAGCGGCGCGGCGGCCGAGACGTTCGGGTGCATGGTGCAGGCGCTCGGCGGCCCGGCCGACCTCATGGAGCGACCGGAGGCCTATCTTGCGCCCGCCCCTGTCATCCGGCCGGTCATCGCGCCGCATTCCGGCTATCTTGCCGCCTGCGACACGCGTGGGCTCGGCCTTGCCGTCATCGAACTCGGCGGCGGGCGCAGCCGCCCGGACGACGGGATCGACCACCGTGTCGGTTTCGACCGGCTGCTGCCGCTCGGCACGACGGTGGAGAAGGGCGAGGAGATCGGCCGCGCGCATGCGGCGGATGCGGAGAGCGCGGCGCAGGGCGCGGCGCGGCTTGCCGGGCTCTACCGGATCGCGCCGGAGGCCCCCGTGCCCTCGCCGGACATCCTGACGCGCATCAGCGGGTGAGGTGCAGCTTGCCGCCCTCGACGCGGTAGGACGACAGCCCCTTCAGGAAGCTCATGCCGATCAGCGTGCCCGACAGCGCCTTGTCGTCGAGCACCATGGCGCCGACATTCTCCATGCGCACCGGGCCGATCTCGACGCGGTCGAGGCGGATATAGGCGGCGCGCGCCTTGCCGTTCGCCGTATCGACGGCATAGCGGAAATCGAGGTCCGTCTTGGCGATGCCGAGGCGCTGCGCCGTCGAGATGTTGATGGCGATCATGCTGGCGCCGGTATCGACCAGGCCCTCCTCCTTGCGGCCGTTGATGGCGAAGAGGCCGGTGAAATGACCGCTCGGATCGGCGCTGATGACGGCGCTGCGGTTGCCGGTATAGCGTGCCGCGTTCCTGCCCGTCTCCACGGCCGCCTTCTCCACCGTCGCCTCGGGCGCCTTGGCGGTCGCATCGAGATAGCGGGTCGCAACGCCGGGCACGAAGGCCGCGGCCGCGACGACGGAACCGATGAGAAAGACAAGGCTGCGAACGAACATGGGACAGTCTCCGGGAGGATCTGTCCCGAAATAGCACGCATCCGGCTAACGGACGGCAAAAGGGGCGCTCGGCGGCGCCCCTCTCCACGATCTTCGATCGGTTTGGTAAATGGCGCGTGCACCCTCGCTCCCCCCCTCAAGTCATCCTCGGGCTTGACCCGAGGGTGACTTGAGGGGGGTGTGGCGTGGATGGTCGGGTCAAGCCCGACCATGACGGAGGAGAGGGCAGAGGCCCTGTCCGGTCAGCCGCTCACTTCGTGCCGTACATGCGGTCGCCGGCATCGCCGAGGCCGGGCACGATATAGCCCTTCTCGTTGAGCTGGCGATCGATGGACGCGGTATAGACCGGCACGTCCGGGTGGTGCGCGCGGAAGCTCCTGATGCCTTCCGGTGCTGCGAGCAGGCAGAGGAAGCGGATATTCGTCGCCCCGCGGCTCTTCAGCGTGTCGATGGCAGCGATAGCGGAGTTGCCCGTCGCGAGCATCGGATCGACGACGATGACGAGACGCTCGTCGATGCTGTCGGGCGCCTTGAAGAAATATTCGACCGCCTCCAGCGTCTCGTGGTCGCGATAAACGCCGATATGGGAGACGCGGGCGGACGGCACCAGTTCCAGCATGCCTTCGAGCAATCCGTTGCCGGCGCGCAGGATCGAGGCGAAGACCAGCTTCTTGCCTTCGAGGACGGGCGCGTCGATCTCTTCCAGCGGCGTCTCGATGCGCGCGGTGGTCAGCTCCAGGTCGCGCGTGACCTCGTAGCAGAGCAGGGTGGAGATCTCGCGCAGGAGCCGGCGGAAACTTCCTGTCGAGGTCTCCTTCTTGCGCATGATGGTCAGCTTGTGCTGCACGAGCGGGTGATCGATGACTGTGACGCCGTCCATGGCCAACCTTCCGAAAACGAGTAAACGCCTCTTTTTCCACGGAACGGCGCAAGGCCGCAAGAGTGGAGCGCGCCCGGCCGGCAACATCCCCAGCCGGCTTGCCCGTCAAAGCCGCGAAAGCAGCCTCTGGCGCGTCGGTTCGTCGACGAAGGCGGCCTCGATCGCGGTCCGCGTCATGCCGAGCAGCGCCTCGTCGCTGAAGCCCATGACGGAGGAGGCGATCTCGTATTCCCGGGCGAGCGAGGTGTGGAAGAACGGCGGGTCGTCGGAATTGAGCGTGACGCGGACGCCCGCGTCGTGAAGGGCGCGCAGCGGGTGATGCTCGAAGTCCGGGAAGACCTTCAGCGCGATATTCGAGCCTGGGCAGACTTCCAGCACCACGCCCTCGTCGGCCAGCCGTCTTACAAGGTCGCCGTCCTCGATGGCGCGCACGCCGTGGCTGATGCGCGTGGGGCGGACATGGTCGAGCGCATCGCGCACGCTGAAGGCGCCCGAAAGCTCGCCCGCATGGATGGTGATGCCGAGGCCGGCATCGCGGGCGATGTCGAAGGCGCGCGCGAAATCGGCGACGCGGTGCATGCGCTCCTCGCCGGCAAGGTTGAAGCCCGAAATCAGCGGATGCGGCCGGCGGGCGGCATATTCCGCCGCCTTCATCACCCGTTCCGGGCCGAAATGGCGGATGCCGACGATGAGGAGGCGCGTCTCGATGCCGGTTCTCGCCCGGGCCTGCTCGGCGCCCTCGGCAAGGCCGCTTATATAGGCATCGGCGCCGATGCCGACGGCGTCCCCCTGGTCGGGCGAGACGATCAGCTCGCTATAGACGGCGCCGGCTTCGGCGATCCCGGTGAGGTAGGTCTCGGCGAGCAGGGCATAGTCCTCCTCCGTGCGGAAGAGGTTTGCCGTTGCGTCGTAGCTTGCGACGAAGCTGGTGAAATCCTCCCAGGCATATTCGCCGTCGCGGATGAAGGCGGAGGTGTCGAT
This sequence comes from Shinella sp. WSD5-1, assembly GCF_963942435.1. Lineage (GTDB taxonomy): Bacteria > Pseudomonadota > Alphaproteobacteria > Rhizobiales > Rhizobiaceae > Shinella > Shinella yambaruensis. The sequence continues at coordinate 708,514 of NZ_OZ012596.1, forward strand.
ACCGTAGCGCTGCGCCTGGGAAAGGGCGAGGGCCGGCGGGGCCGCGCCTTCGATATGGCAGTGCAGCTCCGCCTTGGGCATGGGTTTCGTCACAGAAAGCTCCTTCCATGCGGGCCCGGCGCAATGCCGAGATGGCGTGCGACGCTTTCGCCGATGTCGGCGAAGGTGGTGCGGGTTTCGAGCAGGCGCGAGCGCAGGCCCGGGCCGAAGCTCATGATCGGCACGCGCTCGCGCGTGTGGTCCGTGCCGCGCCAGGTCGGGTCGCAGCCGTGGTCGGCGGTGAGGATGACGATATCGCCGGGTTTCAGCTTGCGGTCCACCTCCGGCAGGCGCCGGTCGAAGGCCTCGAGCGCGGCGGCGTAGCCCGCGACATCGCGGCGGTGGCCGTAGAGCATGTCGAAATCGACGAAGTTGGTGAAGACGAGATCGCCGTCCGCCGCTTCGTCCATGATGCGGAGCGTCGCGTCGAACAGCGCCATGTTGCCGTTCGCCTTGGTGAGCCGGCCGATGCCCTGGTGGGCGAAGATGTCGCCGATCTTGCCGACGGCATGCACGGTGCGTCCGGCCTCCGTCAGCCGGTCGAGCAGGGTCGGTTCCGGCGGCAGCACGGAATAGTCGCGGCGGTTGCCGGTGCGCTCGAAGGTCTCCGGCGTCTCGCCGACGAAGGGCCGCGCGATGACCCGGCCGATGCGCCCGCCCGGCCGCTCGTCGAGGATCTTTCGCACCGTTTCGCAGAAGGCGAGCAGCCGGTCGAGGCCGAAGGCGCGCTCGTGCGCGGCGACCTGGAAGACGGAATCGGAGGAGGTGTAGCAGATCGGTTTGCCGCTGCGCATATGGTCGAGGCCGTGGCGGGCGATGATGTCGGTGCCGGAGGCATGGCAATTGCCGAGGATGCCCGGCACCTTGCCGGCCGCCGTTATGGCTTCCACCAGCTCCGGCTCGAAGGCGCCGCCTTCCGCCGGAAAGTAGCCCCAGTCGAAGCTGACGGGCGTGCCGGCGATCTCCCAGTGGCCGGAGGGCGTGTCCTTGCCGTTGGAGACCTCGCTGGCGGCGCCGTGATAGCCGAAGACGCGCTGCGGCACGTCCATGCCCTGCGGAAAACGGCCCGTGGCGGCGCGGGCGGCGTGCAGCAGGCCGAGCGCCGACATGTTGGGGAGCTTCAGGTGCCCCTGGCGCAGACCCGGCCGGTCGGCAACGCCCGCCGCGCAGAACTCGGCGATGTGGCCGAGCGTGTCGGCGCCGAGATCGCCGAAGGCGGCCGCATCCGGACCGCCGCCGATGCCGAAGGAATCAAGAACGAAGAGAAAGGCTCGCGCCATGGATCACCTGCCGTCTGTCCGCGTCCGGATGAACTGCGAGACATGACACGGGCCTTGCAACGGGTTCAAGCGAAATCGCGAGGCGAACGGGATCGGGATCAGCAGTCGGAGCAGTCGATAGTCTTGCCGACGCGCTGGCGGAAATAGCTCGTGCGGGAAAGGTTGATCTTGTTGAGCCGCGAATCGAGATTCGGCGCCAGAAGCAGGATGGAATAGGGCACCGACAGTTCCGTGCGCACGATGAACGTGTCCTTGACTTCCATGTGGCTCGGCAGCGTCACCGCGCTTCCCTTGGCATAGGGGGTGCTCGCCGCCTGGTCGCGCGACCAGGCGACCTTTGCCTTGCCGTCGGCCGCAACGGCGATGCCGGTGATCTTCAGCGTATAGGCGCTTTTGGTGGGGAACGGCGCCACGACCTTGGCGACGACGTCCTTCATCGTGTCGAGTGTCGCCTTGTTGGTCGAACTGCTCTGCGTCAGGAGGTCGGAAACGGTCGCGGAGGCCCTGCTGACCTTGCGCAGGGAGGTGATGGCGACGGTGATCTCGAAGGCGCCCACATAGGCCATCATCAGCAGTGGGGCGACGATGGCGAATTCGATGGCGCCGATGCCGCGGCGATCCTCGACGAAGCGGCGCAGCCGCAGCAGCATGCCGCGCCCGGCACCCTGCCAGCCCTTGACGACATCCGGTGGGGAAAGGACCTTGCGCATCACGGATAGTCCTCGTTCTGGACGACGGCCGTCGCGATCATCAGGTAGTTCTGCCGGGAGCCGTCGGCCGCGCGGATGTTGGAGACATAGGGGCGGATGAGGTCCGTCACGATGTCCCAGCGATAGTAGGCACGCACGATGTTGATGGTCCGCTTGCCGCCGGGTGCGATCTTGAAGGACGACGTGTCGAGGTCCGCGCCGACGAGCGGTGTGGTCTTCGGGATGTCCGAGAACTTCGCGAAGCTCCTGACGTCGAGAAACAGCTTGTCCGCCGTTTTTATCTCCTGGGGCGAGCAGGGCATCAGGATGGCGATCTCGTCGCAGAAGGCCTTGCGGAACGTCTCCGTATCCACGGTGGCGTTGCCCGAGGAGCGGATTTCGCCCGTCCTGATCTTGCGCGCCATGGTTTCGGTGGCGTTGGCGAGAAGCTGTTCGGCGGAAAAGGCGACGAAGGTCTCGAGCGAGGCGAAGACGATCATGAAGAAGGGCAGGCTGAGAAGCGCGATCTCGATGGACGTCGCGCCGTCACGCCGGGCAAGGAAGCGGCCGAACAGGCCCTTCTTCGGCCTTCGGCGGACAGGTGCATCATGATCGAGCGACATCGCGATCCGTTCCCAAATGCTGGACACGGGCGAGGATAGGCCGCAGACCGTTTATATTTCGTATGCGGAAAGGGGAAGAATTGAACGGTTTCCCGCATTCGGACGCCCGAAGCGGGACGGGGCGTCAGCCACCGCTCCTGTTCCGGGCAACGTGCTCTTCGCAATTGGGCGTGCAGGAGAGCACCGACCGGTCCGTCTGCCGGAAGACCCGCACCGTGTTGCCCTCGTCGATCGAGACGAGGATGCGTTCGTCGATGATGGCGTTGCCGTCCGCATCGAGCAGGACCAGGTTGGTGGTTCCGAAATTGCGGCCGGTCAGGACGATCGTCTGGGAATCGGCCACGGTCGCATCGGCGACCTCCGCATTGCCGATGATCACCTTGCTGACGGGGCGATCGAGCTTGAGCACGCGGGCGTGGTCCATGTAGACGCGCATCAGCGGTTCGTCGGCAAGGGCGGAAGCGGCTGTCGCCACAACGACGAAGCCCGCCATCACCAGCTTTGCGGCACCCGTAGCGAAGATCAAGTCGCGTCCCATAAACAGTCATCCCGGCGATAAAACACCAACAGCATCGCTGCGAATGGTGAACGAAGACTTAAGCCACTCGCTAACCTTGTAGATTTATCTGCCGCCCGTTTGGCCCGCCTGCCCCGTCGAGCCGCGCCAAACAAAGGAAAATACGCGCGCGTAAGGGGATTAACCGAATGATCACCATAAATCCGGCCACCGCATGGCAAGGCTTTGTTAACCGGTTTCCTTAAGTCGATGGAAATGGCTTGCCTGTAGGTTGCAACCATCCGAACAACGGAAACAGTTGGCGGACGTGCTGAACCAACATCGTGGAGCTAGGAGAATACCATGACCAAGATTTTCGCTCGCCTTATGAAAGACGAATCGGGCGCCACCGCCATCGAATACGGCCTGATCGCCGCACTGGTTTCCGTTGCCCTGATCGCCGGTGCCGGCGCGCTCGGCGACTCGCTGAACAACACGTTCAGCACGCTCGGCTCGAAGATGGAAGCCGAAGTGCCGAAGTAATCGGCGACCGGAGGCGTAGCCCCTATATCGGAAAGCCGCCCCGCAAAGGCGGCTTTTTGCTTTCAGTTATCCTTTCCGAAACGGACGAGGCGCATCATGCGCCGAAAGGAGAGCATCATGGCCCAGGCAATCATCTTCGTGGTATTCCCGCTTTGCCTCGCGGTCGCGGCCTGCTCCGATTTTCTGACGATGCTCATCCCCAACCGGGTCTCGGCGATCCTCCTTGTCGCCTTCGTCGTCGTGGCGCCGCTGGCGGGCCTCGGCCTGACGGAGATCGCCATGCATCTTGCGGCCGGCCTTCTCGTCTTCTCCGTCTGTTTCGCGCTCTTCGCCCTCAATGTCATGGGCGGCGGCGACGCCAAGCTCCTGACGGCCAGTGCCGTCTGGTTCGGCATGAGCCTCTCCCTCGTCGAATACCTGGTCTATGTTTCCGTCTTCGGCGGATTGCTCACCATTGCAATCCTCTCCCTGCGCGCCAAGACGAACCTGATCCTCGCATCGGGCCTGCCGGTTCCCGATCACCTGCTCAAGGCCAAGAAGGTGCCCTATGGCATCGCGATCGGGATCGGCGCCTTCCTCGCCTATCCGTCCTCGCCGCTGATGGTCGCGGCGCTCGGCTGAGGCGGCCGGCCGCCATTTCATCACGATGCCTGCTTGCCAGCCCCGGTTGAAGCGCCGGGGCCGATGCATGTCCCGCGCCTGGTTTCGTTAGTCTTGCGTTAACCATGCGCGTAAGGCGGTTATTAACCATAATTACACCATTGCCGGTTAGCGTGGGTGGATAGAAAAGTCCGCAGCCCAGGGAAACCACATGAGACCGGCGCGAATCATCATTCTGGCAGTGGCCGTCGTTTCGGCGGGCGTCGCGGGCCTTCTGGCCCTGCGGGTCGCCGGCGGAGGCGCGCCCGTGCAGACCGAAGCCGTCGTCGAGCGCGAGGCGACCGTCAACGTGCTGGTCGCTAAGGAAAGCCTGCCGGTCGGCGCGCGGCTCAATCCGGAAACGATCGCCTGGACGGCCTGGCCGGAAGGCTCGATCGTCGAGGGCTTCATCACCGACAAGAACCGGCCGGATGCGATGGAGAGCCTCAACGGCGCCATAGCCCGCATGCCGATCTTCAATGGCGAACCGATCCGCCAGGAGAAGATCGCCGATTCGAGCAACCGCATCATGTCGTCGCTGCTGCCTTCCGGCAAACGGGCGGTAGCGACGGAGATCTCGGTCGCTACCGGCGCCGGCGGCTTCATCCTGCCGAACGACCGCGTCGACGTCATCATGGTGCGCAAGAGCCCGGAAGGCTCCTACATCACCGAGACCGTGCTGTCGAACGTGCGCGTGCTCGCCATCGACCAGCAGATCCAGGAAAACGAGGACGGCTCGAAATCCGCCATCGGCACCACCGCGACGCTGGAGCTCACGCCCGACCAGACCAAGGTGATCGCCGTCGCCCAGCAGATGGCCGAACGCCTGTCGCTGGCGCTGCGCAGCATCGCCGATGCACAGGAAGCCGATACCGGCGCGGCCGACTACCTGCTCAGCGGCGGCGACGGCATGCCGATCATCCAGGTGATCAAGACCGGTGAAATCGTAAACGGCGGCGAGCCCGCGGCCCAGAAGTGATCAGGAGCTGACCGTGTTTGGAATCACAAGGACATTTCGGGCTTCTGTCGCCGGCGGGCTGAGCTTCTGCCTCGCCCTTTCCGGCCTGGCGGAGACCGTGTTCAGCGGCACGCCGGCGCTCACCGCCGAAGCGGCGACCGCTTCCGTCATCCGCATCAACGACAGCGGCCCCGGTGCCCGCAAGGCGGTGAAGCTCGGCCTCAACAAGGCGATCGTTGTTGATCTGCCGACCGACGCGCACGACATCCTCGTCGCCGATCCGGGCAAGGCGGACGCGGTCACCCGCACCTCGCGCCGCATCTACCTGTTCGGCAAGGAAGTCGGCCAGACCAACATCTTCATCTTCGGGCCGGGCGGCGAGGAGATCGTCAGCATCGACCTCACCGTCGAGCGCGACATCGACGGCCTGCAGGCGAACCTGCGCCGCTTCATTCCCGACTCCGACATCCAGGTCGAGATCATTTCGGACAACATCGTGCTGAATGGCACGGTACGGACCCCGCAGGATGCCGCCCAGGCGACGCGACTTGCCGAAATCTTCCTGAGAGGCGGCGAGGCGACGACCCGCAACATCACGGCCCAGGGCAACAACGGCGATGCGGCGATCTTCGGCGAAGTGCGCCAGCGCTCCCAGGTCGTCAACATGCTCAAGATCGACGGCGAGGACCAGGTGACGCTGAAGATCACCGTGGCGGAGGTCAGCCGCCAGGTGCTCAAGCAGCTCGGCTTCAACGGCTCCGCCCAGGGATCGAGTGGCGGCATCTCCTTCCGCAACCCGACCAATCTCGGCGGCGCGGCCGACTGGGTCTCCAATGGCGCCCTTTCCGGCACGGTCGGGGGCCTGGCCCTTTCCAGCAGCATGAGCGCCATGGAGCAGGCCGGCGTGATGCGGACCCTTGCCGAACCGAGCCTGACGGCGATCTCCGGCGAGGAGGCCCGCTTCTATGTCGGCGGCGATTTCCGCCTCCCGAGCGAGCAGACGATCGAAAGCGGCGAGGCCGGCAAATCCCCGACCATCACCCGCACGATCACCGAGGTCGAATACGGCATCCGGCTGAATTTCCGCCCGGTCGTGCTGTCGCCCGGCCGCATCAGCCTGCGTGTCGAGACGGAGGTCTCCGAGCCGACTTTCGAAGGGTCGGCGACCTATGGCGGCACCCAGGCCATTCCCGGCATGACGGTGCTCGGCATCCGGCGCCGCGAGGCCACGACGAGCGTCGAGCTGCCGTCGGGCGGCTCGATCGTCATCGCCGGCCTCGTCAAGGACGATATCCGCCAGGCCGTCTCCGGCCTGCCGGGCCTTTCGAAGATCCCGATCTTCGGCACGCTGTTCCGCTCCAAGGACTTCGTGCGCAACGAGACGGAAATGGTCATCATCGCCACGCCCTATCTCGTGCGGCCCGTCGCGCGCACCGCGCTCCAGCGTCCGGACGACAATTTCAACGCGACCAACGATGCGGCGAGCTTCTTCCTCGGCAAGGTGAACAAGATCTACGGCCGCAAGGAAGACGCCATGCCGGCGGGCAACTACCACGGCTCCATCGGTTTCATCTACAAGTGACGGGACGGGACATGCGCGACACGACCAGCAAGACTTGGCTCCCCGCAAGGAACCGCACCATGCACAGGCCCCTGCCGATGCGCGCAGCGCTCGCGGCGACCCTTATCCTGTCCGCCACGCTACTCGCCGCTTGCGGCGCGCGGCCGGACCGGTCCACGACGGCCTCGATCCCGGACGACTACCGTACGCGCCACCCGATCGTGCTGTCCGAAACCGCGCAGACGATGGACATTCCGATCGCCATCGGCGACCGGGCGCTGACGGCGGCCATGCGCGACAACATCCGCGGCTTTGCCGCCGACCACGCCGCGAAATCGCGCAGCGCTGTGCAGATCATGCTGCCGCGCAGCTCGGCCAATGCCGCGACGGCCAACCATCTGCGCAAGGACATCCGCACGACGCTGACGGCGGCGGGCATCAAGCGCGACCAGCTGATCGAGACGAGCTACGATGCGAGCGGCTACGGCGCCAATGCGCCGATCCGGCTTGCCTTCTTCGCCATCACCGCGCAGGCGGGACCCTGCGGCGAATGGCCGGAAGACCTCGTCGTCAACACAATGGAAAACAAGAACTATCAGAATTTCGGCTGCGCATCGCAGGCGAACCTTGCCGCCCAGATCGCAAATCCGATGGATCTCGTGCAGCCGCGCGGCATGACCCCGATCGATGCTGAGCAGCGCAATGTGGTGATTCAGGACTACCGCGAGTTTGGCCAGCCGCCGCTGTAATCGCCGGCTAGGGCCAGGCACATATCCATCCGGTCCGCCGGACACCAGGAACGGGCATGACGATGAGCACAGTAGATTACACCATCGAGCGCGCGGGCGCAGCTGAGGCGGACGAGGCGATCCGGTCCGCCGAACTGGAGGGCGTGCGTCCGCTGCCGCGCATCTCGGTCCACGCCTTCTGCGAAAGCGAGGCCATGCTGCGCACCATGGAGCGCTGCGGCCAGGACCGCCGCATGGCCAAGGTGAGCCTCCGGGTCTCCAGCGCCAGCATCGCGGCGGCGGCCAACATGTTCGCCTCGGCCCCGACGCCGAACCTTTTGATCCTGGAGACCTCGACGGAACCGCGCGGCATCATGGACGAGCTCGCCCCGCTCGCCGAGGTCTGCGATCCGAGCACCAAGGTCATCATCGTCGGCAGCTACAACGACATCCCGCTCTACCGCGACCTCCTCCGCAACGGCATCTCCGAATACATGGTCGGCCCCGTCGGCATGGCCGACATCCTCAACGCCATGTCGACGATCTTCGTCGATCCCGATGCCGAGCCGCTCGGCCGCACCATCGCCTTCATCGGCGCCAAGGGCGGGGTGGGGTCCTCGACGATCGCGCATAATTGCGCCTTCGACATTTCGAGCCTCTTCCAGACGGAGGTGATCCTCGCCGACCTCGACCTGCCCTATGGCACGGCCAATATCGACTTCGACCAGGATCCGCCGCAGGGCATTTCCGAGGCGATCTACGCGCCGGACCGGCTGGACGAGGTGTTTCTCGATCGCCTGCTGACGAAGTGCTCTGAGCGCCTGTCGCTGCTCGCGGCCCCCTCCATGCTCGATCGTGCCTACGATCTCGAGCGCGGCTCCTTCCAGCCGATCGTCGAGGTGCTGCAGCGCAGCGCGCCGGTGACCGTGCTCGACGTGCCGCATGCCTGGTCGGAGTGGACGCGCACGCTGCTGTCGGAGGTCGACGAGCTGGTCATCACCGCGGTGCCGGACCTTGCGAACCTGCGCAACACGAAGAACATGCTCGATGCCTTGAAGAAGCTTCGCCCGAACGACAAGCCGCCGCACCTGATCCTCAACCAGGTCGGCCTGCCGAAACGGCCGGAGATCGCGGCGGACGACTTCTGCGAACCGCTCGGCATCCAGCCGATCGCGGTTATCCCCTTCGACGCGCAGCTCTTCGGCACCGCCGCCAACAGCGGCCGCATGATCGCCGAGATGGATCGAAAGTCGCCGACGGCGGAGACCTTCTCGCAGATCGCCCATCTCGTGACGGGGCGCGCGACGATCAAGAAACCCAGGAAGACCGGCCTCGGCAATCTGCTCGGCCTCATCGGCAAGAAATAGGCCCGACGGGCGGCGCAACAGACTGGATGAAGTGGCATGTTCGGCAAACGCGGCAATGAAGGTTTCGGCAAGAGCGGTTCGGCGGGCCAGGCGGGCCAGGCCACGCCGGCTTCCGTCACGACCGTGACGGCGGAGCGCCCGGTCGTGGCCGCGCCGCCGCAGCCCGTCTTCGAGCCGGCCGCCGCTCCGGCTCCGGCTCCGGCACCGGCCGCGACCGCCCGCCGCCGTGCGCCGCGCACGGAAGACTATTACGACACGAAGAGCCAGGTCTTCTCCGCGCTCATCGACACGATCGACCTGTCGCAGCTCGCCAAGCTCGATACCGAGAGCGCGCGCGAGGAAATCCGCGACATCGTCAACGACATCATCACGATCAAGAATTTCGCGATGTCGATCTCCGAGCAGGAGGAACTGCTCGACGATATCTGCAACGACGTGCTCGGCTACGGCCCGCTGGAGCCGCTGCTGGCGCGCGACGACATCGCCGACATCATGGTGAACGGCGCGGGCAAGACCTATATCGAAGTGGCCGGCAAGGTGCAGGAATCGGAGATCCGCTTCCGCGACAATGCCCAGCTCCTGTCGATCTGCCAGCGCATCGTCAGCCAGGTCGGCCGCCGCGTCGACGAATCGAGCCCGATCTGCGACGCGCGCCTGCCCGACGGCTCGCGCGTCAACGTCATCGCCCCGCCGCTCGCCATCGACGGCACGGCGCTCACCATCCGCAAGTTCAAGAAGGACAAGCTGACGCTCGACCAGCTGGTCAAGTTCGGTTCGATCACGCCGGAAGGCGCGACGCTGCTCCAGATCATCGGCCGGGTGCGCTGCAACCTCGTCATCTCCGGCGGCACCGGCTCGGGCAAGACGACGCTGCTCAACTGCCTGACGAACTATATCGACCGTGACGAGCGCGTCATCACCTGCGAGGACTCGGCCGAACTCCAGCTCCAGCAGCCCCATGTGGTGCGCCTCGAAACCCGCCCGCCGAACATCGAGGGCGAGGGCGAGATCACCATGCGCGATCTCATCAAGAACTGCCTGCGCATGCGGCCCGAGCGCATCATCGTCGGCGAAGTGCGCGGCCCGGAGGTGTTCGACCTCCTCCAGGCGATGAACACCGGCCATGACGGCTCGATGGGCACGATCCACGCCAACACGCCGCGCGAATGCCTGTCGCGCATGGAATCGATGATCGCCATGGGCGGCTATACCCTGCCGGCCAAGACGGTGCGCGAGATCATCTCCGGCTCCATCGACATCATCATCCAGGCCTCGCGCCTGCGCGACGGGTCGCGCCGCATCACTCACATCACCGAGGTGGTCGGCATGGAAGGCGACGTCATCGTCACGCAGGACCTGATGCGCTTCGACATCCAGGGCGAGGACGCCAACGGGCGCCTCATCGGCAAGCACACGGGCACCGGCATCGGCAAGCCGCATTTCTGGGAGCGCGCCCGCTACTTCAACGAGGACAAGCGCCTGGCGGCAACGCTCGACGCGATGGAAAAGCCGTAAGGGGCCGCGATGTTCGGACTGGATATCACCATCGTCGCGATCTTCGCCCTGGCGGCCCTTTCGACCGCGGGCCTTGCCTATGGCCTGCTCTTCTCGCGCATCGAGGCGGCGAAGAAGACGGAAAGCCGCATGCGCCGCGTCCAGGCCGCCGAGACCGACCAGGGCAAGGCCAAGGCCGCGCGCGACCGCATGCAGGAATTGTCCAAGCGGCGCAAGTCGGTGCAGGATTCGCTGAAGGACCTTGAAAAGAAGCAGCAGGAACAGACCAAGCGCGCCGCCACCACCCTGAAGGCGAAGCTGGTCCAGGCCGGGCTCTCGATCAGCATCCCGCAGTTCTACCTTCTCAGCGCCGCCGCCGGCATCTTCGTCTTCCTTCTGGCCCTTCTTGCCGGCTCGGGCCTGCTCGTCAGCCTCGGCGCGGCCTTCATCGCCGGTGCCGGCCTGCCGCGCTGGGTCGTCGGCTACCTCGTCAAGCGGCGGATGAACAAGTTCCTCGAGGAGTTCCCCAACTCGCTCGACGTGATGACGCGCTCGATCAAGTCCGGCCTGCCGCTGACCGACGCGCTGCGCCTGATCGCCGCCGAAGGCCAGGAACCGGTGCGCACCGAGTTCCGCCGGCTCGTCGAGGCGCAGCAGGTCGGCCTCAGCGTTCCGGAAGCCTGCGCGCGCATGTTCACCAACATCCCGCTGCAGGAGGTCAACTTCTTCTCCATCGTCATCGCGATCCAGAGCCAGGCCGGCGGCAACCTGTCCGAGGCGCTTGGCAACCTCTCCCGCGTCCTGCGCGAGCGGCGCAAGATGAAGGCCAAGGTGAGCGCGCTGTCGATGGAGGCGAAGGCCTCGGCCGCCATCATCGGCGCCCTGCCGTTCATCGTCGCCTTCCTCGTCTACCTGACCTCGCCCGACTATATCGTGATCCTGTTCCAGGATCCGCGCGGCCATCTCATCCTCGGCATCTCCGCCGTCTGGATGTCCATCGGCATCCTGGTGATGCGCAACATGATCAACTTCGACATCTGAGGGGCAGGGGCATGTCGGGACTCGTTACCACCCTTACCGATCCGGCCGTGCTGCTGCCGGCCTTCGTGATGATCGCGGTGCTCGCGACCTTCTACACGCTCGCCGCCCCCTATCTCGACCGCGGCGATCTCGACAAGCGCATGAAGTCCGTGGCGCTGGAGCGCGAGCAGATGCGCGCGCGCGAACGCGCCCGCATGAACGCCGAAGCCTCCCAGAGCAAGGCCTCGCTGCGTGCCCAGCACAACACCTCCGTGCGACAGGTCGTCGAGCGGCTGAACCTGCGCGAGGCGCTGGTCGACGCCCATACGATGAACCGGCTGCGCCAGGCCGGCTACCGCTCTCAGAACGCGCTCAACATCTTCCTCTTCGCGCGCTTCGTGCTGCCCTTCGTCTTCGCCGCCATCGGCGCCTTCTACATCTTCTTCCTCGGCTATCTCGGCGACAAGCCGTTGGCGATGCGCATCCTGGCGACGGTCGTCATCGCCTATATCGGCTTCTACGCGCCGAACCTCTACATCTCCAACCGGGTGTCGAAGCGCCAGCTTTCGATCAAGCGCGCCTGGCCTGATGCGCTCGACCTGATGCTGATCTGCGTCGAGTCCGGCATTTCCATCGAGGTCGCCTTCAAGCGCGTGGCCGGCGAGATCGCCATGGCCTCGCCGGAGCTGGCAGAGGAGCTGGTGCTGACCACCGCGGAACTCTCCTTCCTCCAGGAGCGCCGCGCGGCCTACGAGAACCTCGGCACGCGCGTCGGCCTTGATACGGTGAAAGCCGTGACGCAGGCCCTCATCCAGGCGGAGCGCTACGGCACGCCGCTCGCCCAGGCGCTGCGCGTTCTCGCCCAGGAATGCCGCGACCAGCGCATGAACGAGGCGGAGAAGAAGGCCGCCGCCCTGCCGCCGAAGCTGACCGTGCCGATGATCCTGTTCTTCCTGCCGGTGCTGGTCGCCGTGATCCTCGGCCCCGCCGGCATCCAGGTCTCCGACCGCTTCTAAAAGAGGCCGCGGGTCGATCAAAAAAGCGCCCCGGTCGAGATATCGGCCGGGGCGAGGTCGTGCTTGGGAGCGAGTTACGAGCAGTTCCAGCAGAACTGTAAGGCGGTTTTACGTCCGCGCATCGGAGAAACGGATCAGTTGGTGTTGCCGCTGTCGTCGGCTGCGAGCTTCTTCCAGGCGTTCTGCTGGGTCATCATCGAGCGCAGATAGGTGACGTTCGCCTCGGCCTGCTCGGAGGCCAGTTCGCGGCGGGCGATGGTCTCCGCCTCCTGGAAACGGCCCTGGAGGCCGACGGCGAGCGCGAGGTTCTGGCGCACGCCGCTGTCGGCGCCGGGCTGGGAGGCGGCGGAGCGCAGATAGGTCTCGGCCGTCTTCAGGTCCTTCGCCAGGAGATAGGACATGCCGAGATTGGAGAGCACCGACGGCTCGTTCGGATTGATGTCGAGCGCCTCGCGATAGCGCGCGCGGGCCTCTCCGGCGCGGCCGAGCTGGTCGAGGATCGCGCCTTCGGCCGATTTCAGCCGCCAGTCCGGCCGGTCCGGCGTCTGCGCGCGCAGGATCGTGTTCAGCGCCTGCTCGAGCTGGCCGGCGGCGGCCTGCGCCTTGCCATAGGCCGCCAGCACCTCGCGGTCGCTCGGATTGTTGATGGCGACCTGCTGCATGACGGCGAGCGCCTGGTCGTTGCGCCCGTTCATGCGCAGCACATTGGCATAGTTCATGCCGACGGTGCGGTCCTTGGGGTTCTTCGCATAGGCCCGGCCGATCGTATCGGCGGCGCCCCGCAGTTCCGTCGCATTCATCTCGGACACCGGCTTCGACATTTTCGGAATGGAGCCGGTCGTGATGTTGCTCTTGCCCGCGCAGCCCGCCATTGCCACCGCGATGGCAAGACATGCTGCGCCTCTCAAAAATCCAGCGCGAAGTGACGTAAGCGTGACGGAAGCGGCCATGATCTGTCCCCGAAGCGATTCCCGCATGTCGCGGCGGTCAAGGAATCACGCCGCAATCTCCACTCCAGCAATAATCTGTTAACCCTAACAGAGTGTTAATCGCCTGATTCTCAAGCCCTGCCCAAAGGTTCCGCCATGGCCCCCTTCCAGTTCATCGACCGGCCCTCTCCCTTCAACACGAAGAACGGCAGGACGCTGCCGATCTTCGCGATCACGCCGGCCCATATCGAGACCGGCACGATCGACCCGATCGCGCTCGACTGGGCAAGGAAGGCCGGCTTCAAGGCGGAATCCGGGGCGCTGCTGATGGTGCCGACGGCGGACGGCCATCTCGGCGGCGCGCTCTTCGGCCTCGGCAAGAACCCGTCCGACGCGCCGTTCCTGACGGGCAGGCTCGCCCGCGCGCTGCCGGCCGGCGACTGGCATATCGAGACCGCGCCGCTGACGGCCAACCGCCTCGCGCTCGGCTACGGCCTCGGCAGCTACCGCTTCGAGCGCTACAAGGCCTCCGCCGCCGAAGCCCCGACCCTGCTCATCCCCAGCGATGCGGACGCCACCGACATCAAGCGCCAGATCGCCGGCGTCTTCCTTGCCCGCGACCTCATCAACACGCCGACCAACGACATGGGCCCGGACGCGCTGGAGGACGCCTTTCGCGCGCTCGGCGAACATTACAAGGCGAAGGTCTCCGTCATCATGGGCGATGATCTCCTCAAGGAGAATTTCCCGCTCATCCACACGGTCGGCCGCGCCGCCGCGCAGGCGCCGCGCCTGCTCGAACTCACTTGGGGCAAGAAGGGCCACAAGCGCGTGACGCTCGTCGGCAAGGGTGTCTGCTTCGATACCGGCGGCCTCGACATCAAGCCGGCCTCCTCCATGCTCCTGATGAAGAAGGACATGGGCGGGGCGGCCAATGTCATGGGCCTCGCGCTGATGATCATGGATGCCAAGCTGAAGGTGGACCTGCGCGTGCTCCTGCCGGTGGTGGAGAACGCGATCTCCGCCAACGCCTTCCGCCCCGGCGACATCTACAGGAGCCGCAAGGGCCTCACCGTGCAGATCGACAACACCGACGCCGAGGGTCGCCTGATCCTTGCCGATGCGCTCGCCTATGCGGACGAGGCGGAGGCCGACCTCGTCATCGACATGGCGACGCTGACGGGCGCCGCGCGCGTCGCGCTCGGCCCCGACCTGCCGCCCTTCTTCACCGACGACGAGGACCTTGCCCACGACCTCACCGAGGCGAGCCTGACGGTCGATGACCCGATGTGGCGCATGCCGCTCCACATGGGCTACGACAAGGACGTCTCCGCCCGCATCGCCGACCTCACCAACGCGCCCGCGGGCGGCATGGCGGGCTCGATCACCGCGGCGCTGTTCCTCAAGCGCTTCGTCACCCGCAACAAGCGCTGGGCGCATTTCGATATCTACGGCTGGGCGCAGGCCGAGCGGCCGCATTCGCCCGTCGGCGGTGAGGCGCAGGCCATCCGCGCGCTCTACCATCACCTGCGCAAGGCGACGGCCTGAGGCGGCGGCTTTTCTTCCGGTAAACGATACGGTATCGTAACGAAAATGCCGTCCTGCCCGGAGACGCCGTGCCGCTAGATCTGACCCCATCGCAGGCGCTCGGCCTCTGGCACGCGGTGACGCTGCAGCAGGTCCACGAGGATGGGCGCGACCTGACCTTGCGCCAGATGGCGATCCTGCTGGAGATCTACCTCGTGCCCCCGCCGCACACGGTGCGGGGGCTGGCGGCGAAGCTGGGCGTGACCAAGCCGGTGATCACCCGCGCGCTCGACACGATGGGCGAGCAGGGCCTCGTCACCCGCATGCGCGACGACCGCGATCGCCGCAACGTCATCATCAAGCGCACCGTGGACGGCGCGCTCTATCTCGAACGCCTCGGCGATCTCATCATCGCCCGGGGCCGTGCGCAAAACCCCTGAACCGACCCCCTGAACGGCCCCGTGAGACCAGATCCATGAACGCCCTTCCAGACCGCCGCCTCAACGCCTTCCGACCGGATCTCGCCGAGGAGGCCCTGCGCGGCACCGTTGCGGCCGCGCACTATGTCACGGGCACGCCGGCCGTCGTGGCGCAGCCCGTTGCCGCGCTGCGCCCCCGGCCGGATGCCGCCGCCGGCATCGATACCGAGCTCCTGTTCGGCGAAGGCGTGCGCGTGCTCGACCGGGCGGAGGGCTGGGCCTGGGTGAAATCCGATTTTGACGGCTATGTCGGCTACCTGCCGGAGGCGGCGCTCGATGCGGCCGGCCCTGCGGCGACCCCTGCAGCGACCCATGTCGTCGCCGTGCCGCGCACCTTCGCCTATTCCGGCCCGGACCTGCGCACGCCCGCCGCCTTCGCCCTGTCGATCGGTAGCCGGATACCGGTTATAGGCGAGAGCGAGACGCGCGGCACCCGCTACCTGACGCTTGCCGGCGGCCAGTCGGTCGTTGCCGGTCACTGCCTTGCGATCGGGGAGAGGGCAGGGGACGACTATGTCGCCATCGCCGCCCGGTTCCTGGAGACGCCCTATCTGTGGGGTGGCCGCTCGGGCTTCGGCCTCGACTGCTCGGCCCTGGTGCAGCTTTCGATGATGATGACGGGCCGCACCGCGCCGCGCGACAGCGACATGCAGGCCGCCGGCCTCGGCACGCCGATCGAGCGCGGCGCGCTTCGCCGCGGCGACCTCGTCTTCTGGAAGGGCCATGTGGCGATCATGGAAGACGAGGCGACCATCATCCACGCCAACGGCCATACGATGAGCGTGGCGCGCGAGGGGCTGGATGCGGCCATCGAGCGCATCGGCTGGCTTTACGCGCAGCCGACCGGCTATCGCCGGCCCTGACGCGCGCCGGGCTGCGCCGGCCGGCGCAAGCGGGGTCTCAATATCCTGCGCTGCGGTCGACCAGATGCTCCAGCGGCTTGCCGCTTTCGAGCCGTTCGATCTGCACGGCGACGTGGCGGAAAAGCGCGGCGACATCGGATGCCGCCGAGGCATGCGGCGTCATGAACACCTTGTCCATCGACCAGAACGGGCTTTCGAGCGGCAGCGGCTCCTGCTCGAAGACGTCGAGCGAGGCGCCGTGCAGCGTGCCGTCGTTGAGGGAGGCGACGATATCGGCCTCCACCTGGCTGCCGCCGCGGCCGGCATTGATGAAGACCGGCGCGCCGAACGGGCCCTTGCGGCTGAGGCGGGTGAAGAGGCCGGTATTGTAGATGCCCTTCGTCTCCGGCGTCAGCGGCAGGAGGCCGACGAGGATGTCGGTCCTGCCGAGGAAGGCGTCGAGGCCGGCCTCGTCGAAGGTCTCGAAGTCCTCCACCTTGCGGCCGCTCTTCGACCAGCCGATGACGTCGAAGCCGAGCGTCTTCAGCTTCCTGGCCGAATCCTGTCCGAGCACGCCGAAACCCATGATGCCGACGGTTAGGTCCTTCGCTTCGGGCTGGGCGAGCTCGCGCCAGACGCGCGCTGCCCGCTGCGTCTCGTAGGCCTGGTGCTGGCGCAGGTGCAGCAGGCATTGCATGACCACCCACTCGCTCATGCGCGTCGTCAGCGTCTCGTCGACGAAGCGCACGAGCGGCACGTCGGGCAGGCCCGGCAGCGTCAGCACATGGTCGACGCCCGCGCCGCCGGAAAACACCACCTTCAGGTCCTTCGCCCGCGAGAAGAGATCGGCGCCCGGCTTCCAGACAACGGCATAGTCGATGCCCGAGAGGTCACGGTTGCGGTTTGCCGGATGCGAGAGATTGATCACCTCGCGGTCCGCAAAGGCGCCCTTCAGCGCGGCGGCGACCTGCTCCTGGTCGAATTTCAGATCGATGATGACAGGGCTTTTCGTCTGCATGCTGGTTCCTGCTGAAGCATTTCAGCCGAAGCGAAATCGCTTCGGCGTCGGATAATGTATAAAAAATGCCTTACTGGCGGATGCTCTCGCTGCGGACCGCTTCGAGATTGAAGGCGGCGGCCATCAGCGCCCTGGTATAGGCCTCGTGCGGCCGTTCGATGATGTCCCTGGCCGGCCCCTTCTCCACCACCTGACCGCCGCGCATGACGATGATGTCGTTGGCGAGCGCGCGCACGACCTTGAGGTCATGGCTGATGAAGAGATAGGCAAGATTGTGCTTGGCCTGCAGGTCGCGCAGGAGCTCCACCACCTGCGCCTGCACGCTCATGTCGAGCGCCGAGGTCGGCTCGTCGAGCATGACGAATTCGGGTTTCAGCACCATGGCGCGGGCGATCGCGATGCGCTGGCGCTGGCCGCCGGAGAATTCGTGCGGATAGCGCCAGCGTGTCGTGGGATCGAGGCCGGTCTCCTCCAGCGCGGCGGCGACGCGGCGGTCGCGCTCTGCCTCGGAGAGCGACGGCTCATGGACCTTCAGGCCCTCCGCGACGATATCGGCGACCGACATGCGCGGCGAGAGCGAGCCGAAGGGATCCTGGAAGACGATCTGCATGCGCCGGCGCAAGGGCCGCATCTCGCTGAAGGAATGGCCGGCAATATCCTGCCCGACGAAGGCGATGCGGCCCTTCGAGGCGATGAGCCGCGTCAGCGCGAGGCCGAGCGTCGTCTTGCCGGAGCCGGATTCGCCCACCACGCCGAGCGTGTGGCCGGCGCGCAGTTTCAGGTCGATGCCGTCGACGGCCTTCACGTGATCGACGACGCGGCGGAGAAACCCGGCCTTGATCGGGAACCAGACCTTGACGTCCTCCGCCTCGATGACGACGGGCTGGCTGTCGTCGCCCGGGCGCGGCTCGCCCTTGGGCTCGGCGGCGAGCAGGTGGCGGGTATAGGCGTGCTGCGGGCTGGAGAAGATCTCCTCCACCGGGCCGGTCTCGACGATCCTGCCCTTGGTCATCACGCAGACCCGGTCGGCGAACTTGCGGACGATGCCGAGGTCGTGGGTGATGAAGAGCATGGACATGCCGTGCTCTTCCTTCAGCGACTTCAGGAGCTCCAGGATCTGCGCCTGCACGGTGACGTCGAGCGCGGTGGTCGGCTCGTCGGCGATCAATAGCTCCGGGCGGTTGGCGAGCGCCATGGCGATCATCACGCGCTGGCGCTGGCCGCCGGACAGCTCGTGCGGATAGGCGGCGAGGCGCTTTTCCGGCTCGCGGATGCCGACCTGGTTGAGCAGTTCGAGAATTTTGGCGCGCGCGGCCGGGCCTTCGATGTCCTGGTGCAGCTTCAGGATCTCGCCGATCTGCCGCTCGATGGAGTGCAGCGGATTGAGCGAGGTCATCGGCTCCTGGAAGATCATCGTGATGTCGTTGCCGCGCACGTTCCGCAGCGTCGTATCGGAGGCCTTCAAGAGGTCCTTGCCGTTGAAATGGACCTCGCCGGAGGGGTGGCTCGCGGCCGGGTAGGGCAGCAGCTTGAGGATCGAATTCGCCGTCACGGACTTGCCGGAGCCGGATTCGCCGACAAGCGCCACGACCTCGCCGCGCCGGATGTCGAAGGAGACGCGGTCGACGGCGAGCGTGGTGTTGCCGCCCTGGTGGAAGGCGACGGAGAGGTCGCGGACGGACAGGATGGTTTGGGGATCGCTCACCGGAAGGTCTTCCTCGGATCGAAGGCGTCGCGCGTCGCTTCGCCGACGAAGATCAGCAGCGACAGCATGACGGACATGACGACGAAGGCGGTGAGGCCGAGCCACGGCGCCTGGAGATTGTTCTTGCCCTGCGCGACCAGCTCCCCGAGCGAGGGCGAGCCCGGCGGCATACCGAAGCCGAGGAAGTCGAGCGAGGTGAGCGTGGTGATCGAGCCCGACAGGATGAAGGGCAGGAAGGTCAGCGTCGCCACCATGGCGTTCGGCAGGAGGTGCCGGTACATGATCGTGGCATTGCCGACGCCGAGCGCGCGTGCCGCCCGCACATATTCGAAATTCCGCGCGCGCAAGAATTCGGCGCGCACCACGCCGACGAAGCCGACCCAGGAGAAGAGCAGCATGATGCCGAGCAGGATCCAGAAGCCGGGCGGCAGGATGGCGGCGATGATCAGCAGGATGTAGAGCACCGGCATCGAGGACCAGATCTCGATGAAGCGCTGCATCAGGAGGTCCGTCCAGCCGCCGAAATAGCCCTGCACGGCGCCGGCCGTCACGCCGACGATCGCCGAGGCGATGGTGAGCACGAGACCGAACAGCACGGAGATGCGGAAGCCGTAGATGACGCGGGCGAGCACGTCGCGCGCCTGGTCGTCGGTGCCGAGCCAGTTGAGGTTGGCGAGCGTGCAGTTCGGGTCCGCCGCGCCGCCCGGATAGCCGGCGCAGCGCTCGTCCCCGGCCATCAGCCAGAAGGGTTTCGTCGGCGCGGAATGCGGGATGTTGGAATTCGTCGTGTTGTAGGAATAGCGGATCGGCGGCCAGATCATCCAGCCATTGGCCTCGATCTCTTCCGTGATGAAGTCCGAGCGATAGTCCGTCTCGGCCAGGAAGCCGCCGAATTTCTCCTCCGGATAGTCGACAAGGACGGGAACGAGGATCTCGCCCTTGTAGGAAGCGAGGATCGGCCGGTCGTTGGCGATGAACTCGGCGAACAGGCTGAGGATGAAGATGACGAGGAAGATCCACAGCGACCAGTAGCCGCGACGGTTCGCCTTGAAATTCTCCCAGCGGCGCAGGTTCGTGGGGTTGAGCAGGCCCTTTCTCGGCGGGGCGATCGGCGTTGTCTCCGTGACGGCGCTCATCACACGTCCCTCCGCTCGAAATCGATGCGCGGGTCGACCCAGGTGTAGATGAGGTCGGAGATGAGGCTGACGACGAGGCCCATCAGCGAGAAGATGAACAGCGTCGCGAAGACGATCGGATAGTCGCGCCGCACGATGGAATCATAGCCGAGGCGGCCGAGGCCATCGAGCGAGAAGATATATTCGATGAGCAGCGAGCCGGTGAAGAAGGCCGATATGAAGGCGCCGGGGAAGCCGGCGATGATGATCAGCATGGCATTGCGGAAGACGTGGCCGTAGAGCACCTGCCGCTCGGTGAGGCCCTTGGCGCGGGCGGTGGTGACATACTGCTTCTTGATCTCGTCGATGAAGGAGTTCTTCGTCAGGAGCGTGGTCGTGGCGAAGGCGGACAAGAGCAGCGTGATCAACGGCAGCGTCATGTGCCACATGTAGTCGAGCGGCTTCTGCCACCAGGCGAGGCTGTCGAAATTGTCCGAGACGATGCCGCGCAGCGGGAACCAGTCGAGGAAGGAGCCGCCGGCGAAGAGCACGATGAGGAGGATGCCGAAGAGGAAGCTCGGCACGGCGTAGCCGATGATGATGATGCCCGAGGTCCACACGTCGAAGGCCGAGCCGTCCTTCACCGCCTTGCGGATGCCGAGCGGGATGGAGATGGCGTAGGAGAAGACGAGGATCCACACGCCGAGCGAGATGGAGACCGGCATCTTCTGGGCGATCAGGTCGACCACGGAGGTGTTGCGGAAGAAGCTCTCGCCGAAATCGAAGCGCAGATAATCCCACATCATGGTGAAGAAGCGTTCGAGCGGCGGCTTGTCGAAGCCGAACTGCTTTTCCAGCTTGGCGATGAATTCCGGATCGAGGCCGCGCGCGCCGCGATAGGCGCTGTCCTGCCCGACATCCTGCAAAACGTCGCCGCCACCGCCGGAGAGGCGGTCGCCGGAACTCTGGCTGGTGAGGTCGGAAATCACCTGCTCGACCGGGCCGCCGGGGGCGAACTGCACGATCGCGAAGGAAATCGCCATGATGCCGAAGATCGTCGGGATCATCAGCAGGATGCGTCGCAGGATATAGGCGCCCATCAGCGATTACCCGCTGCAGCCGGTTGCCGGTCTTCTCGTCTTGGCGCAGTCCCGTCGGTCAAGCCCAAACCTTCCTTCTGCCGCCGCTTCGCGCGACGGTGATTCGTCATCGCTATATGGAGCCGAGGACGCCGCACGGCGCAAGCCCCGGCTCATTTCGCGGCATTCTTCGACCACCAGACATCGGGGAACCCGAGGCTGTAATAGGGCAGCTCCGCCGGGCGGGCGAGGTGGTTCCAATAGGCGACCTGCTGGGATTTGGAATAGAACATCGGCACCAGATAGTGATGGGCGAGCAGGACGCGGTCGAGCGCATGGGTCGTCGCCACGAGCTCGGCACGGTTCGGCGCAAAGACGATGCGGCGGATCAGTTCGTCGATCGCGGGATCGGCGATGCCGGCATAGTTCTTCGAGCCCTGCTGGTCGACGGAGGCCGAACCCCAGTAATCGCTCTGCTCGTTGCCCGGCACCAGCGTCTGCGCCCAGATGCCGTAGATCATGTCATAGTCGAAGGCGCGCACGCGGTTGGTATATTGCGAGGCGTCCACCGTGCGGATGCGGGCGTCGATGCCGATGTCGTTGAGGCTCTTGACATAGGGCAGGACGGTGCGTTCCTGCGAAGGATTGGAGAGCAGGATTTCGATGCCGAAGGGCTCGCCCGTCTTGACGTTCGTCATCTTCCGGTTCTTGAGCTCGTAGCCCGCCTCCTTGAAGAGCATCATGGCCTTGCGCAGGTTCTCGCGTGTCTTCTGCGGGTCGCCGGCGACGGGATTGGTGTAGGGCGTGGTGAAGACGGCGGGCGGGACCTTGTCCTTCAGCTCCTCGAGGATTTCCTTTTCGCGCCCTTCCGGCAGGCCGGAGGAGGCCAGCTCGGTGCCCCAGAAATAGCTGTCGATGCGGTTGAGCCTGCCATAGGCGAGGTTCTTGTTGAGGCTTTCGAAGTCGTAGGCGTAGTTCAGTGCCTCGCGCACCCGCTGGTCCTTGAACCGTTCGCGGCGCAGGTTCGGCACGAAGGCCTGCATGATGCCGACGGCGCGCAGCGGGTTTTCGATCTCCTCGCGCACGATGCGGCCGTGCTTCACGGCCGGAAAATCATAGGCCGTCATCCAGTGGCTGGAGCTGTTGTCGCGGTAGAAGTCGACATTGCCGGCGCGGAAGGCCTCGAACTCCACGTTCCGGTCGCCGAAGAACGTGTAGCTGATCACGCCGAAATTGTTCTGGCCGACATTCACGTTGAGGTCCTTGGCCCAATAGTCGTCGCGCCGCTCGAAGCGGATCGAGCCGCCCGCCTGGAAGGAGGCGATCCTGTAAGGCCCGGAGCCCATGACCGGCTCCAGCGTCGTGCGGCCGATGTCGCGCTTGTTGCCCTTGGCGTCCGTTCCTTCCCACCAGTGCTTGGGCACGATCGGGAACTGGCCGAGAATGTTGGGGAGCTCCTGGTTGTTCTTCTCGTCGAAGCGGAAGGTGACGTCGCGCTCGCCGGTCTTCTCCGCGGAAATCACGTGGCGGTAGTAGTTGGCAAGAAGCGGATTGTGCTCCTTCGACTTGTCGAAGGAGAAGATCACGTCCTCGGGCGTCACCGGCTGGCCGTCGGCCCACTTCGCCTCCGGGCGCAGGCGGAAGGTGGCGTAGGCGATGTCGTCGGGATAGGAGACGGCTTCGGCGAGCAGGCCGTAGGAGGCGGTGATCTCGTCGTCGGCGGATTTCAGCAGCGTGTCGAAGACGAGGGACGTGACGCCGGTCGCGGCCTCGCCCTTCGAGAGAATGGGATTGAAGGTGTCGAATGTGCCGGTCTCGGACAGTTTCAATTCGCCGCCCTTCGGCGCGTCCGGATTGACATAGTCGAAGCGATCAAAGCCGCCCGGGCGCTTCAATTCGCCGATGGTCGAGATGCCGGTGCGCCAGACGGGCTCCTTCGCCTCCTGGGCCCTTGCACCGCTCGCGGCCGCCAGCGACAGGGCGAGGGCGATGGTGAACACGATTTTCCCGGAGGCTGCCTGCATGCCGAAATCCCTTTCGTTTCGTTTGCCGAAGCGTGAACCAGAGAATAGGCAAAATCCGGGCAAATGACAGGCCTGCCATGAAAGGGGCGGTTTTTGGCGTGCCTATTCCGGGCGACGATTCACTTCCGCGAAAGGATGATCCCTTAACCTTTCGTCAGCGATTGCGATTTTGAGACCGGACGACGCCCGTGCATTCCATGCTTTCCCGATTGACCACCTGCCTTCTTGCCGCCGGACTTGCGCTGGCCGCGCTTGTCGGGCCGCTTGCCGCCGAGGAGCGGCCGGCCAAGGAACTGTTCGGCGCCAAGCGCCTGCCGGCCAGGATGGCGGCGAGCCCCTATGGTTCCTATGCCAAGGGCTGCATTGCCGGCGCGGTGGCGATCCCGACGGACGGCCCGTCCTGGCAGGCCATGCGCCTGTCGCGCAACCGGCGCTGGGGGCATCCCGACATGATCGCGCTCATCGAGCGGTTCTCGCAGGATGCGCAGAAGCTCGGCTGGCCGGGACTGCTACTCGGCGATATTTCCCAGCCGCGCGGCGGGCCGATGCTGTCGGGCCATGCCTCGCACCAGGTCGGGCTCGACGCCGACATCTGGTTCACGCCCATGCCCGACCGCCGGCTTTCGGCCGAGGAGCGCGAAAAGCTGCCCTTCACCTCCATGCTCGACAAGAGCAAGTTCCTGACGGTCGATTCGCGCCGCTGGACGTCTACGCATGCCCGGCTGGTCATGAAGGCGGCGAGCTACCCGCAGGTCGAGCGCGTCTTCGTCAACCCGGCCATCAAGAAGAAGCTGTGCGAGACCTGGCAGGGCGACCGCGCGCTGCTCGGCAAGGTGCGGCCGATCTACGGCCATGACGAGCATTTCCATATCCGCATCAAGTGCCCGGAAGGCGCGGCCGGCTGCAAGCCGCAGGCCCGCGTGCCGGCCGGCGACGGCTGCGACCAGTCGCTCGCCTGGTGGTTCACCAAGGAGCCGTGGGCAAAGCCCACGCCGAAGAAGGACGCCAAGCCCGTCAAGCCGCGCTACGTCAAGCTCTCCGACCTGCCGAACGCCTGCAGCACGGTGCTTGCCAGTGCTTCGCCCGCCTCCGAGCAGGAAGTGACCTATCAGGGCAATGGCGGTGTTTCCTCCACCGCGCTCGCCTTCTCCGGCGGCGGCCAGAGCCCGGCGGCCTCCATCGAATCGGTGATCGCCGCCGACACTCTGCTGCCGGCCATCGTGCCGATCCCGATCCCGCGGCCGTTCCAGTAGCGCTGCATAGCCCTGCACGCCCCTCATCCGGCTGCCGCCACCGTCTTCCCGCAAGCGGGGCGAAGGGAAGGAGGCACCCTTTTCCTAAGTAATCAGCATTGGATGGGAAGGAATGCCTTTCCGCATATCTCTTCGCCCCGCCTGCGGGGAGAAGGTGCCGGCAGGCGGATGAGGGGCGTGCAGGGCCGGGGCTTTTCAAGACCCCGCTGCTTTTGTATAAGGCGATCAAATCGATTTAAAATCGCGGGGAACGCCCATGTCGCGCCAGAAATGCATCGCGCTCATCGCGCATGACGAGAAGAAGGACGACATGGCCGCCTTCGCGCTTAAGAACGAGAAGGTGCTGGCGCAGGCGAAGATCGTCGCGACCGGCACGACGGGCGGCCGGGTGCTGGAGGCCTGCCCGGGCCTCGACGTCACCCGCCTCAAGAGCGGCCCGCTCGGCGGCGACCAGCAGATCGGCGCGCTGATCGCGACGGGCGAGGTCGATCTCCTCATCTTCTTCGTCGACCCGCTGACCCCCATGCCGCACGACGTCGACGTCAAGGCGCTGATGCGGCTCGCCATCGTCTACGACATTCCGATGGCGCTGAACCGCGCGACCGCCGAACATCTGCTCGACTTTGCCGCCGTTTGACGGCACGTTCACCGGAAACCACCTCCACGCGAAATGAACGGGACAGCCTGATGGTACGGCCGAACGACAGCGAAACGAACTTCCCCTTTCCCATCCTGATCGGCGATATCGGCGGCACCAATGCGCGCTTTGCGCTGCTGGTCGATGCCTTCGCCGAGCCGAAGCAGTTCCCGATCGTCCAGACGGCCGATTTCAAGAATATCGATGACGCGCTCCAGCAATGCATCCTCGACACGACCTCGGTGCAGCCGCGTTCGGCCATTCTCGCGCTCGCCGGCCCCATCGAGGGCGACGAGGTGCCGCTGACCAACTGCCCCTGGGTCGTGCGCCCGCGCGACATGATCGCCAATCTCGGCTTCGACGACGTGCTGCTCGTCAACGATTTCGAGGCGCAGGCGCTCGCCATCGCCTCGCTCGGCGAGGGGGACCGCGAGAAGATCGGCCCCGGCACCGAGCGGCACGCCGCCTCGCGCACGGTGCTCGGCCCCGGCACGGGGCTCGGCGTCGCCGGCCTCGTCTATGCGCGCCACAGCTGGATCCCGGTTCCGGGGGAGGGCGGGCATGTGGATGTCGGCCCGCGCAGCGAGCGCGACCATCAGATATGGCCCTTCCTCGAGCCGATCGAAGGCCGCATTTCCGCCGAGCAACTGCTGTGCGGCCGCGGCATCATGAACATCTACCATGCCGTTTCGGCCGCCGACGGTGTCGATGCCCCGCTCGAGACCCCGGCGGACGTCACCTCCAAGGCCTTGGCCCAGGAGGATCGCGCGGCGATCGAGACCGTCTCGCTGTTTTCCACCTATCTCGGCCGCGTCGCCGGGGACATGGCGATGATCTTCATGGCCAAGGGCGGCGTGTTCCTGGCCGGCGGCATCTCGCAGAAGATCCTCCCCGCCCTGCGCGGGCCGGAATTCCGCGCCGCCTTCGAGGACAAGGCGCCGCACAGCGCGCTTTTGAAGACGATCCCGACCTATGTGGTCACCCATCCGGTCGCAGCCCTTGCCGGTCTTGCCGCCTTCGCGCGCATGCCGGACCGCTTTGGTGTTGCAACCGAGGGACGCCACTGGAAAAGGTGAAGCCTCCGCAGGCGCTTCGCCGCGCCGCGGACTCGCCAAAGAGGGGCCGAGCCCCTATAGAGCGGGTCCAGCGCGGCACATCCTCCCGGTGCCGCAGGACCGTGCAGGAAAGTCAGTTTATTGGCCGATAAGAGTCGAACCGAGCGCCCACACGTCAGCTCCGACACCGTCGCCACCGTGCTCAAGCGCATCATCGCCGAAAACGGCCGCGAGCACGTCCGTGGCTATGTTCTGGCCATCCTCTGCCTCGCCGTCGTCGCCGGCACGACGGGTTTTACCGCCTGGATCATGGAATCGGTGGTCAACGAGGCCTTCGCCAACAAGCGTGCCGACCTCGTCGCCCTCATCTGCGGCTCGATCTTCATCGCCTTCGTGCTGCGCGGCTTTGCCACCTATTACCAGGCCGTCATCCTGTCGAAGATCGGCAACAACATCGTCGCGCGCTACCAGCGCCGGCTCTATTCGCACCTGATGGCGCTCAGCGTCGGCTATTTCAACGAATCGCGCTCGGCCTATCTCGCCGCGCAGATCAGCCAGAACGTCACCGGCATCCGCGATGTCCTGAACATGACGGTGACGTCGGTCGCGCGTGACTTCCTGACGCTCGTCGCCCTCATCGGCGTGATGATCTCCAAGGACTGGCTGCTGACGCTGATCGTCTTCGTCGTCGCCCCGCCGCTCCTGATCGGCCTGCGCTACGTCTCCAGGCGCCTGCGCAGCGCCACGCGCGAATCCGTCGAGCTCAACAGCCATGTGCTCGGCGCCATGCAGGAGACGATCCAGGGCATCGCCATCGTCAAGGCCTTCACCATGGAGGCGCAGCTGAAGGCCAAGGTCGAGGGCATCATCGACCGGGCCGAAAGCCGCTCCAACCGCATCGCGCGGTTGACCGAGCGCACCGCGCCCATGACCGAGACCTTCGCCGGCGCGGCCATCGCCGGCGTGCTCGCCTATGCCGCCTACCGCTCGATCTATGGCGGCGTGCTGCCGGGCGCCTTCTTCTCCTTCGTCGCGGCGCTGCTGATGGCCTACGACCCGGCAAAGCGCCTTGCCCGCCTGCAGGTCTCGCTGGAACGCGCGGTCGTCAATGCCCGCATGATCTACGAGGTCCTCGACCTGAAGCCGCGCCAGGCCGACCGGCCGGATGCAAGGCCGCTCGTCGTTTCCGATGCCACGATCACCTTCCGGGGCGTGCGCTTCGGCTATTCGGAAAACGAGGCGATCCTCAAGGGCGTGAGCTTCACCGCCGAGGGCGGCCGCACGACGGCGCTCGTCGGACCGTCCGGCGCCGGCAAGTCGACGGTCATCAACCTCATCCCGCGCTTCTACGATCCGGAAGAGGGCGAGATCCTCATCGACGGGCAGGACATCGCCCATGTGACGAAACAGTCGCTGCGCAACGCCATCGCCTATGTCTCCCAGCAGCCCTATCTCTTCGAGGGCACGATCCGCGACAATATCCGCTACGGCCGCCCCGATGCGACGGACGCGGAGATCGAGGAGGCGGCACGCCATGCCTATGCGCATGATTTCATCCTCGCCCAGCCGCTCGGCTACGACACGCCCGTCGGCGAGAACGGCGTAACGCTTTCCGGCGGCCAGCGCCAGCGGCTGTCGATCGCCCGTGCGCTGGTGCGGGGTGCGCCGATCCTCCTGCTCGACGAGGCGACCTCGGCGCTCGACACGGAATCCGAGCAGGCGGTGCAGAAGGCGCTCGACGAGGCGATGAGCGGGCGCACCGTGGTCGTCATCGCGCACCGGCTCTCCACCATCGTGCGGGCCGACAAGATCATCGTCATGCAGGGCGGAACGGTCGCCGAAGAGGGCACGCACGAGGCGCTTGCGAGCCGGGAGAACGGCCTCTACGCTCGCCTCAACAGCCTCCAGGCACCCGCCGCCGGCAGCGCGGGCAAATAGGCCGCTCCAAAACGGGCAGCCTTGCGGAAAGACAGGAACGGGAGCGCGCCGGCGCTCCGCAGAAGGGATGGAACGGGACATGAGCGGCAACGCAATGAAGCTGGTCGTCGTGGGGGCGGCGGGCCGAATGGGCCAGACGCTGATCCGCACGATCCACGCGATCGAGGGCGCGGCGGTCTTCGCGGCGGTCGAGCGCGAAGGCTCGCCCTTCATCGGCCGCGATGCGGGAGAGCTTGCCGGCCTCGGGCCGATCGGCGTTCCCGTCACCGACAAGCCGCTCGAAGCCTTCGTCGCGGCGGAGGGCGTCCTGGATTTCACGGCGCCCGCCGCAACGATCGAATTTGCCGGCCTCGCCGCGCAGGCGCGCATCGTGCATGTCATCGGCACCACCGGCTGCTCGCCGGCCGATGACGAGAAGATCAAGGCCGCCGCCCGCCACGCCCGCATCGTCAAGTCCGGCAATATGAGCCTTGGCGTCAACCTGCTCGGCGTCCTCACCGAGACCGCCGCCCGCGCGCTCGGCCCCGGCAACTGGGACATCGAGGTGCTGGAAATGCACCACAAGCACAAGGTCGATGCGCCCTCGGGTACCGCGCTGCTGCTCGGCAATGCGGCCGCGAAGGGTCGCGGCATTTCGCTTGCCGACCATTCGGTGCGCGTGCGCGACGGCCATACCGGGCCGCGCCCCGCGGGCTCGATCGGCTTTGCCACGCTGCGCGGCGGCTCCGTCATCGGCGACCATTCGGTGATGCTGGCCGGCGAGGGCGAGATCGTGACCCTGTCGCACAGCGCGACGGACCGCTCGATCTTCGCCCGCGGTGCCGTGCAGGCGGCGCTGTGGGCGCGCGACAGGAAGCCCGGCCTTTATTCCATGCTCGACGTGCTCGGGCTCAACTGATCCTTTCTTTCGTTTTCGCATCGTTCCAAAAACCGGTATCCACGTGTCGGAACGATGCCAACCATCAGGAGACAATCTATGAGCGGAACCCTCGTCCTCGTTCGGCACGGCCAGAGCGAATGGAACCTGAAAAACCTCTTCACCGGCTGGCGCGATCCGGACCTGACGGCGCTCGGCGTCGAGGAGGCCAAGACCGGCGGCAAGGCGATCGCCGAGACCGGAATCAAGTTCGATGTCGCGTTTACCTCCGATCTTTCCCGCGCGCAGAAGACGCTGTCGCTCATCCTCGACGAGATCGGCCAGCCCGGCCTGGAAACGATCCGCGACCAGGCGCTGAACGAGCGCGACTACGGCGACCTCTCGGGCCTCAACAAGGACGATGCCCGTGCCAAGTGGGGCGAGGAGCAGGTGCATATCTGGCGTCGCTCCTACGACGTGCCGCCGCCGGGCGGCGAGAGCCTGCGCGACACCGGCGCCCGCGTCTGGCCCTACTATCTCACGGAGATCCTGCCCCGCGTGCTGCGCGGCGAGAAGGTGCTCGTCGCCGCCCACGGCAATTCGCTGCGTTCGCTGGTGATGGTGCTCGACAAGCTTTCCAAGGAAGAGATCCTGAAGCTCAACCTCGCCACCGGCGTGCCGATGGTCTACGTGCTGAACGCGGATTCGACGGTGAAGTCGAAGGACGTGCTCGGGGACATGTCGGGCGCGCACTGAGCAACGGTGCGCAAGCAGGGGCGCGCGGCGGCAATCTGCTCCGCTGGCGTCCCATCGCCACCGCTCTTGCCGGCATCTCCAGCCCGCTGCCCTCTCCTTCGTCATGGTCGGGCTTGACCCGACCATCCACGCCGCAGGCGCCGCCTGGATCCTCGGGTCAAGCCCGAGGATGACGGAGGAAGTGGACGTGCATTCAAGGACAAGGCCGGCGTTTCCGCCGGCCTTTCCGTTTTCAGGCCTTGCCCGATTCCCAGCCCAGCATCGCGCGCTTGCGCGTCAGGCCCCAGTGGTAGCCCGTCAGCGCCCCGCTCTTGCCGAGCGCCCGGTGGCAGGGCACGACGAAGGAGATGGGGTTGCGGCCGACGGCGGCGCCGACGGCGCGCGAGGCGGTCGGCTGGCCGAGCTTTTCGGCGATCGACGAATAGGTGACCGCGCAGCCCATCGGAATGCGCAAGAGCGCCTCCCAGACGCGGACCTGGAAATCCGAGCCGATCAGCACGACGCGCAGCGGCGCCTTGGGATCCCAGCGCTTCGGGTCGAAGATGCGTTCCGCATAGGCGGCGGTCGCCTCTCGGTCTTCCACATAATGCGCGTTCGGCCAGCGCGATGACATGTCCTCGAAAGCGTCCATGCCGTCGGCCTCGTCGGTGAAGGCAAGGCCGGCAAGGCCGCGGTCGGTGATCATGACGAGCGCCCCGCCGAAGGGCGAGGGGTGTAGGCCGTAGCGGATCGTCAGGCCTGCGCCGCGCGCCTTCCATTCGCCGGGCGACATCGCCTCGTGCGTGACGAAGAGGTCGTGCAGCCGGCCCGGGCCGGAAAGGCCGACCTCGAAGCTCGTCTCGAGCAGCGGCAGTTCCTCCTGGCGCAGCAGCCGCTTGGCATGGTCGAGCGTCACCGCCTGCAGGAAGGCCTTCGGCGAAAGGCCGGCCCAGCGGGTGAAGGTCTTCTGCAGCTGCGTCGGCGACTGGTCGAGCCGGCCGGCGATTTCGTCGAGGCCCGGCTGTTCGCGATAGTCCTCGGTGATCAGCTCGATGACCCGGCGGACGGTCGCGTAGTCGTCGCCCTCGGGCGTGATGTCGGTCTTCAGGGTTGCGGCAATGTTCATCGTTCTTCTCCTGTGCCGCCAGAAAAGCATGCCTCCGGCGTCCCCGCCACCCGATTCCTGCTGCCGGGCCAATCGAGCGAGGACTTGCGGCGGCCCGCGTCCGGAACCGGGTGAGAACGACGGCTCAGTAGCCGCGCTTGACCCGCGCCAGCGCGCCGGAAAAGGCCGAGGCGAAGCGCTCGCGGTCGTCGAGCGGCAGGAAGGTGCCGACATCCGTCTGGCGGCCGTTGCCGCGCACATGCATGGCGGTGATGCCGATCTTCGCCTTGCGCGAGACGAGGAAGCGCGCCCAGAACGGGTTGAAGATATGTTCGGTCTCGCGGCCCGACGGGCTGATCTTGCGGATCGAGATGTTGGTGCGCGAGAGTAAGACCACCTCGCGGGCCTTCGCCGCCCGGTTGTTCAGCCAGAAGGCGCCGAAGAGCACGAGGAAATCGAGACCGAAGAACAGGACGACCGGCCAGGCGCCGGAGATCATGAAAACGGCCATGTGGGCGAAGCTGAGCACGCCCGCGATGAGGAAGAAGATGCGGTGGCCGCTCCGCCCGAGCGACCGGTAGGGGTGCAGTTCGGCGGAAAAGACCGGCAGGTCGTTCATCGTGATGTCGGCGTTGCCTTGCGTCATGGGGCATGACTATAAGCAAGTCGCGCAAAACTGTGTAGCGGTTTTGCGCGATGACATGCGTCCTGCGGAAGCACCATGGAAAACGGAACGATCAAGAAGAAAGCGGCGCCCCGGCGCAAGGCGCCGGCACGGCCGAAGAGCCTCTATTCGCAGGACGAGCTGAAGGAGATCTTCCGGCGCTTCTCCATCCAGCGGCCGGAGCCGAAGGGCGAGCTGGAGCACGTCAATCCCTTCACGCTCGTCGTCGCCGTGGCGCTGTCCGCCCAGGCGACGGATGCCGGCGTCAACAAGGCGACCCGCGCGCTCTTCAAAGTCGCCGACACGCCGGAAAAGATGCTGGCGCTCGGCGAGGAAAAGGTCCGCGACTATATCAAGACGATCGGTCTTTACCGCAACAAGGCCAAGAACGTCATCGCGCTCAGCCGGATGCTCGTCGACCGCTTCGGCGGCGAGGTGCCGCGCACCCGCGAGGAGCTGATCATGCTGCCCGGCGTCGGGCGCAAGACGGCGAATGTGGTGCTGTCCATGGCCTTCGGCGAGGCGACACTGGCGGTCGATACGCATATCTTCCGCATCGCCAATCGCCTCCGCCTCGCGCCCGGCAAGACGCCGGACGAGGTGGAGGACCGGCTGATCCGCATCATCCCGGACGAATATCTCTACCACGCGCATCACTGGCTGATCCTGCACGGGCGGTACTGTTGCAAGGCGCGCCGGCCGGAATGCGAGCACTGTATCATCGCCGATCTGTGCAAGTCGCCGGAAAAGACCTGCGACGTGCCGGCGCCGCTCGTGGAGCTGCCGCCGCAGCTTTTCGGCCCTACGCCCTGACGAGCCCGTCCAGCAGGCTGGCGACCGCGTCCTCATAGGCCTTGCGGTCCGCGCCCGTCTCGATGGCGATCGCCGCGCGGTCGAAGGCGGCGGAGATGAGGTCCGTCAGGGCCTGCAGCCTTGCTGCGTCCACGCCCTTGCCGATGAGGTCGGAAAGCCCTGCCTTCAGCGTGCCCTCGGCATTGTCCCGGTCGATCGCGCCGGCGCTTTCGAAACCGAGCACGGCGGGCGCCTCGAGCAGCAGCAGGCGCGTGCGGCCGGGCACCGCCATGGCATCGAAATAGGCGGCGGCGCCGAGCAGCAGCGCCTCGCGTGGCGAGCCGGCGGGCAGCGAGACCGTGTCGATATGGGCGGCGACGGCCTCCGCTTCGCGCTCCAGCGTGGCGCGGAACAGCGCCTTCTTGTCCTCGAAATGGTGATAGAGCGCGCCGCGCGTCACCCCGGCCTCCGCCACGATGTCGGGCGTTGCCGTGTCCGCATATCCCCTGTCCACGAAAAGCCGCCGGGCCGCCTCGATCAGCGCGAGGCGGGTCGCTTCCGTGCGCTCCTTGTTGCTGCGTGCCATTTTTCCCCTTTACATACAAACAGAATGTATGTTAATTGATAGAAACATACAGATTGTATGTTTAAAGCGCCGGCAAATCCAGCGAAACCGTACGTGGTTTGCCGTCCGACATGTGGAAAACGGAAAAGGAGCAACCCGATGAAGACGACCAGCTATTATCCGGTGATCATGACCGACGACGTGGCGGGCACCGCCGCCTTCTACGAGAAGCATTTCCGCTTCGAGGCCCTCTTCACCAGCGACTGGTACATCCATCTCCAGTCCAGCGAGGACGAGAAGGTGACGCTCGCCGTGCTCGACGGCAGCCACGAGACGATCCCGGCCGTCGGCCGCGGCAAGGTTTCCGGCCTGCTGCTGAACTTCGAGGTGGAGGACGTCGATGCGGTCTATGAGGCGGTGCGCGCCGCCGGCCTGCCGATCCTGCGCGACATCCGCGACGAGGACTTCGGCCAGCGCCACTTCATCACCGCCGATCCGAACGGCGTGATGATCGACGTGATCAAGCCGATCCCGCCGAACGCCGACTATGCGGCCATGTACGACGCGTCAGTTCTGCCGCAGTGAAAAGCCGGGGTCCTTGCCGCTCAGCGCCTTGTGGAGATGCACCATGAGGCCGGCGGCAAAGAGCGGCGTCAGCAGGTTGACGATCGGGATCGCCAGGAAGGCGGCAATGAGCAGGCCGGCCATCAGCACCGTCGCGGCGTGCTTGGCCCTAAACAGGCGCGCCTCCGCCGGCGGGCGGTGGCGCATCGCCGCGAACTCGAAGAACTCCCGGCCGAGCAGGTAGCCGTTGACCAGGAAGAAGGCGACGAGGTTGATGCCGGGGATGAACAGCAGGAAGAGCGCGAGAAGGTTGCCGAGGATGACGATGCCGAGGAACTTGACCGAGCCGGCGATCGCCTGGCCCATCGGCAGTGCCCGTCCGGGCGCCTGCGCGGGATAGTCGCGTTTCTCGATGACCTCGGCGACGTCGTCGAGGAAGAAGCCGGCGATGATCGCCGTCACCGGCGCGAGCAGGAGGGCGAGCCCGAGCGCGAGGCCGATGCTGGCGAGGATGCCGAAGACGAAGGTGAGCCAGCCTGCCCATTCCGGCAGGTCGGGCATCATCATGCCCTGCAGAAAGGGCCAGGCGAAGGCGATGAAGGTTTCCCGAAGGCCGAACCACAGGACGATGAGCGCGAGAAGGGTGAGGCCGATGACCTTCCAGAACACGCCCCGCGTCTCGGGGGCGAAGAGATTGGCGAGCGAAAGGCGGGCGGCGTTGAGGATCATCGAAAACTCCTGTTCGCTTGCGCATGTAGGGTGTGGAAAAGCGGCCGGCAAGGCAGGAGGTCGGGACTGTTCATTAAGCCGGCGTTAAACGACCGCTCCTAAACTTCTGCGCATCCGCACGAAGCCGTGCCGCCGAAGACAATCAGGGAACTGTCATGCGTAATGTCCGGATCAGCAGGCTCCTGCCCGCCCTCTTCGTCCTCATGGTCGTGCTGGGCGCCCTGCAAGGCGCCGTCGCCTTCCGCTCCCTCTCGGCGATGACTGGCCATATCGAGCGCATCGGGGCGGAGCGCATGCCCGAGATGAGCCGCATCCTGCAGCTCAGCCACGCCTTCGCCGAGCTCAATGCGATCTATTCCGAACACCTGCTCTCGATGGATCCCGACGAGATCGGCCGTATCGAGGGGCGGATCAAGGAGCGCGCCGATGCCTTTGCCGGCATGGTCGACAGCTATGGCGCGGCCAACAGCGGCAACGCCGCCACGGCCACGGAAGTCGACGGCATCAAGGCGGCGCTGAAGACCTATCTCGACGACGCCGCAAAGCTCATCCAGTTCTCCGCCATCGCCGCCAAGGGGCCGGCGCTGGAGGTCTACAAGGGGCCGATGCAGGCGAGCGCCGACGCGATCAGCGCCTCGCTGGGCGACCTTGTCGCCAGCACCCAGAAGGTCACCGACGAGACGATCCTTTCGGCGCGCAGCGAGGAAGGCTCGGCCTTTGCGCTGACCTGGGCATCGCTTGCCATCTCCATGGGCCTGGCGATCGCCGCGATCTTCCTCGTCAACCGCCGCGTCGTCAGGCCGCTCACCGGCCTTGCCGGCGCGATGAAGAAGCTGGCGGACGGCGATACGGCGCTCGCCATTCCCCATGCCGACCGCAGCGACGAGATCGGCGAGATGGCCGGCACCGTCGCCGTCTTCCGCGACAATGCCGCCGAGCGCCAGCGCCTGGAGCGCCAGAGCGACGAAGACCGCCGCCGGGCCGAGGGCGAACGCCAGGCGCGCGAGGCCGAGCGCACCCGCGACAGCGGCCGCGTGCAGGAGGCCGTCGCCAGCCTTGCCGATGCGCTCGGCAGGCTTGCGAGCGGCGACATGACCTGCCGCATCGAAAAACCCTTCGACGGCGACCTCGACCGGCTGCGCGAGGATTTCAACGCCTCCGTCTCGCGCCTCAGCGATGCGCTGCGCGAGGTCGGCGAGAATGCCCGTGCGATCGATGCCGGCGCCAGCCAGATCCGCGCCGCGGCCGACGATCTTTCGCGCCGCACCGAGCAGCAGGCCGCCTCCGTCGAGGAGACCGCCGCCGCGCTGGAACAGATCACCACCACTGTCAGGGATTCCACCCGGCGGGCGGAGGAGGCGGGCCAGCTCGTCG
Source organism: Shinella sp. WSD5-1 (assembly GCF_963942435.1). Taxonomy (GTDB): domain Bacteria; phylum Pseudomonadota; class Alphaproteobacteria; order Rhizobiales; family Rhizobiaceae; genus Shinella; species Shinella yambaruensis. Next base: position 743,952 of record NZ_OZ012596.1, read on the forward strand.
CACGCACCCGCTCGGGTGCGGAAAAATCCGGCGAGATCGTGCGCCGCGCCGTTTCGGCCATGCAGGAGATCGAAAAGTCCTCCAGCGAGATCACCAGCATCATCGGCGTCATCGATGAGATCGCCTTCCAGACCAACCTCCTCGCCCTCAATGCGGGCGTGGAAGCGGCCCGGGCGGGCGAGGCCGGCAAGGGCTTTGCCGTCGTGGCGCAGGAGGTGCGCGAGCTCGCCCAGCGCTCGGCCAAGGCCGCCAAGGAGATCAAGGCGCTGATCACCACCTCGGGCGAGCAGGTGCGCTCCGGCGTCTCCCTCGTCGACGATACGGGCTGCGCACTGCAGGCGATCGTCACCGAGGTGCAGGAGATCAACGGCCACGTCCAGGCGATCGTCGAGGCGGCGCGTGAGCAGTCGACCGGCCTCCAGGAGATCAACACCGCCGTCAACGCGATGGACCAGGGCACGCAGAAGAACGCCGCCATGGTGGAGGAGACGACCGCCGCAAGCCACGGCCTTGCCTCCGAGGTCCAGGCGCTCAACGCCCTGATCGGCCGCTTCAATGTCGGCGGCAGCGCGGCTGCCGGCCGTACCGTGCACGCGCCGCACCTGCATGTCGTGTCGTCCGCCGCCACCCCGCCGCCCGTTGCGCCCGCCCCGGCGCCGGCTCGCAAGTCGCCCGGCCAGTGGAACGTCAAGCCGGCCACCGGCGGCTCGCGTCCCGTCACCTCGCCGGCCCTGGCGCTCGGCGAAAAGCTGGCAGGCGCCCTCGGCGTGCGGCAGGACAAGGGAAACGACGGGGACTGGGAAGAGTTTTGACGAAAGGCGGTGCCGGCGGTTCCCGCTCGCGCCGCGTCGGTCTTCCGGCCGATAGGGTAGTCCAAGGCAGGCGCTGCTGACAAACGAATGGCCGGGGAGCCTTCCGCTCAGCCGCGCTGCTCCCGCAGGAACGTCATCAGCGATCGGCCGGCATCGAGGATGTGGTCGCGCGTCAGCCGCGAGGCGAGTTCCGCATCGCCCTGTTCGCAGGCGGCAAGGATCGCCTCGTGCTCGCGCCCGGCGCGCGGCACGCCGTTGGTGAAGGTCAGCTGGGCGCGAAGATACCGGTCGATGCGGTCGAGCGAGGAGCGCACGCTCTGCAGATAATACGGCCGGCGCGAGGCCTCGTAGAGGCTGTAATGGAAGTTGCGGTTGATCTCGCCCCAGCGGTGCGGGTCGGTCTCCCGGTCGAAGGCATCGCAGTAGCGCCGCGCCTTTTCCAGCGTTTCCCGGTCGAGATTGGGCACGGCAAGGCGGATGACCTCCGCCTCGATCAGCGCGCGGAACTCGAAGATCTCCTCGATCTCCTCGACCGACAGGCCGGCCACCACGGCGCCCTTGTAGCGCTGGGTGGTGATGAGGCCGTGCTGTTCCAGCCGTGACAGGGCCTCGCGCACGGGGATGCGGCTGATATTGAACATCTGCGCGATCTGGTCCTGCCGAAGGTTCTCGCCCTCGGCAAGGTCGCCCTCGATGATCGCCTTGCGCAGGGCCTCGTAGACGATATCGGCCGCCGAAGCGGCCTGCCTGACATCGACGGCAGCAAATTTCATCACGTCGAACCCCGGTGGAATGAAGCGATCGGTCATAGGTCGAAACCGGGAGCGGGGCAACAGAGCCCTGCCGCGGCGACGCCGTGAAGAACGCGATTGTATATTGGATCCAATTTTTCTATGAAAGCGGGATCGCGTCGGCAATTCAAGCCTGCAACGCGCCGAAACAGCCTGGAAAACCGGAGAAGAACCATGCGCAGCAGCAAGGTCATCCACATCGTCTCCTGCCACGCCGAAGGCGAGGTGGGCGACGTCATCGTCGGGGGCGTCGCCCCGCCGCCCGGCAAGACGCTGTGGGAGCAGCGCAATTTCATCGCCGCGGACAAGACCCTGCGCAATTTCGTGCTGAACGAGCCGCGCGGCGGCGTGTTCCGCCACATCAACCTGCTCGTGCCGCCGAAGGATCCGCGCGCCACCATGGGCTTCATCATCATGGAGCCGGAGGACACGCCGCCGATGTCCGGCTCCAACTCGATCTGCGTCTCCACCGTGCTGCTCGACAGCGGCATCGTGCCCATGGTCGAGCCGGAGACCCGCATGGTGCTGGAGGCGCCGGGCGGGCTGGTGAATGTCGTGGCCGCCTGCCGCAACGGCAAGGCCGAGCGCATCACCGTCACCAACGTGCCCTCCTTTGCCGACAAGCTGGATGCGAAGCTGGAGGTGGAGGGCCTCGGCACGCTCACCGTCGATACCGCCTATGGCGGCGACAGCTTCGTCTTCGCCGATGCCCGCGCGCTCGGCTTCGCCGTGACGCCGGACGAGGCGCGGGAGCTTGCCGAGACCGGCATCCGCATCACCAGGGCGGCCAACGAGCAGCTCGGCTTCACCCATCCGGAAAACCCGGAATGGAACCACATCTCCTTCTGCCAGCTGACGCTGCCGGTGGAGGAGCGCGACGGCGCGCTGCACGGCCGCAACACCGTCGTCATCCAGCCGGCCAAGCTCGACCGCTCGCCGACCGGCACCGGTTGCTCGGCCCGCATGGCCGTGCTGCATGCGCGCGGCCAGATCAGGCTCGGCCAGAGCTTCTCCGGCTATTCGATCATCGATTCGCGTTTCGACTGCCGCATCGTCGGCGAGACCACGGTCGGCGGTCGTCCGGCCATCGTGCCGGAAATCTCCGGCCGCGCCTGGATCACCGGCACCAGCCAGGTCATGCTCGACCCGGACGATCCGTGGCCGGCGGGCTATCGCCTGGCCGATACCTGGCCGCGCAAGCAGTAATCCCCTCTGCCTGTCGGCATCTCTCCCACGGAGCAGGAGTTTTTTCACTCTTTGCGTTTGGGGCGGGGCGGGCGTTAAAACCCTTCCGCCTCGTGGGAGGGGGCCAGCCGAATGCGATCGGGCCTGATAAAAAGGTGTCCGAATTCATTTGACCGTCGTCCGGAAGCGGGCTAGTCATAAAGTCATCTGATGACTTTATGACTGACGCCATGCACTCTCTGAGCAAGATCAATCTCGCCGACACGGCCGTGGAGGCGATCCGCACCGAAATCCTCGGGCGCCGCTGGGCGGTGGGCGCCAAGCTGCCGAACGAGGCGGCGCTCTCGGCCATGCTCTCCGTCAGCCGCGGCACGGTACGCGAGGCCGTGCGCGTCCTCGTCTCGCAGGGCTATCTCGAGACGCGGCAGGGCTCCGGCACCTATGTGGTCTCGACGGCGGATACCGTGCGTCCGCTCGGCATGGCCCGGCGCGCGGGCCTGCGGGACCAGTTCGAGGCGCGCCTGGCGCTCGATGTGGAGGCCGCGCGGCTTGCGGCGCTGCGCCAGACGCCGGCCGTCATCGCCGGCCTTCGGGCCCTGCTTGCCGCACGCGGCCCATACGCGGAAAACGACAAGGCGGATTTCATCGCCCGCGATTTCGCCTTCCACCAGGCCGTCATCGCCGCCTCGCGGAATGCGGTGCTGATCGGCATGTACGATTTCTTCTCCACGCTCATTGCCGAAACCATCGAGGCGACCCTCGGCCAGGACCTGCCGGAACCCGACATGGCTGCCCATGTCGCCATCGTCGATGCCATCGAGAGCGGCGATCCGGATGCCGCCGATGCCGCCGTCCGACGCTTCATGGCGCCGGTCCTGTCCGCCCTCGACCGGTTGCTGATGTCATGACCCATCTTGCCGAAAACGATCCCGGCGCGATCGACCTGATCGACGCCGAAGCCGACAGCGTGCCGGCGCCCGCTCCGCACCGGCCGAAGGCCGCCGCCGCGCGTTTCCTGCTCGGCGCCAGCCTCGTGCTCATCGCCTTCAACCTGCGGCCGGTCTTTTCCAGCGCCTCGGCGCTGCTGCCGGAGATCCGCGACACGCTCGGCCTTTCGGCCACCGGCGCCAGCGTCCTGACGACGCTGCCCGTCGTCTGCCTCGGCCTGTTCTCGCCGCTGGCGCCGCGCCTTGCCCAGCGCATCGGCACGGAGCGCACGCTGCTCCTCGTCGTCTTCCTCCTAGCGCTCGGCACGGCGCTGCGCGGCCTTTCCTCCGTTCCGCTGCTTTTCCTCGGCACGGCGCTCGCCGGCGCCTGCATCGCGGTCGGCAACGTGCTGCTGCCCGGCCTCGTCAAGCGCGATTTCCCCGACAAGGCAGCGCTGATGACCGGCTGGTACACGATGGCGCTCTGCGCAGGCGCGGCGAGCGCGGCCGGCCTGACGCTGCCGATCGAGCATGCGCTGGGCGGTTCGCTCGATGGCGCGCTCGCCATCTGGGCGCTGCCGGCGCTCGTCGTCGGCTTCCTGTGGCTGCCGCAGGTGCTGGCGACGCGCAGGCAGGCCACGCGCACCGGCTTCCGGGTCGAGGGGCTGTGGCGCGACAGGCTGGCGTGGCAGGTCACGCTCTTCATGGGCCTGCAATCGGCGCTCGCCTATTGCGTCTTCGGCTGGCTGGTGCCGATCCTGTGCGAGCGCGGTCTCGACGGCGTCACCGCCGGGGCCATCGTGTCCGTCTCCGTCATGGTGCAGGCCGCGTCCTGCCTCGTCGCGCCGCATATCGCCGTGCGCGGCAGGGACCAGCGGCTGATCAATGTCGTGCTCTGCGGCCTGGCCGTCGTCGCCCTTCTCGGCCTGCTCTTCGCGCCGCTCTCCACGGTCTGGATCTGGGCGGTGCTGCAGGGCATCGGGCAGGGCGGGCTGATCGCGGTGGCGCTCACCGTCATCGTGCTGCGCACGCGCGATCCGCATGTGGCGGCGCATCTGTCCGGCATGGCGCAATGCGTCGGCTACCTGCTCGCCGCCATCGGCCCGCTGATCGTCGGGCTCATCCGCGGCTGGACCGGCAGTTTCGCCTGGAGCGCCGTGCTCTTCGTGCTGCTCGGCCTCGGCGCGGCGGTCAACGGCTGGTTTGCCGGCCGGGCGCTCTACGTCAAGGCGCGCACGGTGGAAACGTCCGCCTGAGGCGCGGGGCGCACGGTGCCGGTTTCCGTCACGATCAGGTCCATCGGAATGTCGTGCAGCTGCGGATAGATCGTCTGAAGACGCGCCGCGCTGTAGCCGAGGCCGATGACGCGCGGCCGGGCCGGCATGGCCGCCAGCGTCCGGTCGAAGAAACCGCCGCCATAGCCGAGCCGGTAGCAGGCGGGATCGTAGCCGACGACCGGCGAAAGCACGATATCGGGCAGGACACGGTTGCGCTCGGCCGGTATCGGGATGTTCCAGACACCGCGGGAAAGCGGATCGCCCGCCTGCCAGAGATGGAATTCCAGCGGCCTTCCCTTCTCGACGACGACCGGCAGCGCCGTGCGCCCGCCTCGCCTCGCGACCTCGGCAAGCAGCGGTCGCAGGTCCGGCTCGCCGCGGAAGGGCCAGTAGGCGCTGACGACGCGTCCCTCGACATCGCCGATCTCGGCCAGGATGCCGGCGGCGATCGCCTCGCCTTGGCGCGCCCGCATCTCGGCCGGCACGGCGAGGCGCGCGGCGATCAGGCGTTCGCGTTCGTTTCTGCGCCAGCGGTCGACATCCGTCCAGGCCTGCCGGTCGAGCGGGCCGGGCAGGCCCGTGTAGCGGGGGTCGACCTCGTGCATGAAGCAGGCTGGCGAGGCGAAGGTGGCGGGAATGTCGTCATCGGCCTCCATCATGTCCTCCCTTTCGACAGTGCAGGGCGTCTGCGGGCAAGTGCGAATGAAAACACGTCAACAGCCTGAAAGACCGGCTTCGAGCCCGGCGAGCAGGTCGTCGGCATGCTCGAGCCCGACGGAAAGCCTGAGCAGCCCGTCGCCGATACCGGCCCTGCCGCGCGCTTCCGCCCCCATGTCGACATGGGTCATGGTGGCGGGATGCGCGACAAGGCTTTCGACGCCGCCGAGCGATTCGGCGAAGGTGAAGCAACGCACCCCCTTCACGAAATGCCGCACTGCCGGAACGCCGCCGGCAAGCTCGAAGCTCATCATCGCGCCGAAACCCCGCTGCTGGCGCGCGGCGAGCGCGTGGTCCGGATGGTCGGCAAGGCCGGGATAGTGCACGCGGGAAACGGCGGGATGCGCGCAAAGCCGCTCGGCGATCGCCATGGCATTGCGCTCCTGCGCGGCCATGCGGGCAAACAGGGTCCTGAGCCCGCGCAGCGTCAGCCAGGAATCGAAGGGCGCGGCCGTCGCGCCGGTGACGTTGGCCCAGTGCTTCAGGCCGCGGGCTTCCTCCGCATCGGCCGCGATCACCGCGCCGGCGATGACGTCCGAATGGCCGTTGAGGAATTTCGTCGTCGAATGCAGCACATAGTCGGCGCCGAGCGACAGCGGTTTCTGCAAGGCGGGCGAGAGGAAGGTGTTGTCGACGGCGACGCGCGCGCCTGCCGCCCTGGCAAGGCCGGCGAGGGTGGCAATGTCCACCACGCGCATCAGCGGGTTGCTCGGGGTCTCGACCAGCATGAGCGCCGGACGGTCGAGGAGCGATGCCTTGACGGCCCCGATATCCGACTGGTCCACCAGCCGGAGCGAGAGCTGGCCGAGCGCGGCGCGCGCTTTCAGCAGGCGCATCGTGCCGCCGTAACAGTCGTGCGGCGCCAGGACCAGGCTGCCGGCCGCAAGCCGCCCGACCAAGAGATCAACGGCCGCCATGCCGCTCGGCGTCATCACCGCGCCGGCCCCGCCTTCCAGCGTGCTGATGGCATCCGCCAGGAGATCGCGCGTCGGATTGCCGACGCGGCCATAGTCATAGGCGCGCGGCGTGTCGAAATCCGCGAATTCATAGGTGGTGGAAAGGTAGAGGGGCGGGGCCACCGCGCCGAAGGCGGTGTCGCTCGCCACGCCATGCGCCACGGCAACGGTTTCCGGGTGAACTTCGATCGCCGTTCGCTCGGACATCGATGCCTGCTCCTCATGTTACGAGGAGAAAATGGCCGGCTTGCCGGTCCCTGACAAATGAATTCTCTTGCAGCCAGCCAGCAAGAATTTTGCAGTCATTGCCGGACCGCGCGGGGGCTTCAGGTTCCCTCCTTGAGGACGTCGGCCAGCACGGCCGCATGGTTGAATTCCCGGTTGCGCGCGCCGTAGAGCAGCGTGACCGTGCCGGCCTCGGCGCGCTCGCGCAGGTCCTCCAGCGCCGGATTGCCCTGCAGCTCCTCCCGGTAGCGCGCCTGGAATTCCGGCCAGCGCTCCGGCTGGTGGTTGAACCATTTGCGCAGCGCGGAAGAGGGCGCCACATCCTTCATCCAGAGGTCGAAGCCGGCCTTTTGCTTCGAGAGGCCGCGCGGCCAGAGCCGGTCGACGAGGATGCGTGTCCCGTTCGCCGGATCGGCTTCGTCATAGATGCGCTTGATCGCCACCGGCATGGGCTTGCCCTCCCTTTCTGCCGCTCACCGTGCATTTGAGATCAGAAAGCAGCCCGTCCTTCAAGCCGTAGACCCAGCCGTGGATGGAAACGTCGCGGCCGGCCTGCCAGGCCGCCTGGAGGGTCGGCGTGCGGGCGAGCCGCTCCACCTGCGCGGTGATCGAGGCTTCGCAGAGCCGGTCGAGGTCGGCATCGCTCCAGGGCGTGCATTCCCGGCATGCGAAGCGCCGGTCCGCCACGTCGCGGACCGGCTGAAGCCAATGGTCGATGAGGCCGAGGCGCTCGCCGCTGACGGCGGCGCGGATGCCGCCGCAGCCATAGTGCCCGCAGATGATGATGTGCTTCACCCCGAGCTGGTGCACGGCATATTCGACCACGGACAGCATGTTGAGGTCCGCCGGATGGATGAGGTTGGCGACGTTGCGGTGCACGAAGACCTCGCCCGGCTCCAGCCCGGCGATCACATTGGCCGGCACGCGGCTGTCGGAACAGCCGATCCACAGATAGTCCGGCTGCTGCAGATTGGCGAGGCGGTCGAAATAGTCGGCCTTCTCGGCCTTGCGCTCGGCGGACCAGGTTTTGTTCCGGGCGAAAAGGTCTTCGATCATGGCGTGGCTCCGGCGCTTGGGGGATGAGGCGTTCTCCGTGCCAACCTGGCTTCTGTCAAATCGCCAGACCGTCGCAGGGGCGGCGTTCGGCCGCGCCGCGGCGTCTCGGCTTGACTTTGCCCGTGCCCTCAAGCCATCATGGCAGCATGACCACGACGCAATCCATTGCCCGGTTCTTGAAACGGTTGTTTCCTCTCGCAGGACACTAGCCCCTCGGCTTGGTCGCGTCGCGCCCCGGCCGTGGGGCAATGGCGGTTTCGTTTCAGCACGAAAGCCGCTCCGGAAAAGCGCGACATTCCCCCCAATCCTTGATTTTCCGCGTGCCCGCCGGGCCGCGAAGACCCCGCGCCGTGAGGTTCCCATGACCGCGAAGACCAAGGCCATCCGGCCGCCCGCCATCACCATCGCCCGCTCCGAACACGCGCGCCTGTCGAACCTTGCCGACATGCTGGCCGAGCGCGACCCGCACGCCGCCGAGCAGCTCGCCGTCGAGCTCGACCGCGCCAAGGTCGTCGACGACGCCCGCATGGCGCCCGGCATCATGCGTATGGGCTCGGTCGCCGAGTTCCGCATCGACGACGAGCCGCCGCAGACCGCCGAACTCGTCTTCCCGAAGGATGCCGACATTTCCCGCCAGCGCATCTCCGTGCTGACGCCGGTCGGCGCCGCCCTGCTCGGCCTTTCGGCCGGCCAGTCGATCGAATGGGCCGCGCGCGACGGCAAGGTGCGGCGGCTCAGCGTCATTGCCGTGCATGCGGCGGTGCCGGATGCGGCCGAGGCCTCCTGAGGGTCGTCTGCCGTGAAATTCCTGTCCTTCTTCCAGTCCGGGCGCATCGGAGGCTGCCTCGTCGCAGGATCGTGACCCCCTGTGCCGCAGGTGCGGCCAGGGGGCGTCTCCACCACGGGTTTTCAGGCCGCGCTTGCGCGCGGGCAGGATGGAGAATGGCTATGGGACGCGATCCCGCTATGCTCACGGCAAGAGATGGATATGTGCTGGAAAAGATGCTGCGCGACTGGCCGCCGCTGACGGAGGAATGGCTGGCGCTGCTGAAGCGCAAGCTGTCGGGCGGCCGCCTGCCGGCCGGGGCGCGCGTCCCCGCCGACCTCGCGATGATCGATGCGCGCGTGACGTTCCGCTGCGAAAGCGGACTCAGCGATACCCGCACGCTTTGCCTGCCGCGCACCTATGCGCCGGGCAGCGCCTTCCTGCCGGTCACGACCTTCTACGGCCTTGCCCTGCTCGGCCTGCGCGAAGGCCAGGCGATGACCTTCGACCGGCCGGAAGGCCGGCGCGACTGGATCGTCCTGGAAAAGGTGCTGTTCCAGCCGGCAGCCGGCGGCCCCGTGCCGGAAGCGCCGGCAGAAGCGGCCCGCGCGCCCTTCCGGGTCATCGCCGGCGGCCTCACTGAGCGCGCCTTCACGGCGGCCAATGAAAACGGCCCCGGACAGGGTCCGGGGCCGTCGGCTGCCTGAGGATCGGCGTAGGGCGATCAGATCACGCCCTGCGCGCGCATGGCTTCGGCGACGCGCGTGAAGCCGGCAATGTTGGCGCCGAGCACGTAGTTGCCCTTGGCGCCATATTCCTCCGCCGTCTCGGCGCAGCGGTCGTGGATGCCCTGCATGATCTGGCCGAGCCGTTCGCGGGCCGTCTCGAAGCTCCAGCTGTCGCGGCTGGCATTCTGCTGCATTTCCAGCGCCGAGGTGGCGACGCCCCCGGCATTCGCCGCCTTGCCGGGGCCGAAGAGCACGCCCGATTCCTGGAAGGTCCGCACGGCTTCCGGCGTCGAGGGCATGTTGGCGCCTTCGGCGACGGCGATGACGCCGTTCTTGACCAGCGTCTTGGCATCCTTGCCGGACAGCTCGTTCTGCGTGGCGCAGGGCAGCGCCACGTCGCAGGGCACGTCCCAGATCGAACCCTTGCCGGCCGGGATGAAATGCACGCCGGCCGTCTTGGCGCGGGCATATTCCGACATGCGCTCGCGGCGCACTTCCTTGATCTCCTTGACGAGCAAAAGGTCGATGCCCTCTTCATCATGGATGTAGCCGCTGCTGTCCGAGCAGGCGACGACCCTGGCGCCGTACTTGATGGCCTGCTCCATGGCGTAGATCGCCACATTGCCCGAGCCCGAGACGGTGACCCGCTTGCCCTCGAAATCGGTGCCCCTGGTGGAGAGCATGGCCCGGGTGAAATAGACCGCGCCGTAGCCGGTCGCTTCCTTGCGCACCAGCGAGCCGCCATAGCTCAGCCCCTTGCCGGTGAAGACGCCGGCCTCGAAGCGGTTGGTCAGGCGCTTGTACTGGCCGAACATCCAGCCGATCTCGCGGCCGCTGACGCCGATGTCGCCGGCCGGCACGTCGGTGTGCTCGCCGAGATGGCGGTGGAGCTCCGTCATGAAGGACTGGCAGAAGCGCATGATCTCGCCGTCCGAGCGGCCTTTCGGGTCGAAATCCGAGCCGCCCTTGCCGCCGCCGATCGGCAGGCCCGTCAGCGCGTTCTTGAAGATCTGCTCGAAGCCGAGGAACTTGATGATGCCGAGATTGACGGAGGGGTGGAAGCGCAGGCCCCCCTTGTACGGCCCCAGCGCCGAGTTGAACTGCACGCGGAAGCCGCGGTTGATCTGCACCTGGCCCCTGTCGTCGATCCACGGCACGCGGAAGATGATCTGGCGCTCCGGCTCGCAGATGCGCTCGATCAGCGCGTCCGTCAGGTAGTCGGGATGTTTGGAGACGACGAGCCCGAGGCTTTCCAGGACCTCGCGCACGGCCTGGTGGAATTCCGGCTCGGCAGGATTGCGCTGCAGCACCTGGGCAAGGATCGGTTCAAGCTTCTCGTCGACGGTCGCCATGGCGACACTCCTTTCGTCTCGGTCTCACATCTCTTGGGAAGGCCGCCGGTCTGGCGCCGGCAGGCCCGGGTGACATCGTCCGGGCATGGTCAGATGCCCTGCCCGTGGCCGCCCATCAGGCCCGTCGGGCCGGTCTGGGAGAGGCTTTTCGCGAGCGTGGCCAGAAGATCGGTCTGGGAAATGATGCCCACCACACGGCGCTCCTCGTCCACGACGACGACGGCATGGATGGAACCGTCCGTCAGCCGCGGCAGGAGGCCGATGGCCGGGTCCGAGGGGCGGGCGGTCGCCGCCTCGGAGACGGGCAGATGGGCGTTCGGCGCCATGGCGGCCAGTTCCCGCAGCCCCACGGTGCCGAGAAGGCGCCGGTCGGCGTCGAGCACGGGCAGCGTGCGGATGTCGTGATCGAGCAGGAGGCTGCGGGCCTCGTCGGCCGTCGCATCGCGCGCCACCGTCACCACGTCGCGCGACATGATGTCGGCCGAGGTCAGGTCGCCGCGCTGGCGCAGCAGGGCCTGCTGTTCGACCTGGCGCAGCAGCGTATCGAGGTCGGCGCGGCTGATGTCCAGCGTCTCGTTGAGGCTGGCGATGGCGGCGTCGATGTCCTCGGTGTTGAAACCGACGCGGAAGGCGGCCGGCGGATCGGCGGTCTTGTGCGTGTTGACGGGCGTGATCGTCTGGCGGTGCGGATACTGCCGCCCGGCCAGCCGGTGGAAGATCATGCCGAGCGCCACGAGGATCAGCGAGTTGATGGCGATCGGCACGAGCGGAAACCAGAAGCCCGCCCGGCTGACCGCCGCCCCGCCGATGACGGCGGTGAGCGCGGCCGCCCCGCCGGGGGGATGCAGCGAGCGGGTCAGCGACATGACGAGGATCGCCAGCGCCACGGCAAGGCCGATGGCGATGGCCGGATCCTTCACCAGCGTGGTGACGGTGACGCCGACAAAGGCGGAGATCGTGTTGCCGCCGACGATCGACCAGGGCTGGGCGAGGGGGCTGGCGGGCACGGCGAAGAGCAGAACCGCGGAGGCGCCGATGGGCGCGACGATCAGCGGCAGATGCGGATCCTGCCCCATGACGAAGCCGCAGACGAGCCCGGTGAGGCAGATGCCGATCAGGGCCCCGAGGCAGCCGATCAGCCGCTCCTTGAGCGTGGCGCCGGCAAGAATCGGCGCGAACAGCTGAAATTTGGACGCAGTGCCCGTTTTATGGGCATCGTGTTGAGGCGGGGCCACGATGATCCTGACCGTAAAAAGGCAAATGATTATTTTGCAGGCTTATGTGCCTATCGCGCCCATCACGCAAGGGCGCAAGGGGAAGATTCTGTTTTGCCGGAAAGGAAGGGGAGGGCTTTGCGCACGGACGACAAAACTCGGCAGGCCCGGGCTTTCTTGACGTTTCGGAAAACCGGAGCGGGAATTGGCGCGAGGGACTGCCGCCTATCGAGAATCGCCTCGAAGGACGCGTGCTGGCAGGGACAGGCGCGGGATCCCGCATGGCATGCCGAACGGGATTCGAACTGCAACTGTATGATCGAACACAAGCGTAAGCCTGCTGTCCTTGTCTGGCCTTCCCGAAGCGGTCAGTTTCCTTCCGGCCCCTGAACTATCGGTCAGCGCATCTCCAAAGCCGCATTTCAGCGCTCAGAGCGCGGCGTGCATGTCGCGGAAGAGGCGCGGGGTGACGCCGAAGCGGCGCTCGAAGGCTTCGGCGAGGCGCGCAGGCGGGAAGAGGCCGACTTGTGCCGCGACCGATTTCAGCGACAGCCCGCGTGAAAGAAGCATGCGCGCGGTGTCGAGCCGGGCGGTCTCGACGAAGCGGGCCGGCGTCTCGCCGGTCGCCGCCGCGAACCTGCGATGGAAGGTGCGTTCGCTGAGGCCCGCGCGCGCGGCGAGCGAGGGCACGTCCAGGGCCAAGTCGAGGTTCGACTGAATCCAGCCGATCAGGTCGGCAAACGGGCTGTCGCCCTTCACCTGCGCCTTGAGAACCGGGCTGAACTGCGACTGGTAGCCGGGCCGACGCGCATAGAGCACCAGCCGCTTGGCGACCTCGCCGGCAATCGCCGCGTCGAGATCCTGCGCGACCATCGCCAGCGCCATGTCGATGCCGGTGGTCACGCCCGCCGATGTCCAAAGCCTGCCGTCGATGACATAGAGCGAGTCGGGATCGACAGTGACCTTGGGAAAGGCCTTGGTGAAGGGCTCGCAGGAATCCCAATGCGTCGCGATGCGATGCCCGTCGAGCAATCCGAGCGCGGCCAGCACGAAGCCGCCGGTGCAGACCGCGCCGAACCGATCCGCCGTCGCGGTCAGTTGCGGCAGGGCCTTTCGCAGAGCCGGATCCGCCATCGCCTGCAGGAGGGGTTCACGCTCGGCCCCGACGACCAGCACGGTCTGGATCTCCGCCGATCGAAGTTCGGCAACCGGCCGGGTCTCCATCGCAAGGCCGCTGCTGCTCTCGACGGCGCCGCCGTGAGCGGATGCGAGCACGACCCTGTAGAACGCAGGTTTCCCGCGCTGGCCCAGGGCGCGATTGGCGCCGTTGAAGACCGAGGCCGGCCCCGAAACGTCGAGCAGCTCGAAACCCGGATAGACGATGAAGACAACGTGGTGCATTGGCGGAAATTACCATGTCTTTGTCATTCCTGCCAAATGCTCCCGCTGCTAGGATTCAAACCAGACGCGGCGGAAGGACGGACAGCTCGGAGGCGTTTCCGCTCCTGTCCGGGAGGTATACCCATGTCGAAAGCCTGTCTGATCTGGTGCGGTATCGGCTTGATCATCCTGTCGATGGCAGGTTTCGGGGGCTGGCTGCTCAGCCTGCCGGCAACAACGACGGCGGCGGTCGCGCCGCTGGTCCCGCAGGAAGAGGCGGACGCCATGCTCGCTTCGCTCCGGCCGGCGAAGCGTGAACGTCCGCTGGTCGCGGTGATCGGCATCAACGACGCCACCGAGACGACCGACTATCTCGTGCCCACCGGCATCCTGCGACGCGCCGACGTGGCCGACGTGGCGATGCTGGCGACCGATGCCGGCCCGGTGCAGCTCTATCCGGCGCTCGCGGTCGAACCGGATGCGACGATCGCTGAGTTCGACGCCGCGCATCCCGAGGGTGCCGACTTCGTCATCGTGCCTGCCATGAGCCGCGACGACGATCCCGCGGCAATCGCCTGGCTCCGGGACCAGGCGGAGAAAGGCGCGACGGTCATCGGCATCTGCGCCGGCGCGAAGGTCGTGGGAGCGGCGGGCCTGCTCGACGGCAAGCGTGCGACGACACACTGGTATTATCTGGCCGAGATGCTGAAGCGCAGCCCGACGATCCGATATGTCGCGGACAGGCGGATGGTCGCGGACGCGGGTGTGGCGACGACCACCGGCATCTCCGCCTCCTTGCCGATGATGCTGACGCTGGTCGAGGCGATCGCCGGACGGGTGAAGGCGGAAGCGGTCGCCCACGATCTCGGCTTGGAACAATGGGATGCGCGGCATGCGAGCGCTGTGTTCCGGCTCACCCGCCCGTTCGCGACGACGGTGCTTGCCAACAGAATGGCCGTCTGGAACCGGGACGAGTTCGGCATCCGGCTGGAGCCGGGCATGGACGAGGTGTCGCTGGCGCTGGTTGCCGACGCATGGTCGCGAACCTACCGGTCAAATGCGACGAGCTATGCCGGCTCTCCGGACACGGTAGTGACCATGAACGGCATTCGCATCGTGCCCGACCGGGCGGGCACGAACTGGCCGGAAAGCCGGCGCGTATCGACCTTTCCCGACCGCAAGCCGGCCGATACGCTCGACCTCACGCTTGACACGATCGCCGCGCGCCATGGCACCGGCACCGCCAACGTGGTCGCCATGCAGCTCGAATATCCGCGGCATATCGCGAGCCGGTGAAGGAATCGGCCGACGTCAGATTTATTCCGATGTCATGTCGGACTCATTCTGCTTCGTTCGTCTTAACTGCATCGGGCAACGACTGGCTGCCCGCAAGGTGCCCCGACAGAGGAGGCGGGCACCCGACCGAACACACGATGAAACCGAACCACAGGAGAGCATCATGCCCAGCACGATCCGTCTGCACCGCGTCATCGCCGTCAAACCGGAAAAACTCTATCGCGCATTCCTCGAACCGGACGCGGTCGCAAGCTGGCTTCCGCCCTACGGGTTCCTCTGCTCCGTCCACGAACTCGACGCGAAGGTCGGCGGCCGTCACCGGATGTCGTTCCGCAACTTCACGACGGGCGAGAGCCACTCTTTCGGCGGCACCTATCTGGAGCTCGTTCCGGGCGAGCGCCTCGTCTACACCGACAGTTTCGACGACCCCAACCTGCCGGGCGAGATGACGGTCACGGTGACTCTCAAGGCCGTGTCGGTCGGCACGGAAATGAACATCGAGCAGCAGGGCGTGCCGGATATCATCCCCGCCGAGGCCTGCTATCTCGGCTGGCAGGACTCGCTGGACAAGCTCGCGAAGCTCGTCGTGCCCGAGATCAACCAGTAGGCTCGGCGCTTACGACCGGAAAACGAAAGGAAAAGCAAATGACGATCGCCAAGAACACCATATGCCTCTGGTACAACGGAGATGCCGAGGCTGCGGCCAACTTCTACGCCGAGACGTTTCCCGACAGCTTCGTGAGCGCGGTCCACCGCGCGCCCAGCGACTTCCCGTCCGGCAAGGCCGGCGACGTGCTGACGGTCGACTTCACCGTCGCCGGCATTCCCTGCATCGGCCTCAACGGCGGCACGACATTCAAGCACAGCGAAGCCTTCTCGTTCCAGATCGCCACGGACGATCAGGAGGAGACGGACCGCTACTGGAACGCCATCGTCGGCAATGGCGGCCAGGAGAGCGTGTGCGGCTGGTGCAAGGACAAATGGGGCATCTCCTGGCAGATCACCCCGCGCACGCTGACCGAGGCAATGGCCGCCGGCGGCGCCGAGGCAAAACGCGCCTTCGAGGCGATGATGGAGATGAAGAAGATCGACGTCGCCGCGATCGAGGCGGCCCGGCGCGGCTGACGCGCCGGATCAGGACACCTTGCCGTGCTCCGTGAGAAAGTCGAGCAGCGCCCGCACGCGTGAGGGCAGCGGTCCGCCCTGGCCGACATGGACGGCATGGAAAGCCTCCTTCTCGCCGGCATCGAGATGGCGGAGGACCGGCACCAGCCGTCCGGCGGCGATGTCTTCCCGCACGGTGAAGGCGGCAAGGCGGGCGAGGCCGACGCCGGCCAGCGCCAGATGGCGCAGGCCCTCGCCGTCGCTCGCCTGCACGCGGCCCGTCGCCGGTACGACGACGGTTTCGCCGTCTTCCCG
This sequence comes from Shinella sp. WSD5-1, assembly GCF_963942435.1. GTDB lineage: Bacteria > Pseudomonadota > Alphaproteobacteria > Rhizobiales > Rhizobiaceae > Shinella > Shinella yambaruensis. Next base: position 760,052 of record NZ_OZ012596.1, read on the forward strand.
AAGCGGCCAGCCATCGACCGCGCGGGCATAGCCGAAACCGAGGCGATTGTGCCGTTCGAGATCGGCGATGAAGCGCGGCTCGCCGCAACGTTCCAGATAGGACGGCGCGGCAACGATGGTCAGTGCCGTCTCGCCGAGCTTGCGCGCGATCAGGCTGGAGCTTTTCAGCGGCCCGGCGCGGATCGCGACATCGGTGCGCTCCGCCAGGAGATCGACCACCGCATCGGTTTGAACGATATCGAGCGTGACGCCCGGATGACGCGCCAGAAAAGCCGGCAGTGCGGGCGTGAGGACATGGTTGAAATAGGAGGCGCTGGTATTGATGCGGACGCGCCCCACCGCCTGTTCGCCGGCGCCGGCCACCCGTTCCGCATCCTCCAGATCGGCAAGGATGCGCGTCGCCCGCTCATAGAAGGCGCAGCCCTCCGGCGTGAGCTGGAGCTGGCGTGTCGAACGGTTGAGCAGCCGCGCGCCGAGCCGGGATTCCAGCCGCGCGATCAGCTTGCTGACCGCCGAAGGCGTCATGCGCTCGGCGCGCGCGGCAGGCGAGAACCCGCCGAGCTCGACCACGCGCACGAACACTTCCATCTCCCCGGACCGGTTGTGATGCAGGCTTCCCATGTCCTACCAGGTCCTTTCCAGCACTTCGCCCGGCAGGCCGTCGAAATCCTTGAATTCCCTTGAGACGAAACCATTGTTGATCAGGATTTTCCTCGACGGAACATTGGCCGGATCGATGATGGCGAAGAGGCTTCGCAATGCGGATTGCCGCTCGGCCCGCGCCACCAAAAGCCTGGCGATCCGACTGGCTATTCCCTTGCCCCAATATTCCGGGACGAGCATGTAGCCCAGCTCGGCCTGATCCGCCGCCGCTGCTTTCACCGCCAGCTTGCCCAGACCGATGAACGTTCCTCGCTCATCGAGGACGCGGAAGTGGCCGAGCTCCGGATGGAGGGCATTGTCGGCCAGAAGCTCTTCGTAGTCGCGCCGCGCCTCTTCGGCGGGAATGGCCCGCTCCGTGATCATGACCATGACCTCGGGGTCGCTTACCAGCCGGAAATAGTCGGCGAAGTCTCGCGGACCGAATTTTTCAAGCGTGAGTTCCATGGCATCCTTTGAATTCAATTCATGAATGATATTCCTGAACGTAGGCTACTTCAGCCAACAGGCAGCGTCTATCTTCCAGGCAAGGAAACATCAGCGGATACCATTCATGCCCGTCGCGCCCTTGCAGATGTGGGTGCTGTCCAAGGCCGAAGGCGCGGGCCGGAGCCTTGCATCCAACTTCAACATCGGAGCCTTCAATCTCGGCAACGCCACCGGCGCATGGCCGGCGGCGTGGTCATCGACAAAGGGCCGGGCCTCGCCGTGGTGCCGATCACGGCTGCGCTGTTTCCGCTATTCGCCATCGCCACCGCGTTGATTGCCGTCTGGGTGAGCAAGGGCGTGGCCCTCTCACCTTCCTGCAATCCCGTTCACTAAGGAGCATTCCCATGGACTATCGACCCCTCGGAAAATCCGGCCTCAAGGTGCCGGTCCTCAGCTTCGGCGCCGGAACCTTCGGCGGCTCCGGCCCGCTCTTCGGCAATTGGGGCAATTCGGACGCTGCGGAAGCCCGCCGCCTTGTCGACATCTGCCTGGAGGCCGGCGTCAACCTGTTCGACACGGCCGACGTCTATTCCAACGGTGCTTCCGAGGAAGTGCTTGGCGAGGCGATCAAGGGTCGGCGCGATGCGGTGCTGATCTCGACCAAGACCGGCCTACCGATGGGCGACGGGCCGAACGACGCAGGCTCCTCCCGCTTCCGGCTGATCCGGGCGGTCGAGGATGCGCTGCGCCGCCTCCAGACCGACTATATCGACCTCTTGCAACTGCACGCCTTCGACGCCGGCACGCCGGTCGAGGAAGTGCTTTCGACGCTCGATACGCTCGTGCGCGCCGGCAAGGTCCGCTATGTCGGCGTCTCCAACTTCTCCGGCTGGCAGATCATGAAATCGCTGGCCGTCGCCGATCGTTATGGCTGGCCGCGTTATGTCGCCAATCAGGTCTATTACTCTCTGGTCGGGCGCGACTACGAATGGGATCTGATGCCGCTGGGTGCGGATCAGGGCCTCGGCGCGATGGTCTGGAGTCCGCTCGGCTGGGGTCGGCTCACGGGAAAAATCCGGCGCGGCACGCCGCTGCCCGAAGGCAGCCGCCTGCATGAGACCGCAAGTTTCGGCCCGCCGGTGGACGACGAAAACCTCTATCGCGTCGTCGATGCGCTCGATGCCATTGCCGAGGAAACGGGCAAGTCAGTCCCGCAGGTCGCGCTGAACTGGCTGCTGCAACGCCCGACCGTTTCCTCCGTCATCGTCGGCGCGCGCAACGAGGAACAGCTTCGCCAGAACCTCGGCGCGGTCGGCTGGAGCCTGACGCCGGAGCAGGTGGCAAAGCTGGATGAAGCCAGCGCCGTCACTGCGCCCTATCCCCATTTCCCCTATCGCCGGCAAGAGGGCTTTGCGCGGCTGAGCCCGCCGATAGCCGGCTAACGGTGGCTCCTGGCGACTATCCCCACGATGATCTCATGCAGTTCGGCTTGCGCCTGATGAGGCGACGCGATGCGACGGGCAACGACATGACGCACCGAAGCCCTCCCACCCGTCGCGATCCGCCCCTATCGGCCACGGCATGCAGCACGTTGCCTTCCGCCGTGAAGCGATTTTCGGGCCTAAACCTCTCGACATGGATCAGCGGCCGCCTGGCGCAGACAAATGGATGGCATGCTGAAGGGCAGAGAACGGAATGGGCTCTCCTGCATCCTGCCCTTCGTCACCGTCATCGATGGCCATGGTTCAAAGCAATTCCAGAATCTCGACACCTTCGGGCAGGCCGTCACGATCGATCGTCACGATATAATCCGAAAAGGCTCTCGCCGGCGGCAGATTGTCCAGCCGCTGGTCGATGACACGAAATTCGCCCTCTACATTGCGGCCGATACGGATGCGCTCGAACAGGGCATGCGCCGGCGCGTTGCCGAGCGCGTTGTCATGCTTGAACGCCACCAGCCTGCGCGTCGCCATTTCGCCACGCGCGGCGGAACGGTCGTGCTCGAACATGGCCGCGAGCGCCTCGAACAGCAGGGAAAGGTCGCTTTCCGAAAAGCCCGAGCGCTCCGCGAACTTGGCGGAAATGAAGCCGTGCGCGACATAAAGACCGTAGGGAACGATATGCTTGCGTCCCATGGTGCGGTTGTCGGTGCGCTCGCTGGAATCGTCGCCCTCGGCCTTCTGCTTCTTTTCAGCCTCGTTGGTGGCTGCCATGCGGGTGATCGAGATCTCGAGCGGCAGGATCGGCTCGACGGAGCGCGCGAAGGTCATTTGCACCGGCCCCTTCACCTGGCCGGCATTGACGCCGGTGGACATGACGGCGCCGAAGGTGCGCACATCGAAGAAGTTGCGGCACATGAAGGCGGTAATGGCCTTCGCCTCCGCATCGTCCTTCGGGTTCAGCTTGGCGTCCTTCTCGACCTTCGGGTCATCCTCGCGGATTGCCCGATAGGCCTGCCGGTGCTTGTGGTTGAGGATTGCGCCTTCCTCGACATAGATGTGGAAACCGTCTTCGCCATGGCGGGCGAGATCGACGTAGTTGCGAATCTTGCGCTTGAGGCTGACATCCGTCACCAGCCCCCTGTTCGTCTCCGGGTCGAGTCGCGGCAGGTTGCCGGCATCCGGATCGCCGTTGGGATTGCCGTTGACGACCTCGAAGATCAGCGCGAAATCGTAGCGGTTGGCAATCGCGGTCATGCGTCAGTCTCCCTCGAAACAGCGGCTTCAGCCGGCTTTCTGAAAAACTCGTTGCGTTGATGATAGTAGCCGAGGCCGAAAAGCGCCTGGTCCTCGGCAGAAAGCGAAGCCGGGAAAGGGTCCACGCCGGGACTCATCAGTTCCATGATGGCGCCGACCTGCTTCTCCAGCATGACCTTGTAACCGGGCTTCTGCTTGCCGACCTTGGACAGATGATTGGCCGAGCCGCTTTCGAGCAGGTGGAACACCTTGCGCGGCTGCGCGGACGCCGAACCATAGAACTTGTCCTTGATCGTGGCGTTGACCTTCGGACCGAGCGCCGCAGCCTGGATGTGCTCATAAACGGCAAACAGCCGCCCCAGCAGATAGCCCTTGTTCGTATTTGCCGGATCGAGCGCCACGGATGCCTCCTTGCTTTTGAAATTACGGATGAGCAAAGCCTTGAGAATGCCGGCGCGCAGGGCATTGATCTCGCCATCGGCGCGGATGCGGGTCAGGACCGACGACAGGAGCGTCAGCGGATAATGCGTGCCCGACAGGATCGAACGCATCCACTCCCCGGCCAGGTTCGGCGTGACATTCTCACTCTTGCCGAGGACGGCGGTTTCGCAAAGATAGCGCCAGAGCGGCGGGAAAGGCTCGCGCGGCGGCGGCTCGATCCGCATGCCGGAGACGAACTGCTGGTAATGCCGGGTCAACTCGCCGAAATTGCCGGAATGGAAGAAACGGATGGAGAGCCGGGCGGCATTGGGCGCAAGTCCGAGCACGTAGAATTGCACCTTGCCGAGGTTCGGCTCCACTTCCTCCAGCGGCACCCCCTTGCGGATCTGCTCCAGCCGCTCGCGGATATGTTTCGCCCCGATCTTCTCTTCTGCTTCCTGCTCTTGATCGACGGTATCGAAGAAGACGGGAAACAGCATCTCCACCTCCTCCGCCGCACCCGCCTCGGACGCATCCGCCCAGAATACCGTGGAGGCATCGCCGATCTGGATGCGGTGTCCGCTGTCCCTTTCCAGAAACCGGTTGAGCGCCGTCGTATAGGCGAAGGCCGCGGCCTCGGAGACGGGGGCATTGTCACCTTGTTCGTGGCCGTAGGAGGTGAAGGCGTCGAGATTGAAGGAGACAAGCGCCGCGCCGGAAGATTGCGCGCCCCAGACACCCTTGATCGATGGATGAAGGCGCGCAACCGCCCCGGGCTCTCCGCGAACGAGGCAGATTTCCTCCCTGCCGCTTCCCCGGCTCGACAGGCGCTCCCACACGGCCTTGGCCGCGGGACGATCATGCAGGAAGATGTTCGCGCGCCGGTCGCTTTCCAGCGCAAAAACCACGTTCTGGTCCTTCATGTCGTCCTGCCAGGGCGAAGCCGTGAACTGTTCCGGCGACCACGTCGTCAAGAACGACAGGAAAGCGCGTAGACCGGGATCGTCATTTTCCCCCAAGTCCCCCAGATGTCGTTCCACGAAAGCCCGGTGCTCGTCTGCGGTGCGTCGCCCCTCGCCAGCAGTCACCCCCAGGACATAAGAGGTCTTGTCCCAGAGAAAGTTCGGCGCGATGCCTGCCGTGCGCTTCACGGGCTGTGGCACCGGCATCGGCCGAGGCCGCGCCTTCCTGCCCTCGCCCTCGCGCCAGTCGGTGACGCTGACGACCGACCCGTCATCGTTCAAGCCGATAACGACGCCAATCTTTTCCGAAGAATACCCGAACGGCGGCGCGTTCGGCAGGCGATCATAGGCCCTTGCAAGCGCGGAAAGGATCGTCATCGCCGAACCTCCGGGGAACTCGGCGACGGAACCTTCACCACGCCATTCTCCAGTGCGGCGCGAAAGAACAGCGACGGCCGCCCGTCCGTCGCGTGATCGATGTCGAACAGCATGAAGCCGAGATCGCGGCTCTCGCCGATGGCCTGCGGCAGCGGCGCATCGGGCGGGAGAAGCTCGAAATGCGCCGCGAATTCCCGCGTGCCGAGGCAAGGCTGATGGAAACACTGACCCCGCGCCGCACGACGGTTGAAAATATCGAGATGCTTGCCCTCGTTGTCATCGGGACCGGCCTTCTTCGTCAGCTCGAAATGCGCCTCGATCACATAGGCCGGCTTCACCAGCACGGTGGCGGCACGCTGCTGGCGATCCTCGTCCACCAGCAGGTTCAACCCCTCCAGATCGCCGCGTTTCATCGCCGACCTGATCTTGCCCGCCGGCGCCTTGTGGCCGACTTCGTTGCGCCGGATCGACTGGAAGCGGATGGGCTCCAGCACATGGATCGCATCGATCACCCAGCGGATCGCCGGCTTCCAATGGATCGCCTCCAGCAGGCCGCGCGCCGCGGAAGGCGTCATCACATCGTAGGAGACACGCTCGACCTTCATCTCCGGGCGCGTGAAACAAGCATAATCACCCCAGACTTTCAGGCGAATTCCGTAGGTCATTGATGCCCTCCCAAAAACATTCGAAAACGCATGAGAACACCGCTGCAGAGCGGATTCAGCTAGAAAATCATGTCTTCCACGCCGAGATAGCCCGCATCCTCCCAAAGCAGACCTACCTCCTGAACGTACAGGCTGGCTGTCTGCAGAACAGCAAACTGGTCTCCCCTCCATTGCGGCGCAGCGAACGCGACATGGCCGTTCCTGATCAGCAGGTCCCTCGCTTTCGGAGGCATCGACACTACCGAGGATTGCAGCTTCCGCGCCAACGATCCAGACGAAATCGCCTCCACTCCCAGTTGATCAACGGCTTCTTTTGCTCCCTCGTCCAGTGCCACGATCACCGGCGCCAGACCGCTTTCAATCATGCGGAAATCCCGGCCGACCGTGCGATAATCGAAATGGCAGCCCGTACGGCCGCTCAGCGCAAATCGGTCGAGGATATTCTTGCCGTCCATGCCCTCGCCCATACGCCAGTAGACCTCGCCGAAATAATCCTCAACGGCGGCGAGCGAGGTGAGATCGGCGTGCTTGTCGATGATCCGCTTCATATCGCCGATCAGGCCGCGGATTTCGGCAGGAGGCCGGTGGGCGTGTGGATTGAAGACCGTAACGATGCTGCTTTCACGGTCGCGCCTGCCTTCCCGATTGACCCTGCCGGCAGCCTGTATGATCTGGTCCAGGCCTGCCTCGGCCCGCCAGGCAACGGGAAAATCGACATCGACTCCGGCCTCGATCAGGCTGGTGGCGATCAGGCGACAAGATCGACCGTCTTTCAGGCGGTCCCGCACATCCGCCAGAATCCGACGGCGATGCGCCGCATATTGCCGTGTCGTCAGGTGGACGATTCCCTCCAGCCCGGCCTCGGACGCCTTCCGGTAGAGTTCCAGCGCATGGCGCCGGCTGTTGACGATGACCAGCGCCTGTTCATGACCGGCAAGGGCATCCAGCAGTGCGCCGTCGTCCATATCACCGGCATGGACGATATGCGTGCGTGCAAGTCTCGTTGCCAGACCCGGCGGGTCCGGCGCCAGTTCCCGGCCTTCCAGCGGCAAGCCGCCTGGCAATTCCGGACGCTTGCCGAGCGCCGGCTGTGTCGCCGTGCACAGGACGATCGTGCAGCCGTAGTTGCGCGCCAGTTCCTCCAGCGCCCGCATGATCGGCATCAGCAAGGCCTTCGGCAGGGTCTGCGCCTCGTCCAGAACCAGGATGGAACCGGCGATATTGTGCAGCTTGCGCGCCCGTGACGGGCGGGCCGTGAACAGGCTTTCGAAAAGCTGCACGGTCGTCGTCACGATGACCGGAGCTGCCCAATCCTCCATCGCCAGCTTCAATTTATCCTTGCGCTTGCGCTGCTTCGCGTCGAACGATTCCTCCTCGATGGAGGAATGGTGTTCGAGGACATTGCCCTCTCCGAGCACGGAGCGAAAGATTGCCGCCGTCTGGTCGATGATGCTGGTGAAGGGAACGACATAGATGATCCGGCGGTGCCCGTACCGACGGGCATGATCCAGCGCGAAGCCGAGGGAGGACAGCGTCTTGCCCCCGCCGGTCGGCACGGTGAGAGTGAACAGGCCCGGCTCCCGTTCGGCCCCTCTACGCACATGGGCCAGCACCTCACGGCGCAAGGAATTCAACGCCCCCTCCCGTCCCGAGAGCGCGGTCGTGTACACATCGAAACGCGCGATGAAATCATCGATCAGCGCGGCCAGCGCCGGCCAGTCGCGGTCCGCCTTCTTCTCGCCGAGCGTCACATAGTAGCGCTCGGTGTCCGAAAAATCCGCATCCACCAGCGTCGAGAACAGCATGCGTCCCATGAAGGCCCAGGAGAAGGCATGGCCAGCCCGGTCGGTGGGAAAGCGTTGAATCATGTCGGGCACGAGGCCGGAAATCTCGACATGCAGCTCTTCCATCCAGACCGGATCGATTGCCTGCGGCTGCTTCATGCGATGATCGAAGGTGCCGGGTGCGTCCAGCCTGTCGGGCAGGCCCGCATAGTGCCCGAGGATGCCGTAGCCGATGACCTGCGCCATGGCTGCATCGCTCCCCCTGGCAAGATCGCGCAAAACCTGCGCGCCGGCCGTGGAATGATCGACAGGCTCCATCGCGCCGTCCAGGCGCCGTTGAAAAGCCGGGTTGTATTTGCCGAGATCGTGAAAAAGCCCTGCGATAAACGCTGCTCGCTCAAGTCCGAACGGACGAGCCTTCTCTCCCGCCAGCCGTGCAACGGCAAACAGATGCTCCTTCAAGGGCTGCCAGTCGGATTTGCCCGGATCACGACCAGAATGTGCATAAAATTCCATGCATTCCCCCCGCGCTTGAAGAATGCATGGCGCAGATCAGGCAGGCAATGCACTGAATGGTTGTATCTTGGTGAGGAAATCGACTTCGCCAAGCCGAAGGGCGAGAAGCGCCATAAACTTCAGCGCCGCGATGGTGGTCGGTTGGCCGCTTTCCCACGAATAGACGGCACGCATCAGCGTACCGAGCGGTTCCGGCTTCACGATTGCAGCACGATGCCGGACATTGGGGCTGTCAGCGCGCCCCTGAGATCAGCCGTCGCATCGTTCCGCCCAGCCGTTGGCGACAGCGAACCGCAGGACGCGGCCAATCGTCGATCGCAAGCGCCGAGCCGTTTCGTGGTTCCCCTTGGCTTCGACAGGGCGAAGCACGGCGAGAACGTCCTTCGGTGCGATCTCGTGCACCGGCTTGTCCGCGAAACCCTTTGCCAGGTCGATCAGCAGCCATCGAGCCGTGCTCATCGTGATGGCCGCTCGACCTTCTCTCTCCGCCTTGGTAAGATATTTTTCTGCGACAGCGGCAAAGGTGTTCTCCGCAGCCTCTTTGGCAGCCTTTACGGCGACCTTGCGCTCTTTCTTTTCCTCGCCCGGATCGATACCGGCCTCAAGCAGCCCTTTCGCCCTGCGGCGTGCTTCCCGCGCGTCGACAAGCAGCGTTGCCGGATATGAACCGAGAGCGAGCTGCTTCTGGGGACTTCCAAAACGATAAGCAAGTCGCCACAACCGACTGCCGTTCGGGGTTACGAGCAGAAACAGGCCGCCACCGTCCGACAGCTTGAATTGTTTGTCGCGCGGCTTGATGGATCGGAGCGCCGCATCACTGGGTCTGTCCGTCGCCATGTGCTGGTGCGTCGTTGGTACCGTGATTCCGATACCAGCAATCATACCAGCAAATTTTGTGGATGCCAAAAGACACTAGCAAACGTCCTTGGACGTATGCTCCCGAAATCCCTTGAGAATTTCGGGGTTTCTCAGACGTCCTTGGACGTTGAAAAACTAGGAAATGGTGCCCAGAAGAGGACTCGAACCTCCACGCCTCGCGGCACAGGTACCTGAAACCTGCGCGTCTACCAATTCCGCCATCTGGGCGACGGAGAGGCATGTAGAAGGAGCGCTCGCCGGTGTCAACAGGCTTTTTGAAGTTTTCGCAACAGCTTGGCAAAAAATGCCTTTTCCGCAAAAGGGCGTGGCGGTTTTGCGGGGAAACCGGGCCGCCGGAAAAGGCTCAGCGGCTCGTGGCCCAGGCGCGAACACGCTCCAGCCCGGCCGCAAGCAGGTCCGCGGCGGCGGTCTCGCTCTTCGCCTCGACATAGCAGCGCATTTCCGGCGCATTGCCGGAGGGGCGGAAATGGATGACGCTGCCGTCCTCCAGCGTGACGCGCAGGCCGTCCAGGTCGCTCACCTTGGCCGGCACGCCGATCGGCGCGAGGAAGGCGGCAAGGGGCCCGGCGCCCGAGCGCAGCTCCGCCATCAGGGCGGCGCTGGTCTCCACCGGCATGTTCTCCAGGCGGTCGCTGGCCGCCGCCGGCAGGGCGAAGCCGGCGGCGATGGCGGAAAGCGGCCGGTCTTCTGCCGCCGCGAGCGCCAGGACGGCGAGCACCGGCATCAGGCTGTCGCGGGTGGGGAGCGCGGCGAGCGTGAGGCCGTTCACGGCAAAGGGCGTCGCCGTCAGCGTGCCGCCATTGGCCTCGAAGCCGGCGACGGCCGTCTCGCCGGCGGCGACCGCCTCGTTCATCGCGGCGATCACGAAGGGCGAGCCGACCCGGGTGCGCAGCACCCTGCCGGAAACGGCGGCCTCGATGCCGGAATTCGAGGTGACCGGCGTTGCGATCACGGTGGCGCCGAGGAAGCGGCTGGCGATGAGGCCGACGAGGTCGCCGCGCAGGGGCGTTCCGGTCTCGTCGGTAACGAGCGGCCGGTCGCCGTCGCCGTCGGCGGAGACGATGGCGGCCAGCCCATGCTGCACGGCCCAGCCCTCTAGAAGGGCGATCGTCTCGGCGGAGACGGCCTCCGTGTCGACGGGGATGAAGCGTTCCGAGCGGCCGAGCGCGACGACGTCCGCGCCGTAGTGGGCGAGCACGGAAACGAGAAGGTCGCGCGCCACGGTCGAGTGCTGGTAGACGCCGACGCGGAGGCCGGCCAACGCCCGCTCGGGCAATAGCGTGTGGTTGCGGGCGGTGTAGAGCGCCATGGCGGCGTCATGGAGGTCGTCGGCGGCCTCCGGCGTGGCGGGAAGGTCCGCGCCTTCGCTGCGAAGTGCCGCGGCGGCGGCGGTGATGGCGGCCTCGTCCGCCTTGTCGATCTCGCCGTCCGGCCGGTAGAACTTGATGCCGTTGCGGTCGGCGGGAATGTGCGAGCCCGTCACCATCAGGCAGGCGGCCTTGCGGGCAAGGCCGAGCAGCGCCAGCGCCGGTGTCGGCAGCGTGCCGCAATCGCGCGGGCAAAGGCCCGCCCTGCCGAGGGCCGCGATCGCGATGGCCGCGATGGCCGGGCTGGAGTCGCGGAAATCACGGCCGATCAGAACCTCGTCGCCCGGCCGGGCGATGCCGGCGGTGAGGAGATGACGGGCAAAGGCGGTGGCATAGAGCGCGGTGGCCGGCCCTTCTAGATCCACCGAAAGGCCGCGCAGGCCGCTGGTTCCGAATTTCAGGCTCATGCAGCACCTCCTGTCGCTCGCGGTCCGGCCCGGTAAAGGGCGCGACATGAATAAAACAAAATGCGTGAACGTAATGCAAAGCAGGGACGTGACAGGGAAAAATCCCGCCAGAACAGTGAGGATCACATGTCGAAGATTCGAAATCTCGTTTTCGGTTGCGCGATGGGGATTGCCTCCGCGATCGCGCCCATGGGTGCGGCCCAGGCCGTTCCGCTCGCCGTGCCGGACATGAAGGTACAGACGAAAAGTGACGTCACCCAGGCGCAGGTGCAGTTCTGCTATGGTTACGGCTGCGACCGCCGTTACTATCGTCGCCACTATCGCCCGAACTACGGCTATGAGCGTCGCTACTATCGCCCGCGCTACGAGCGGCCGCGCTATTACGGCGGACGCCGGGCGCATGTGAACTGGTGCGCCAACCGCTACCGCACCTACGACCCCTACACCAACCGCTACCATGCCGGCGGCGGGGTGTATCGCCTGTGCTATTCGCCCTATCGATAAGCACGGCGGAAACGGCGGGCTTCGGCCCGCCGTTTTGGTTTCAGCCCTGACCGGCGTCGGTGACGCGGTCCGTGTGGCCGAGGTCCCGGCCCGGTTCGATGACGTCGCGCACACGCTGCTTCAGTTCCTTCGGTCCCGGAAAGCCGCCGTCGCGCTTGCGCTCCCAGACGAGCGCCTCGCCGACGCGGATCTCGAAACTGCCGCCGGTGCCGGGAATGAGCGCCACTTCGCCGAGCCCGTCGGAGAAGGTCGAAAGCAGCTCCTGCGCCATCCAGCCGGCGCGCAGCAGCCAGTTGCACTGGGTGCAGTAGAGAATGGAAACGCGCGGCTTTTCCCCGGACATGGTCACCTCCTGATCGATGACGAAAGCATATAGCAGCGGGGGCGTCTTGGCACGCGCCGGCTCGCGCGCCTCTCACAGAATTGTCAACTCAATTCATCATGTTTTGTTGGCGGACATCTTGTCGCAGCCCGATTCCTGGAGGAGACGTGGTGCACTGCAACATCCCACAGGAGATCCCATGTCAGAGCTTGCCACCAATCGCCCGCGCCTCATCATCCCCTCGCTCGGCAGCATTTACGCAGCGCTCGGCGAGAGCGCGGAAACGATCCTGCGCGTTGCCGCCGGCCTGCTGCTCGTCACGCACGGCTATGGCAAGATCCTCAATCCCTTCGGCGCCAGCGGCATGGTCGAGAGCCTCGGCTTCTATCCGGGCGTCTTCTGGTCGCCGCTGCTCGCCGCGACGGAATTCTTCGGCGGCATCCTGATCGCCATCGGCCTCTTCACGCGCCCGGCCGCCTTCGCGGCGATGATCGTGCTCGCCGTCACCGTCTACTTCCACGGCATCGTGCAGGCCGAGGGCCTGATGGGCGCGGAGAAGTCAATCCTGTGGACGCTGATCATGTTCTATTTCGTGATCCGGGGCGCCAACAGCCATTCGGTCGACGCCAGGCTCGGCCGTCAGTTCTGATCGGCCTCTTCCGGCGGTGGCGGCCTCTGCCGCAGCCGCCGCTTGACCCCTGCGGCAAGCGTCTCGGCGTCATGGGGCTTCATGACGACGGGAATGGCCTCGAAGCCCTTGACGCCGTCGCGATGGATGTCGCCGACGGTCGTGAAGAGAAGCGGCACGCCTTCTGCCACCAGCCGTTCGATGCGCGCCGTGATCTGCGTGGCATCGAGCGGCACGTCGAGCAGGCAGAGGTCGATATCGGCCAGCGCGGCCGCGCCCCACTGGTCGAGCTGTTCGGGCCGCAGCAGGGTGGTGCGGCAATCCAGCGCCGCCTTGATCAGGTATTCCGCGTCGAGCGCGATCAGGAATTCGCGTTCGGCGATCAATATGTGCGGAAGTGAATGGTTCATGGCGCCGCACTCCTCGTCCATGTGCAACCGCCGGAGAAGCGGCGGTTCGGGAGGCGGACTTTGGGCTTGCCTGCCGGGGGTGTCATTTAAAAAAGACATAGCGCCCATGCGATGGAACAACCGCGCATGCTGCGCGTTTTCCGGGCCAGCTCATGGGGCTGCGCGGGATCGGAACAGGCGGGGGCGCAATGGCGGGCAGTACGGCGGTCAACCAGCAATCCAGATGGCGCACGCCCTGTCAGCAATGTCCCCTGCGCAACCTTTCGACCTTCCGGGATTTTTCGGCCAAGGAGCTCGACTTCGTCTCGCAGTTCAAGAGCGGCGAGCTTTCCAGCGAACGGGGCGCGACGATCCTCGTCGAGGGCATGCACAGCGCCCATCTCTTCACGGTGCTTTCCGGCTGGGCCTTCCGCTACAAGCTGCTGCCGGACGGGCGCCGGCAGATCATGAACTACGTGCTGCCGGGCGATCTCATCGGCCTGCAGGGCAGCCTGCTGGGTGAAATGGACCATTCCATCGAGGCGCTGACGCCCGTCACGCTCTGCGTCTTCGAGCGTTCGAAGCTGGAGCGGCTGTTCGAGCGCCATGCCTCGCTCGCCTACGACCTCACCTGGATCGCCGCGCACGAGGAGCGCATCCTCGATGAGCACCTGCTCAGCGTCGGCCGGCGCTCGGCGCTGGAGCGCACGGCCTACCTGCTCTCCTTCATCCACCAGCGTGCCCGTTCGGCGGGCGTCGATGGCGGGCGGCGGGTCATCCCGATCACCCAGCAGCATGTCGCCGATACGCTCGGCCTCTCGCTCGTGCACACGAACAAGACGTTGCGCAAGCTGGCCGACCGCAAGCTGATGCGCTGGCAGGACAAGGGGTGCGAGATCCTCGACGGCGACGGACTTCTGGCGCTGGCCGGCTGGGAGGGGCTGAAGAAGCAGCCCCGCCCCTTCATCTGACCCTTTCGCCAACGCAGTTCCCGGCACGCAAACCGGCGTGCGGTTCCGCTGGAATGGCTCAGGCGACGTCCCAGTGCAGCGGGAACATCGGGTCGAACACTGTCACCGGCCCTGCGCCCGTCTCGATCTTTGCCGGGAAGGCGACGGGTTGCGCGCGCCTGACGAGACGGATCGTCTCCGCGTTGGCCGGCAGGCCATACCAGGCGGGGCCGTTCAGCGAGGCGAAGGCCTCGAGCTTGTCCAGCGCGCGCTCCTCCTCGAAGACATGGGCAAGGCAGCTCATCGTGTTGATCGAGGTGTAGATGCCGGCACAGCCGCAGGCGCATTCCTTCAGCGGATCGACATGCGGCGCCGAATCGGTGCCGAGGAAGAAACGCCCGTCGCCCGAGGTTGCGGCGGCGCGCAGCGCCAGCCGGTGCTCCTCGCGCTTGGCGACGGGCAGGCAATAGTAGTGCGGCTTGATGCCGCCGACCAGGATGGCGTTGCGGTTGATGATCAGGTGATGCGTGGTGATCGAGCCGGCAAGGTTCGCCTTGGCGGACTTGATGTAGTCGACGCCGTTCTTCGTCGTCACATGCTCCATGGTGACGCGCAGCTCCGGCAGGCGCGCGCGCAGCGGATCGAGCACCGTCTCGATGAACACGGCCTCGCGGTCGAAGATATCGACGTCGGACGTCGTCACCTCGCCATGCACGCAGAGCGTCAGGCCGATCTTCGCCATGCGTTCCAGCACGGGCATCGCCTTGTCCATGTCGCGCACGCCGCCGTGGGAATTGGTCGTCGCGCCGGCCGGATAGAGTTTGACGGCGCGGATCAGGCCGCTTTCGTAGCCGGCTTCGACATCGTCGGGGTCGGTATGCTCGGTGAGGTAGAGTGTCATCAGCGGCTCGAACCGGTCGCCCTCCGGCAGGGCGGCGAGGATGCGGTCGCGGTAGGCGGCAGCGTCCGCGGTGGTCACGACCGGCGGCACGAGGTTCGGCATGATGATCGCGCGGGCGAAATGCCGGCTGGTATCGCCGATCACGCCTTCGAGCATGGCGCCGTCGCGCAGGTGCAGGTGCCAGTCGTCCGGCCGGCGGATGGTGAGTTCTGTGGTCATCGGTGTCGCTCCCGCCCTTGGCTTTGCGGCAATGCGGCAATCCCGCACGCAAGACGTTCAGGCATCCTTGCGAAAATTGCTCTGGCGGCTGCGATAGCATCCGCGGGGCGGAACGACAATCGTTTCAGAACATGTCGATGGAGAGGTCGGCGGGGCGGGAGTTCTCCAGGATGCGCCTTCCGTTCGGCAGGTCGTTGCCGTAGAGCTTCCAGTGGATCTGGTCCTCCGGCAGCGCGTAGCGCATCCAGCGCTGGCGAAGCCGCTCTTCCAGGACCTTGTAGGGTGGGCCGACGAAGATGGTGAAGTCGAAGAGGCCGTCCAGCCTGTCCCACGGCGCATCCTTGAAGAGCAGGTAATTGCCTTCGGCGAGGATGAAACGGGTTTCCCCGGGGATCGCGCGGGCGGCGTTAATCGCCAGCTCGCGCGACCGGTCGAAGACCGGCACGAGGACTTCGCCCTCGGCGCGTTTCAGCGCCGTGACGATATCGATGAAACCGCGGCCGTCTAAGGATTCCGGCGCCCCCTTGCGCGGCAGGAGGCCACGTGCGGCGAGAATGCCGTCGTCCATGTGGAAGCCGTCCATCGGTAGGATCTCGGCCGTCTCGCCGCGGGCGACGAGGCCGTCCCGCAGCGCTTCGGCCAGCGTCGACTTGCCGGCGGCCGGCGGGCCGGCAAGGCCGACGAGGAAGCGGCGCGCGTCCCCCGCGCGCCGCAGCAGGGCATCGACGATCGTCGCAGGGGCGATCATGCCGCGATCGCCTCCGCGGGCAGCTTGGCGCCGGTCATGAAGGCGACGGCGTCGGACATGGTGTAGTCCTTCGGGTTGATGACGGTGAGCCGCCGGCCGAGCCGGTGGATGTGGATGCGGTCCGCCACCTCGAAGACATGCGGCATGTTGTGCGAGATCAGCACGATCGGGATGCCGCGCCGGCGCACGTCGAGGATGAGTTCCAGGACGCGCCGGCTCTCCTTGACGCCGAGCGCCGCCGTCGGCTCGTCGAGGATGATCACTTTCGAGCCGAAGGCGGCGGCCCGCGCCACCGCGACCCCCTGGCGCTGGCCGCCCGAAAGCGTCTCCACCGCCTGGTTGATGTTCTGGATCGTCATCAGCCCGAGCTCGGAAAGCTTGTCGCGGGCGAATTTCTCCATCGCCGTGCGGTCGAGCTTGCGGAACCACTGGCCCATGACGCCGGGTTTGCGGATCTCGCGGCCGAGGAACATGTTGTCGGCGATCGAGAGGGCCGGGGAGAGCGCGAGGTTCTGGTAGACCGTCTCGATGCCGGCGCTGCGCGCCTCGATCGGCGAGCGGAAGTGCACCAGCTGGCCCTCCAGCTTGATTTCGCCCTCGTCCGGCGTGATGGCGCCGGAGATCGCCTTGATCATCGAGGACTTGCCCGCGCCGTTGTCGCCGATCACGGCGAGGATCTCGCCGGGATAGAGGTCGAAGTCCGCATGGTCGAGGGCGGTGACGCGGCCGTAGCGCTTGACGAGACCGCGGGCGGTGAGAATGGGTTCGAGAGCCATCAGCCTGCTACCTTTCTGATCCACTGGTCGATTGCGACAGCCGAGATGATGAGGACGCCGATCAGGAGATAGGTCCATTGCGGGTCCGTGCCGATGAGGCGAAGGCCGAGCGAGAAGACGCCGACGATCAGTGCCCCGAAGATCATGCCGAGGATCGAGCCGCGCCCGCCGAACAGCGAGAGGCCGCCGATCACCACGGCGGTGATCGATTCGATGTTGGCGAACTGCCCCGCCGTCGGCGAGACCGAGCCGATGCGGCCAATGAGCGCCCAGCCGGCGAGCGCGCAGATGAGGCCGGAGAGCGTATAGACCGAGATCAGCATGCGCTTGACGTTGACGCCGGCCAGCTCCGCCGCGTCCGGGTCGTCGCCAACAGCATAGACATGGCGGCCCCAGGCGGTGTGGTTCAGCACGTACCAGAGCAATGCCACCAGCAGCACCATGGCGATGACGCCGTAGGTGAAGACCGCGCCGCCGAAGCGGATGTTGTTGCCGAAGAACTGCAGCAGCGGGGCCTGCGCGGAGATGTCCTGCGAGCGGATCGTCTCGTTGGCCGAATAGAGGAAGTTGGAGGCGAGGATGATCTGCCACATGCCGAGCGTGACGATGAAGGGCGGCAGCTTCATGCGGGCGACGAGCAGGCCGTTGATATAGCCGCAGAGCGCGCCGCAGGCGAGGCCGCAGAGCACGGCGAGCGACGGCGGCAGGCCGTAGCGGAAGGTGAACTGGCCCATCACGACGGAGGAAAGCACCATGATGGCGCCGACCGACAGGTCGATGCCGGCGGTGAGGATGACCAGCGTCTGCGCCGCGCCGACGATGCCGACGATGGCCACCTGCTGGAGGATGAGCGTCATCGTGAAGGCGGAGAAGAATTTTCCGCCGAGGATGATGCCGAATACCGCCACCGAGAGCACCAGCACGATCAGCGGCACCGCGGAGGGGCTGCCGTGCAGGAAATGCTGGAATTTCTGAATGGGCGTCTTGTCGTGCGTATCGAAGGAGGCGACCTGCGTCGCGCTGCCGGTCAGCACCTTCTCGAATTCCTGCGAGGGTTGCGAACCCTGCGAGGGCTGCGCGCCCTGCGGGACCGTCGATGTCTCACTCATGATCCTGTTCCTCCCCTTCCGGCGCCGACCGTCGCGGCTGACCGGATGAAATGGTAGACGGACGCACCGGTCGGGCGCCTTGCGCACCTTCCGCCATCGCCGGGCGGTCTCCTCCCCTATGCGGCCCCGGCTGTCGCCGTGCCCCATGGAGAAGGGTGCCCATGTCTTGTTGCGAATGTCAAAGCAGGGTCGGTCTTACCCGCGACCCGGGCCGCGTCCGTAGCGGAAAGCCGGCCCGGTCAAGCCGGGCCGGCGGGGGCATCAGCCCCAGCACTTGTCCTTGCCGGCCTTGGTGTCGATGGACTCGACGCCGGCTGCCGGCTTGTCGGTGACGAGCGTCACGCCCGTGTCGAAGAAGTCCTTGCCTTCGGTGGCCTTCGGCTTCTCGCCGGTGTCGGCGAAGGTCTTGATGGCCTCGATGCCGAGGGCCGCCATCATCAGCGGGTACTGCTGCGAGGTGGCGCCGATGACGCCGTCCGCGACGTTCTGCACGCCCGGGCAACCGCCGTCGACGGAAACGATCAGCACGTCGCCTTCCTTGCCGACGGCCTTCAGCGCTTCATAGGCGCCGGCAGCGGCCGGTTCGTTGATCGTGTGCACGACATTGATGGACGGATCCTTCTGGAGAAGGTTCTCCATGGCGGTGCGGCCGCCCTCCTCGTTGCCGTTGGTCACGTCGTGGCCGACGATGCGGGCATCGTCCTCGTCGCCGATCTTGGAAATGTCCTTCACGTCGATGCCGAAGCCCTTCATGAAGCCCTGGTTGCGCAGCACGTCGACCGACGGCTGCGAGGGCGTCAGGTTGAGGAAGGCGATCTTGGCGTCCTTGGCGGCGTCGCCGAGCGTGGCGGCGGCCCACTTGCCGATCAGTTCGCCGGCGAGCAGGTTGTCGGTGGCAAAGGTCATGTCGGCGCTGTCGAGCGGCTCCAGCGGCGTGTCGAGCGCGATGACGAGCAGGCCCGCGTCACGCGCCTTCTGCACGGAGGGGACGATGCCCTTCGTGTCCGATGCGGCGATCAGGATGCCCTTCGCGCCGTCGGCGATGCAGGTCTCGATCGCCGCGACCTGGCTTTCCGAATCGCCGTCGATCTTGCCGGCATAGGACTTCAGCGTCACGCCGAGTTCCTTGGCCTTCGCCTCGGCGCCTTCCTTCATCTTGACGAAGAACGGGTTGGTGTCGGTCTTGGTGATCAGGCAGGCGCCGACATCGGCGGCGGAGGCCGGCGCGGCAAAGGCGACGCCGAGCGCAAGCGCGCCGAGAGCGGCGGAAATCACGGTTTTCTTCATAAGATCCTCCCAAGGACAAAACGGGATGCGCCCCTCTCCTGGGGCCATCCGGTCGCAGGGTGGCGGGCGGCTCCTCCGCCGGCCGATCCTTGCTTCCGGCCATAAAGAGAACACCAAAAGAAATGCCTGTCAATAAATAAATCGAATTGAATTATTAATTCGATGTGGCATGCTGCAGGAAAGATCGGGCGAAAAGCCCGGCTGCGCGTTTCCGGTGGAAGAGCGGAACGCCAGCCGATAAGAGGACCGGAAAGGGCGCGGGCGCCCGGTCCGGCACGGGAGGAGACGATGATCAGAAAGGACGCGACGGCACACGCCGTGCCGGCCGAAATCCTCGATCCGAGCGGGGGCGCGAACCAGGTGCGCGTCCGGGCCTATAACGAACGCTTGGTCATGTCGCTGGTGCGCCGGCACGGCAGCCTGTCGAAGGCCGAGATCGCCCGGCGCAGCGGCCTTTCCGCCCAGACCGTCACCGTCATCATGCGCGCGCTGGAGGCGGAGGGGCTTTTGATGCGCGGCGAGCCGATGCGCGGCAAGGTCGGCCAGCCCTCCGTGCCCATGCGGCTCAATCCCGATGCAGTCTATTCCTTCGGCCTGAAGATCGGCCGCCGCAGCGCCGATATCGTCATGATGGATTTCGTCGGCGGCATCCGCCGGCAGGTGCGCCGGACTTATCCCTATCCGATGCCCGGCCCGCTGCTCGCCTTCGTCGTGGACGGGCTCGCCGAGCTGGAGGCCGCGATCACGCCGGAGGAGCGCGCCCGCATCGCCGGCTTCGGCGTCGCCGCGCCGTTCGAGCTCTGGAGCTGGGCGAGCGAAGTGGGCGCGCCGCAGGCCGACATGGACCAGTGGCGCGGCGTCGACCTCGGGGCGGAGATCGCAAGCCGCGTGCCCTATCCCGTCGTGCTGCAGAACGACGCGACGAGCGCCTGCGCCGCCGAACTCGTCTTCGGCCTCGGGCCGCAATATCCCGATTTCCTCTATCTCTTCATCGGCTCCTTCATCGGCGGCGGCGTGGTGCTGAATTCGGCGCTCTTCACGGGCCGCACCGGCACGGCCGGCGCCATCGGCCCGCTGCCGGTGCAGGGTCGTGACGGCGAGACGGTGCAGCTCCTGAAGATCGCCTCGATCTACCGCCTGGAAAACCTGCTGCGCGAGCATGGCATCGATCCCAAACCACTCTGGTATTCGGCGGATGGATGGATCGATTTCGGTGCGCCGCTCGCAATCTGGATCGAGGACACGGCGGCCGCGCTCGCCCAGGCCGTCGTCGCCTCCGCCTCCGTCATCGACTTCTCCGCCGTCATCATCGACGGCGGCTTTCCCGCCTGGGTGCGCGAGCGCGTGGTCGCGGCGACGCAGGCCGCCGTCGCCCGCCTCGACCTCCAGGGCGTCACCCTGCCCGAGATCGTCGAGGGCGCGGTCGGCAGCGCCGCGCGCTCGATCGGCGGGGCCAGCCTGCCGCTCTTTTCCCGCTATCTTCCGGACCAGAACGTCCTCTTCAAGGAGCTTGCCTGAATGCTGAAAGGTCTTGACCCCATCCTGGGCCCGGAGCTGCTCGCGACGCTGCGCGCCATGGGCCACGGCGACGAGATCGCCATCGTCGACGGCAACTATCCGGGCGTCGAGCACGCCCGCCGCCTCATCCGCCTCGACGGCGTGCCGCTCGTCCCCGCGCTCAATGCCGTGCTTTCGGTGCTGCCGATCGACGATTTCGTCGAGGAGGCGATCTTCCGCTCCACCTTCCGCCAGGAGCGCGACACGCTGGAGCCCGTGCACCGCGAGATCATCGACTGCTGCGCCCGCCATGCGCCGGATCGCGCGGTCGTGCCGCTCGTCGGTGCCGACTTCTATGGCCGCGTGCGCGCCGCCCACACGCTGGTGCAGACCAGCGAGCCGCGGCTCTATGCCAATGTCATCCTGCGCAAGGGCGTCATCTATCCCTGACCCTGTTTCCCGCGGAACAGCGCGGGGCGGGGAGATATGAGACCTTCTGATCACCGGATGAGAGAGGCTCATCCCCAACCGATCAGGAGAGACCCCATGCGCAAGATCATCGTTTCCGCCACCGTCGCCCTCGTTGCCGCCGTTTCCTTCGCGGCCCCCTCGCAGGCCGGTTACTACAGCTACGGCTACCAGCCCTCCTGCTTCATCAAGAAGGTGAAGGCCTACGACTACTACGGCAACGTCATCGTCAAGAAGATCCGCGTCTGCCACTGATCCCTTCCTTCTGTCGATCCTCCCCCGACTTGCCCGGCTCGAAAGAGCCGGGTTCTTTTTGTTTGGCCCTTGAATGAAGGGGAGGGCCGTGTTTGTCTCGCGCCATATCGAAGAATGGGAGTATCGCATGCGCGTGCTGGTGGTGGAAAACGACAGGGTGACCTTGCTGGGGCAGATCGGCGTCGCGCTGGACGAGGCGGGCGCCGAGATCGACCTCTGCCGCCCCCATGCCGGCGACATCATCCCGGCGGACGACGCGGCCCACGACGCCGTCGTCGTCATGGGCGGCCCGCAGAACGCCCGCGACGACGAACGCCACGGCTACCTGCCGGCGCTCGCCGCGCTGATGCGCCGCTTCGGCGACGCGGACAAATCGGTGCTCGGCGTCTGTCTCGGCAGCCAGCTTCTCGCCCGGGCCTATGGCGCGGAGAACCTGATCGGCGCGGCGCCGGAAT
Source organism: Shinella sp. WSD5-1 (assembly GCF_963942435.1). GTDB lineage: Bacteria > Pseudomonadota > Alphaproteobacteria > Rhizobiales > Rhizobiaceae > Shinella > Shinella yambaruensis. The sequence continues at coordinate 781,723 of NZ_OZ012596.1, forward strand.
TCGGCTGGTGCACGGTGGCGCTGACGACGGACGGCGCCGGCGATCCGGTCCTGTCGGCGGCGGCCGGCGCATTCCCGATCTTCCAGTGGCACAGCGACACGTTCACGCTGCCGGACAAGGCCGTGCGCCTCGCCACCAACGGTGCCGCCGAGAACCAGGCTTTCCGCATCGGCCGCGCCACCTACGGCACCCAGTTCCATTTCGAGGCGAGCCGCGCGGTGGTGGACGGCTGGGCGGAGACCTTCCCGCAGCTCATCGAGACGCTCCAGCCCGGCTGGCTTGCACGGCGTGCCGCGCTGGCCGACGAGAACGGCCCGCGCGCCGACGCCACGGGCCTTGCCATCGCGCGGGCCTGGGTGGCGACGATCGCCGCCGCCGCAACCCGCCGGGTCGCCTGAAGCGGATACGGCCTTAGGACCTGGACAGCGCCGCCGCGAATCGCGACGCTGCGGCCTTGAGGATTTCGGGCGCGAAGCCGGAAAAGCCGATGACCAGGCCCTGCCGCGGCGGATTGGTGACGGCCATGGCCGAGAGCGCCCGCACGCCGAGCCCGGCGCGCGCGGCAATCTCCACCGCGTCCGTATCGGCAAGCGCGGCCGGCAGGCCGGCGACGAGGTGCAGGCCCTGGTCCGGCACGCCGACCGAAAGCGTGCCCGCCGTCGAGAGCCCCGCGACCAGCGCGTCGCGTGCCGCCTGCGCCTGCCGCCGGGCGCGGCGCAGATGCGCGGCGAAGTGGCCCTCGCGGATGAGGTCGGTGAGGGCGGCCTCGGCCAGCGTCGGCGGGCTGCGGTCGCTGCGGCCGCGCAGCGCCACCACCGTATCGAGCAGCGGATCGGGAATGACGGCATAACCGAGCCTGAGGCCCGGGAAGAGCACCTTGGAGAAGGTGCCGAGATAGATCACGCGCCCGCTGTCATCCATGCCCTGCATGGCGGCGAGCGGCGGCCCGGCGAAGCGGAATTCGCTGTCATAGTCGTCCTCGATGATCCAGCCGCCGGTCTCCCGCGCCCAATCGATCAGGGCGAGCCGCCGGCGCATGCTCATGGTGACGCCGAGCGGGAACTGGTGCGACGGCGTGACATAGACCGCGCGGGCGCCCGGTGCCGCCAGCGCGATATCCGCCCCCTCGCCGTCGACGGCAAGGCCGCAGAGCGCCAGGCCGTTGCCGGAAAAGGCCGCCCGGGCGCTCGGATAGCACGGGTCCTCGATCATCACCCGGTCGCCCGGCGCCAGCGCGCTGCGGATGACGAGGTCGATGCCCTGCTGCGTGCCCGTCGTGATGACGATCGAGCGCGCCGCGCAGCGCACGCCGCGCGCCTGCCGGAGATAGGCGGCGACCGCCTGGCGCAGCGCTTCGCCGCCGCGCGGATCGCCATAGTGGAAATGCTCGGGGCCCGGACGGGCGAGATGGCGTGACAGCAGGGTGCGGAACTGTTTCAGCGTGCGTGCGTCGGCCATGGCGACGCCGAGCGTGCCGGGCAGCGGCATTGCCGGGGCGCGTCTCTCCCGCTCGACCGGTTCCGTCGGCCTCATCGTCGGCACCCGGTCGGCAACGAAGGTGCCGGCCCCGGTGCGGGCGACCGCGAAGCCCTCGGCGATCAGCGTCTCGAAGGCGGCGACCACGCTGCCGCGCGAGGTCTTCAGCCGCTGCGCGAGGTCCCGCGTCGGCGGCAGCTTGCTGCCGGGCGGAATGTCCCCCGCCTCGATCAGCCGCCGCAGTTCGCGGTAGAGCGCCGGCGTGCGCCGGCCCGCCGCCGGAAGAACGGGAACGAGCGAGGACCAGTCCGGCAGAATGGTCCGAATTTTTTGCTCGGAATTGGTGCTTTTTCGATCCAATGCCATGGCGCACCATGGCGGCCTCTCCCTTGAAAGGCAAGCCCCGCAGATGAGCACCGAGACCGCCGCCTATCCCGTCACCCCGCGCAACCGCGTCAAGCGCATGCACGAGCGCGGCAGCTACGACCGCGAAAGCGTCCATGCCATTCTCGACGCCGCCATGCTCTGTCACGTCGCCTATGTCATCGACGGCCAGCCCTATGCGACGCCCACCCTCTTCTGGCGCAGGGGCGACACGCTCTACTGGCACGGCTCCTCCGCCAGCCGCATGCTGCGGCACCTGAAGGCCGGCACGCCCGCCTGCCTCACCGTCGCCCATCTCGACGGGCTGGTGCTCGCCCGCTCCGGCTTCAACCATTCGGCCAATTACCGCTCCGCCATGTGCTTCGGTACGGCGCGGCTCGTCGAGGATCCGGCGGAGAAGATCGAGGCGATGCGCGACGTCGTCGACCGCTTCTATCCGGGACGCAGCGCGCTGCTGCGTCCCCTCACGCCGCAGGAGGCCAAGGCGACGACGATCATCGCCATGCCGATCGACGAGGCGGCGGCCAAGGTGCGCGCCAAGGGCGTCGGCGACGACGAGGCGGATTTCGCCCTGCCGATCTGGGCCGGCGTCATCCCCGTCACCACCGTGCTCGGCCCCGCCGAGACCTGTCACCGGCTGGTGGCGGGCGTGGAGAAACCCGAAACGCTGGCGATCTTCCCCGAGGGCGGCCGGCTGGACGCCGCGCTGCGGACGGGACAGCAGCTCTACGAGAATGCCTGAAGTCCATGCGCCACGGTCCACGCGGCGGATGTCGCCCGTGGGTTGTCAAAGAGCATCGGACGGGGCGCTGGAAGCTGCCTCATCTGAAAAATTGTATCTGCGGCACCTTTCAGCGCCCCGTTCGGCGGTTTTTGCCCGCGACTGCGGTCCCTCTGCAAGGGCCGGACCCGTGGATGCCTGTCGCCGGTTTCCGGGATGGGCGTCTCCGTTTTGGCATCCGCGATCGCGCGCCATGGCGATTGCGGACGGAAAGGCGCTCTCGCACCCTTCCCGGAAAAGCTTCACCCCGGCGGACGATGCCGACGCATCCGCCGGACCCGGCCCCCTTGTGTGCCGCACAGGCACGCCCGGCGCGCCGTCCGGGGCATGAAACGGCAGGGTCGGTCCGACGCCCCGCCGCTTCCCCCGTGTCGCCGGAGGGAGACCATTTTCCGCAGGCCCTTGCGGTGCGGGCTCACGTCCTTCCCCCGCCACAAGCGCCGGCCCCGCCTCACTGCCACGCCTGGCAGCGTATCCGTGGCGGGACGGGAGGATTGTAGGCACGGATCTGGCGGGTGGGGAAAACGGGGCGTGTTTTTTCGGGGAGGTGAGGGTGTGCCGTGCGGGTGGATCCTCGGGTCGAGCCCGAGGATGACGACAGAAGGAAGGGGGGCGGATGAAGGCAGCGGTTCCGCATGCCGTACCGTTCAATGGGGCCCCGGGCTTCTCCTCCCCTCCGTCATCCTCGGGCTTGACCCGAGGATCCATCCGCACGGCACACCCTTGCCTCCAATCGCGAGAAAGCCCCGGATGCAGGGGCATCCGGGGCTTTCGGGTTCTGTCGCAGGCGGCGGTGCCGGCCTTTACTCGTCGCCCATCTTGAGCGCGGCGATGAAGGCTTCCTGCGGGATCTCCACCTTGCCGAACTGGCGCATGCGCTTCTTGCCGGCCTTTTGCTTTTCCAAGAGCTTGCGCTTGCGGGTGGCGTCGCCCCCGTAGCACTTGGCGGTCACGTCCTTGCGCAGCGCCGAGATGGTCTCGCGGGCGATCACGTTGCCGCCGATGGCGGCCTGGATCGGGATCTTGAACATGTGCTTCGGGATCAGCTCCTTGAGCTTCTCGCACATTTCGCGGCCGCGCTTTTCCGCGGCCATGCGGTGCACCATCATGGAGAGCGCATCGACCGGCTCGCCGTTCACCAGGATCGACATCTTCACCAGGTTGCCTTCCTTGTGGTCGGTGATCTGGTAGTCGAAGGAGGCGTAGCCCTTGGAGATCGACTTCAGGCGGTCGTAGAAGTCGAAGACGACCTCGTTGAGCGGCAGGTCGTAGGTCAGCATGGCGCGCGTGCCCACGTAAGTCAGCTCGACCTGGATGCCGCGGCGGTCCTGGCAGAGCTTCAGGATGCCGCCGAGATAGTCGTCCGGCGTCAGGATCGTCGCGCGGATCCACGGCTCGTGGATTTCCGAGATCTTGACGACGTCGGGCATGTCGGCCGGATTGTGCAGCTCGCGCTCGGAACCGTCGGTCATGAAGAGCTTGTAGACGACCGAGGGGGCCGTCGCGATCAGGTCGAGGTCGAACTCGCGCTCCAGGCGCTCCTGGATGATCTCGAGGTGCAGCAGGCCGAGGAAGCCGCAGCGGAAGCCGAAGCCGAGCGCGGCGGAGCTTTCCATTTCGAAGGAGAACGAGGCGTCGTTGAGGCGCAGCTTGCCCATCGCCGAGCGCAGGTCCTCGAAATCGGCGGCATCGACCGGGAAGAGGCCGCAGAAGACGACAGGCTGGGCCGGCTTGAAGCCCGGCAGGGCCTTTGCTGTCGGGCGCTTGTCCTCGGTGATCGTGTCGCCGACGCGGGTATCGGCCACTTCCTTGATCGAGGCGGTGATGAAGCCGATCTCGCCCGGGCCGAGGGAATCCATCGCCACCATCTTCGGCGTCAGCACGCCGACGCGCTCGATCGTGTATTTCGCGTCCGTGCCCATCATGCGGATGGTCTGGCCCTTGCTGATGCGGCCTTCGATGACGCGCACGAGGACCATGACGCCGAGATAGGTGTCGTACCACGAATCGACGAGGAGGGCCTTCAGCGGGGCCTTCTCGCCGCCTTCGCTCTTCGGCGCGGGCAGGCGCTCCACGATCGCTTCGAGCACGTCCGGAATGCCGAGGCCGGTCTTGGCCGAGATCAGCACGGCGTCGGAGGCGTCGATGCCGATCACCTCCTCGATCTGTTCCTTGATGCGGTCGGGCTCGGCGGCCGGCAGGTCGATCTTGTTGAGCACCGTCACGAGCTCGTGGTTGTTGTCGATCGCCTGGTAGACATTGGCGAGCGTCTGGGCCTCCACGCCCTGGGAGGCGTCGACGACGAGCAGCGAACCCTCGCAGGCCGACAGCGAGCGCGAGACCTCGTAGGCGAAGTCGACATGGCCGGGCGTGTCGATGAGGTTCAGCACATAGGTCTCGCCGTCCTTCGCCTTGTAGTGCAGGCGCACGGTCTGGGCCTTGATGGTGATGCCGCGCTCGCGCTCGATGTCCATGTTGTCGAGGACCTGTTCCGACATCTCGCGGTCGGCGAGGCCGCCGGTCGACTGGATCAGCCGGTCGGCGAGCGTCGACTTGCCGTGGTCGATATGGGCCACGATGGAGAAGTTGCGGATATGGTCGAGGGGCGTCGAAGTGTTGGTGCTCATGCGCGCCATATAGCAGCGGGGAAGATTCCCGCAAAGCGGTAAATGAAGGGTTTCGTGCGCGCGAACGCCGCTATTCCGGGGCTTTCTCGCCTTCGACGAGCGCGCCGGCATTCGGCACCTGGGCGCTTCGGATCTCGAAGGTCTCCCGCGCCTCCGGCGGCACCGTCTCGCGCAGGCGCAGCCGCTGGGCGACGAAGGCGGCATAGGCGAGCGCCACGGCCATGGCGGCATAGATGAAGGTCTTCGGGCCGAACGCCGGCGTCAGCGCCGTCACGGCCAGCGGAACCAGCGTCGCCGAGGTCGACCAGGCGACGAGCAGCGTCGAGGCGAGGGGCACGAAGTCCTCCGGGTCGGTCCGGTCGTTGGCATGGGCATTGGCGATCGAATAGACGCTCTCGACGGCGCCCGCCCAGAGCGCGAAGACGATCATCAGGACGACGAAGGCCTGGAAGGAGACGAAGAGGGCGGCGACCGCGGTGCCGGCGATCAGCAGGCAGGTGGCGATCAGCACGATGCGCCGGTCGATGCGGTCGGAGAGCGTGCCGAGCGGGTATTGCACGAAGATGAGGCCGAACTGCATGACGAACATCAGGAGCGCCACATCCGCCTGGCCGACCTTGTTGGTGGCGGCGTAGATCGGGGTAAAACCCTGCACCACCATGGAAAGGCCGCCGGCGGCCAGCACGCCGATCAGCGCGACCGGCGAGTTGCGCCAGGCCATGGCGAAATCGACGCTGACCCGGGCGGGCGCCGGCGGGGTGGGCAGCTTGGTGAGGCCGATCGGCAGCAGGGCGATCGTGGTGACGAAGATGGTGACGAGCGGGGCGAGATTGCCGTCTGCCGGCATGCGGCCGAACAGCCAGGCACCGACGCCGAGCCCCAGCACATAGGCCATGTAGAAGAAGGACATGGCCTTGCCGCGCCAGCGGTTGTCGCTGGCATGGTTCAGCCAGCTCTGGGCGATGATGAAATTCGCGTTGCCGGCCACGCCGTAGAGGCCGCGGGCGAGGATCCACAGGATCGGGTTGACGCCGAGCGCGACGAGGAAGGCGGCGATGATGACCAGCGCCAGCGAGCAGGAAAAGGCGCGGGCATGGCCGACCCGGCGGATGACGGGGCCGGCGATGACGCAGCCGACCAGCCCGCCGAAGGCGATCGCCGTGACGGCCGCGCCCGGCGTCCAGGAGGGCGCACCGGCCTGCGACAGCACATAGGGCACATAGGCCAGCATCACCCCGTTGCCGATGGCGACGAAGGTCATCGAAACGACGATGGCGGTGATGGAAAAGAGCGAGGACGCCCGCTGTGCTTCACCCGTCATCCGCCCGCCCTCCGATTCTCGCTGCGGCACCTTATCCGGCGGGAGGATGTCGCATTGTCGCCGGAGCGGCATGGCCGGAAAATATTTTCGGACGGGTTTGCCCGTTGACTCCATTATAAGGGAGAATTATTCCATGATAGTGGAAAATGGAATCGACCCTCTGGAAAGTGCCATCGGCGAGCGGGTGCGGCTGCTGCGCACGGCGCGCGGCCTGACGCTGGACGACCTCGCCGGGGCCTCCGGCGTGAGCCGGGCGATGATCTCGCGCATCGAGCGCGGCGAGGCGAGCCCGACGGCGCAGCTGCTCGCAAGGCTCTGCGCGGCGCTGGACCTGACGCTCTCCGCCTTCTTCGCCTTTTCCGGGGAGGCGGGCGATCCCCTGTCGCGGCGCAAGGACCAGGTGGTCTGGCGGGATCCCGAGACGGGCTACCAGCGCCGCGCCGTCTCGGCGCCGAACACGGCCTCGCGCGTCGAGGTGATCGAGGTGACGTTTCCGCCGGGCGCGCGCATCGCCTATCCGCCGGAAACGGCCAGGGCGGGCATGACGCAGCATGTCTGGCTGTTTTCGGGCCGCCTGCGCATGACCCTTCGCGAGACGGTGCATGACCTGCGCCCCGGCGATTGCCTCTACATGAGCATCACCGAGGGCCATGTCTTCGACAATCCCGGCGACGCGCCGGCGCATTATGCCGTGGTGCTGGACCGCGGCCGCCCCTGAGCCATGAGGACGAGATGAGCGAGATCAGGCTGCTCGATGCCGAGGAAACCCGGGCCCGGATGGGCGAATTGGCGGATGTGCTGGCCGATTGCGTGACCGGCGGGGCCTCCGTCGGCTTCATGGCGCCCTATGGGCCGGCCGATGCGCTGCCCTTCTGGCAGGACGTGGCGACGGCGGTCGGCGAGGGGGCGACGCTGCTCTTTGCCGCCGAGCGGGCGGGGCGCATCGTCGGCACGGTGCAGGTCGGCATCCGCCAGATGCCGAACCAGCCGCACCGGGCGGACGTGAAGAAGCTGCTCGTCATGGAAAGCGAGCGCGGCCGCGGCATCGCCCGCGCGCTGATGGCCGCCGCCGAGGCGGAAGCCGCCCGGCGCGGCAAGACCGTGCTGGTGCTCGACACGGCCACCGGCAGCCCCGCCGAGACCGTCTACGAGCGCCTCGGCTGGCAGCGCGCCGGCGTCATCCCCGACTATGCGCTCTATCCGGACGGCCGCTTCTGCGCGACGACCTTCTTCTACAAGCGGGTCGGCGCGGCCGCCCTGGCGGCGTGACGAGGCGGCTCCGGAAAAGACAAAGGCCGCGGATCGCTCCGCGGCCCTCGCAGTCCCCCTGCGAAAAACGTGTCTTACTGGCCGACCGACGACACCATGACGGCATCGCCGTTTTCGATCGAGACCCAGCGGCCGGCATGGAACGAGGCTTGGCGCTTCAGGTAGCGGTAGGGCGTTTCCGTCCAGAGCTTGACGTCGTTGTTGAGGTTGTCGAGGACGAAGTCGCCCTGCGTGGTGCGCAGCGTCAGCACGGCATGGCCTTCGCCGTCCGGCTTGCGCACGACGGTGATCAGCAGGTCGCCGGCGGCAAAGCCCTTTTCCATCAGCTTCTTGCGCTTGAGCAGCACGAAATCCTCGCAGTCGCCCGCGCCGTCCGGATAGGACCAGACCTCGTCCTTGCCGTAGAGGTCCTTGTCGGTCATCGGCGTGATGGCGTTGTTGGTGCCGGCGTTGATCTCGCGCACCACCGTCCAGCCGTACGCCGTCACCTTGGCGGGCGCCTGGCCGCGCACGCCGGCGCGGCATTCCGAAGCGTTGGCCTGACAGAACTCGTAATGGCCGATCGGCTGGGAGGTTATGCCGCCGGTCTGCATGGCAAGTGCCGAAGCCGGCGCGGTGAAAGCCGAGGAAGAAGAAGCGAGGAGGGCGAGCACCGCCGCAACCCCAGCCTTCGCACCAATCATTCGTGCCATGAAACGTCCCCTAATCGTTAACAAAGAGTTAACGGTCAGGTGGGGCCTTCGTCAATCATGAGAATTGGCGATGCGGGAATATGGTTAAAATGTGATTCGGCCGGGGCTTCATTGCCCGCGGGCAAAGGCCTCCGCCGCCTCGAGGAGCTTGGCGATGTCCTGCGGGCGCGACAGGCGATGGTCGCCGTCGCGGATCATGGTCAGCACCACGTCGTCGCCGGAAAGGTGTTCCATCAGGCGCACCGCATGGCCATACGGCACGTCCGGATCGGCCATGCCCTGCAGGATATGCACGGGGCAGCCGGTCTCGATCGCGCCGGTCAGCACGCGGTTGTCGCGGCCGTCCTCGATGAGCTTTCTCGTGTAGATGTTCGGGTCGGGGCCGTAGGGCGTCGGCTCCTCGAACTGGCCGCGCTCGGCCAGCGCCGTGCGTTCGGCCTGCGTCAGGTTCGGCTCGATCAGCTCCGAGGTGAAGTCCGGCGCCGGCGCGATGAGCACCAGGCCGGCAATCTCGATGCCGCCGCGTGCGGCAAGCTCGGCCACGGCGCGCAGCGCGATCCACCCGCCCATCGAGGAGCCGACGAGCACGGCGCGGCGCGTGCCGAGCGTCCCTGCCGCGTGGTCGATCACCGCGAGCGCCTCCTCCAGCCAGCGCGAGATCGTGCCGTCGACGAAGGCGCCGCCCGAGGCGCCGTGGCCGGAATAGTCGAAGCGCACGCAGCCGGTGCCGAGACGGGCGGCAAGCCCGGCCAGCTCCACCGCCTTGGTGCCCGTCATGTCGGAGCGGTAGCCGCCGAGCCAGACGAAATGCGCAAGCCCGTTGCCGCCGGCCGCCGGCTGCAGCGCGACGGCGATCCTGCGGGCGTCGTCGCCCGCGCCGACGGTGATGAATTCTGTCGGGGTCCCATTGCCGTTCGCCGCCGTCATGCCTATCTCCTTGTCCTGCGTCCCGACCGCGGCAAACCGCCCGTTGGCCGGTCTTTTGCCGAGAGCTAGACCAGATTCGCGCCTGCAAGGACAGGTGGTGATTTTTTCCACGCGGCATGCTATTGACTTCACAAGCGCGATCAACACATTGCCGGAAAACGCCGCCAGGCGGGCAAACGGCCCGGTCGACGCAGATCCATACCTATCGAAACAGTTCGAGGAGAACACGACCATTCGCAGACCCTTCAAAGCGGAAGCTCCCGTCAAGGACGGCCCGCGCTCCAACAAGGAAATCCGGATTCCCCGGGTTCAGCTTATCGATGCCGACGGCAACAACCACGGTATCGTCCCGACCGATCAGGCGCTCCGCATGGCCGAAGAAGCCGGCCTCGATCTCGTGGAGATTTCGCCGAACTCCGAACCGCCCGTCTGCAAGATCCTTGACCTGGGCAAGCTGAAATACGCCAACCAGAAGAAGGCGGCCGAAGCGCGCAAGAAGCAGAAGATCGTCGAGATCAAGGAAATCAAGATGCGCCCGAACATCGACACGCATGACTATGACGTGAAGATGAAGGCGATGAACCGCTTCTTCGAAGAGGGCGACAAGGTCAAGGTGACGCTGAAGTTCCGCGGCCGCGAAATGGCCCACCAGGAACTCGGCATGAAGCTCCTGATGCAGGTCAAGGAAGACACGCTGACCATCGCCAAGGTGGAGGCCGAGCCGAAGCTCGAAGGCCGCCAGATGATGATGGTGCTGGCTCCGCGGTAATCGCGACCTCACGACCACCGGATCGAAGCCGCCTTTCGGGGCGGCTTTTCCGTTTCTGCGCGCCGGATGCCGCAATTCACGGATTCCGGTTGCGCTTTTGGGGGACATCGGTTACAAGCCGCCGTCCGAACGGTCCGGCAGGGCATGCCGTGGCCGTTCTTTACGCTGGAGATGGCCTCGTCAGCCGTCTCGAATTCAAGAAGAATGGAGTAGCAAAATGCCCAAGATGAAGACGAAGTCGTCTGCCAAGAAGCGGTTCAAGATCACCGCGACCGGCAAGGTCGTCGCTGCCGCTGCCGGCAAGCGCCACGGCATGATCAAGCGTACCAACAAGTTCATTCGCGACGCGCGCGGCACCATGGTGCTGGCCGAGCCCGATGGCAAGAAGGTCATCAAGAACTACCTGCCGAACGGTCTCTGAGACTAATCGCGCGATTTGATACGTTAAGGAGATCATGACATGGCACGTGTAAAACGCGGCGTAACCTCCCACGCCAAGCACAAGAAGACGCTGAAGGCAGCCAAGGGCTTCTACGGCCGCCGCAAGAACACCATCCGCGCCGCCAAGGCCGCGGTTGATCGTTCCAAGCAGTTCGCCTACCGCGACCGCAAGGTCAACAAGCGCAATTTCCGCGCGCTCTGGATCCAGCGCATCAACGCTGCCGTCCGCGAGCACGGCCTGACCTATGGCCGCTTCATCGACGGCCTCAACAAGGCCGGCATCGAAGTCGACCGCAAGGTTCTGTCCGACATGGCGATCCATGAGACCGCAGCGTTCGGCGCGCTCGTCGCAGCCGCCAAGAAGGCGCTGGAATACCTCAAGGATGCCGGCACGAAGAACGAGTTTGAAGCCGCCGTCAACTGACCGGCGCTTCCACAACCAAAACATCGTTTCGTTGTGAAACCCGCGCCGGGGAACCGGTGCGGGTTTTGCTTTATGGACCGGCCTCGCTAAAGGACTGGAGATGGATGGCAGGCTGAACGATCTTTCCGCGATCCCGGACGCGACGGCCAAGGATATCGAGACGCTTCTCGCCGTCCTTGCCCGTGGCGCGCGCCGTATCGAGCGCGTGGAGATGTCGTTCGGCACCGTCTGGGTGAAGCGCTACGGCGCGGAGCGGCCGGTTTTCTGGTCGCGGGCGCAAAATGCTCTCGCCCTTCTGTTCCGCAAACCCTTCCTGCGGCCCTCGCCGCAGCTCGACAGGAAGGCGATGGTCGACCGCGAGGTGCGGCGGATCGCGGCCTTCGCGGCGGCGGGCCTGCCGGTGCCGAAGGTGCTCTACCGCTCCGGCAGCGCGCTCGTGCTCTCCGATGCCGGCCCGACGATCGGCGCGCAGCTCGGGGTTTTGAAATCGGCCGATCCGGCCGACCACGACGACCTGCTTGTCGCCTGCGCCGCCGATCTCGGCGCGCTGCATGCCAAAAGGCTCTGTCATGGTCGCCCGCACCCGCGCGATCTCTTCCTTGAGGGCGGCCGTGTCGGCTACATGGATTTCGAGGAGGAGCCGGAAGCCGTCATGCCGCTGCCGACCGCCCAGGCGCGCGACCTCTGGCTGCTGTTCCTCCAGCTCGTGCCGAGCGCGCTGGAGGGCGAGACGACCGCCGGCCGGGCTCTGTCCGCCTGGATGGAGAGCGCGCCGGGCGATGCGCTCGCCGAACTCTGTCTTCTCGTGGCGTTCCTCGCCAAGTTTTTATGGCTCACCCGATTGATCGGGCGCGTGCACATGGGTAGTGATCTGCGGCGTTTCCTCGCCGCAACCCGCTATCTGTCGCAGGTTCTCCTGCCGCCCCGCGCGGCCGACGCAAGCAAAGCAGGTAAAGATGACTGAACTCGACACACTGGAACATGGCCTTCTTTCCGCCGTCGCCGAAGCGTCCGACGAGGCGGCGATCGAAGCCGTGCGCGTCGGCGCCCTCGGCAAGAAGGGCTCCGTCTCCGAACTCCTGAAGACGCTCGGCACCATGTCGCCGGAAGAGCGCCAGACCCGCGGCGCGGCGATCAACGCGCTGAAGACCCGCGTCACCGACGCGATCACCGCGCGCAAGTCGGCGCTGCGCGACGCCGCCATCGAGGCGCGCCTTGCGGCCGAGACGGTGGATGTCAGCCTGCCGGTGCGCTCCTCGCCCGCCGAGCGCGGCCGCATCCATCCGATCAGCCAGATCGTCGACGAGATCACCGCGATCTTCGCCGACATGGGCTTCTCCATCGCCGAGGGGCCCGATATCGAGACGGACTACTACAACTTCACGGCGCTGAACTTCCCGGAGGGCCATCCGGCCCGCGAGATGCACGACACGTTCTTCTTCCCGGCGGACGAGAAGGGTGAGCGCAAGGTGCTGCGCACGCACACCTCGCCCGTGCAGGTGCGCACCATGGAGGCGCAGCAGCCGCCGATCCGCATCATCATCCCCGGGAAGACCTACCGGCAGGATTCGGACGCCACCCATTCGCCGATGTTCCACCAGGTCGAGGGCCTCGTGGTCGACAGGAAGGCGAACGTCGCCAACATGCGCTGGGTGCTGGAGGAGTTCTGCAAGGCCTTCTTCGAGGTCGACAGCGTCACCATGCGCTTCCGCCCGTCCTTCTTCCCGTTCACGGAGCCGTCCTTCGAGGTCGATATCCAGTGCGACCGTTCGTCGGGTCCGATCGTCAAGTTCGGCGAAGGCACGGACTGGATGGAGATCCTCGGCTGCGGCATGGTGCACCCGAACGTGCTGCGCGCCGGCGGGCTCGATCCGGACGAATACCAGGGCTTTGCCTGGGGCATGGGCCTCGACCGCATCGCCATGCTGAAATACGGCATGCCGGACCTGCGCGACTTCTTCAACGCCGACGTCCGCTGGCTGAGCCATTACGGCTTCCGCCCGCTCGACATGCCGACCCTGTTCGGCGGCCTCAGCGCATAACCGGCATCCAAGGAGAAAGATCATGAAATTCACCCTCTCCTGGCTGAAGGACCATCTCGACACCGACGCCACGCTCGAAGAGATCTGCGCGAAGCTGACGGCGATCGGGCTCGAAGTGGAGGACGTCGACGACAAGGCGGCCTTCAAGCCCTTCGTCATCGCCAAGGTCGTTTCCGCCGAGCAGCATCCGAACGCCGACAAGCTCAAGCTTCTGATGGTCGACACCGGCAAGGGCGATCCGATCCAGGTCGTCTGCGGCGCGCCGAACGCGCGCACCGGCCTTGTCGGCGCCTTCGCCGCGCCCGGCACCTATGTGCCCGGCATCGACGTGACGCTCGCCGTCGGCACCATCCGCGGCGTCGAGAGCCGCGGCATGATGTGCTCGGAAAAGGAGCTGCAGATCTCCGACGACCATGACGGCATCATCGACCTGCCGGCCGATGCGCCGGTGGGCACGAGCTATGCCGCCTATGCCGGCCTCGACGACCCGGTCATCGAGATCAACCTGACGCCGAACCGCCCGGACTGCACGAGCATTTTCGGTATTGCCCGCGACCTCGCCGCCGCCGGCCTCGGCACGCTGAAGGCCCCGAAGGCGCCGTCCTTCAAGGTCGAGGGCGAGACGCCGGTCAAGGTCAGGCTGGAACTCGGCGGTGACGATCATCTCTGCCCGGGCTTTGCGCTCCGGCTCGTGCGCGGCGTCAGGAACGGCCCGAGCCCGCGCTGGATGCAGCAGCGGCTTCTCGCCATCGGCCTTCGCCCGATCAACGCGCTCGTCGACATCACCAACTACATGACCTTCGACCAGGGCCGCCCGCTGCACGTCTTCGACGCGGCCAAGGTGAAGGGAAACCTCGTCGTGCGCCGCGCGGCGGAAGGCGAAAAGGTTCTGGCGCTCGACACGCGCGAATACACGCTGAACCCGTCCAACGTCGTCATCGCCGACGATGACGGCGTCGAATCGATCGGCGGCATCATGGGCGGCGAGCATTCGGGCTGCGACGAGAACACCGTCGACGTGCTGATCGAATCGGCGCTCTGGGACCCGATGAACATCGCCAAGACCGGCCGCGCGCACGGCATCATCACCGATGCGCGCTACCGCTTCGAGCGCGGCGTCGACCCGCAATACATGGTGCCCGGCCTCGAACGCGCCACCGAACTGGTGCTGGAGCTCTGCGGCGGCGTGGCCGCCAGAACCGACGTCGTCGGCTACAAGGGCTTTTCGGCCAAGGTCGTCGATTTCCCGTTCTCCGAGGTCAAGCGCCTGACGGGCCTTGACGTCTCCCCGGAAGAGAGCGTGGACATCCTGACGCGCCTCGGCTTCACCGTCACGGGCGCGGGCGAGCGCGTCTCCGTCGCGGTGCCCTCCTGGCGTCCCGACGTCGAGGGCAAGGCGGATCTCGTGGAAGAGGTCATGCGCATCCACGGCGTCGACAATATCAAGCCGGCGCCGCTCGAAAGCCACGGGGCGGTCAACGGCCGCATCCTGACCACGCTGCAGATCCGCTCGCGCCTTGCCAAGCGGGCGCTTGCCGCGCGCGGCATGCTGGAGGCCGTCACCTGGTCCTTCATCCCGAAGGCCCATGCGGAGCTCTTCGGCGGCGGCGCGGCCTCGCTGGCGCTCTCCAACCCGATCGCGTCGGACATGTCGGACATGCGCCCCTCGCTGCTGCCGGGCCTCATCGCCGCCGCGCAGCGCAATGCCGACAAGGGGCATAGTGACGTCGCGCTCTTCGAGGTTTCCGGCACCTATGAAAACGACAGGCCCGAGGGGCAGCGCCGCGTTGCCGGCGGCGTGCGCCGCGGCACGGCCTCGCTTTCCGGTTCCGGCCGCCTCTGGTCGAACGCCGCCAAGGGCGGCGGCAAGCCGGTCGACGTCTATGACGCCAAGGCCGACGCGCTTGCCGTCATCGAGGCCTGCGGCCTGCCGATGGGCAATGTGCAGATCGAGCCGGGCGCGCCCGCATGGTATCACCCGGGCCGGTCCGGCACGATCAAGATGGGGCCGAAGATCGTGCTCGGATATTTCGGCGAGTTCCATCCGAAGGCGCTCGGCGCGCTCGACGTATCGGGTGCGCTCTGCGGCTTCGAGATCTTCGTCGACGCCATGCCGGACCCGAAGAAGAAGGCGACCCGCACCAAGCCGGCGCTCGACCTTTCGCCCTTCCAGGCCGTCAGGCGCGACTTCGCCTTCGTCGTCGACAAGACGGTGGAAGCGGGCGCCATCGTGCGCGCGGCCACCGGCGCCGACCGCAAGCTGATCGCCGCCGTCAACGTCTTCGACGTCTTCGAGGGCGCATCGCTCGGCGAGGGCAAGAAGTCGGTCGCCATCGAGGTCGTCTTCCAGCCGACCGACAAGACGCTGACCGACGAGGATTTCGAGGCGCTCACCGCCAGGATCGTCGGCAATGTCGCCAAGACCACGGGCGGCACGCTGCGCGCCTGACCGGGACAGGAGCGGGGCGGCGACGCCCCGCTTGCCAATTCGTGAGCGTCGGTCGCATTTTGTGAACGGACCGTCGCCTGCTCGTGGATTGAAGATTGGTTAGCAAGACCTTAATTCCCTTGTCGGGAGGGTATAGAGGTCGACATGGATTCTGCTGCCAATCTCCTGCCGCTCGCCATCATGGGCGTCGGCGTCTATCTTTTCTTCCGCTGGGTGGTGCGCGACATGAACCGCCCGACAGGCCGGTAGAACTTATCCATTCCCCCAGAGCATTTCCGCTTTTCTTCGAATCGCGAAAACGCCCTATCTGTTTTTTACGCAGTTCCGGACGCAAAACCGCTTCGCACTTTTGCTGGAATTGCTATGCATTGCCGATCAGCACGCCCGCGGCCAGGACGAGGCTGCCGCCGAGCACGACCTGGAGAACGGCGCGGAAGAACGGCGTTTCCATGTAGCGGTTCTGGATGAAGGCGATCGCCCACAGCTCCACGAAGACGACGAAGACGGCGATGGTCGTCGCCAGCATGAAGTTCGGGATGAGATAGGGCAAAGCATGGCCGAGGCCGCCCAAGGCCGTCATGATGCCCGAGGCAAGGCCGCGCTTGACCGGCGAGCCGCGGCCGGAGAGCTTTCCGTCGTCATGCGCCGCTTCGGTGAAGCCCATGGAGATGCCGGCGCCGACGGAGGCCGAGAGGCCGACGAGGAAGGTCTGCCAGGTGTCCTGCGTGGCGAAGGCGGCGGCGAAGATCGGCGCGAGGGTCGAGACCGAGCCGTCCATCAGGCCGGCAAGGCCCGGCTGCACATAGGTCAGCACGAATTGCCGCCGCGCCGTCTGGTCCTCCTCCGCCTTCACGTCGGCGGGTATGTGCTGTTCGCCGAGCCGGCGGGCAAGCGATTCATGGGATTTTTCCGCCAGGGCCAGGTCGCCGAGCAGTTTTCGGGTCGCCGCGTCCTGCGTGCGCGAGGCGGCGGCGAGGTAGAAGCGGTGCGCGGCCTCCTCCATCGTCTCGGCCTGGGCGCGGATCGCCTCGAGCGGCATGTTCGCGATCAGCCAGTCCGGCTTGCGCTCGGGGAAATCGCGCACATATTCGCGCCGCACCAGCGGGATGCGGTCGCCGAAGCGCGCCACATGCCGGTCGATCAGCAGCTGGCGGTGATGGCTTTCCTCCTCCGCCATTTCCTCGAAGATGCGGGCGGAATGCGGATAGGCGTCGCGCAGCGCATCGGCATAGGCGAGATAGATGCGCCCGTCATCCTCTTCCGAGGAAATGGCGAGGGCGAGGATTTCCTGTTCGCTGAGGGATTCGAGGCTGCGTTTGCCGGGATGGAGAAGACGGGAGAACATTGACGACAATCCAGTTTAGAATAATTCTAAATATAGGATCGAAGCTGCTCCGGTCAACCTCGACAGGATGTCGCGCGTAGGGCTAGAGTGGCCGGGGCCTGGAGCAATTCCAGCAAAAGTGCGCAGCGGTTTTGCGTCCGGAATTGCGTAAAGACAAACAGATGGAGCGTTTTCGCGATTCGGGGAAAAGCGGAAACGATCCACACTGCGAAGGACGCGACGTGACCGCCGGACTGAAGCCGCTTAACGCAAGCCGCGACACGCTGCTCGATCGCATCGGCCGCCGTTTCGCCGACAAGCTGCAAAGCCAGACCTCCGGCTACGAGCCCTATACGCCCTCCGACCCCGAAACGCTGGCGCGCACGCTGCGGCCCGGCGACGTGCTTCTGGTGGAGGGCAACCAGAAGGTCTCGGCGGCGATCAAGTACCTGACGCAGTCCACCTGGTCCCATGCCGCGTTCTTCGTCGGCGACGAGGTGCCGCTGACGCTGGACCAGGCGGCGCTGCCCGCCACGCAGCGCCCGCAGCTCATCGAAGTCAATCTCGGCGAGGGCTGCGTCGCCGTGCCGCTCACCAAGTACCGTACCTACAACACGCGCATCTGCCGCCCGGTCGGGCTGACGCCGGAGGATCGCGACGCGCTCATCGCCTTCATGGTCTCGCGCCTCGGCCTGAAATACGATCTGAAGAACATCACGGACATGCTGCGCTACTTCCTGCCGACGCCGCCCGTGCCGGTGCGCTGGCGCCGCCGCCTGATCGCCTTCGGCTCAGGCGATCCGACGCGGGCGATCTGCTCGACGCTGATTGCGGAAGCCTTCGAGATGATCCGCTACCCGATCCTGCCGGACGTCACGCGCGCGCCCGGCCATGCCGCGGCGACCTCGACCTATTCGCGCGAGGAGATCCTGCATATCCGCCATCATTCGCTCTATACGCCGCGCGACTTCGACCTCTCGCCCTATTTCGAGATCGTCAAGCCGACCTTGAAATACGGTTTCGACTACAAGCGGCTGGAATGGGGGCCGGGCCGCGAAGGGCCGTGACGGCCCCACGCGCCAACCGCCGACGGATCAGCCCTGCTTGAGCGGCGAGATCGCGATCTCGACGCGGCGGTTCTGCGCGCGGCCGGCTTCCGAGGCGTTGGAGGCGATCGGGCGTTCCAGGCCGTAGCCCATCGCCGACATGCGGCGCGGGTCGACGCCGCGGCCGGCCAGATAGTTGGCGACCGAGTTGGCGCGGCGGTTGGAGAGGTCCATGTTGTAGCCGGCATTGCCGACCGAATCGGTGTGGCCGTCGACGTCGATCAGCGTCTTGTCGAACTTGCGCAAGACGAGCGCGACCGAATCGAGCGTCGGATAGAACGGCGGGATCACCTGGTCCTGGTCGGTGGCGAAGGTGACGTTCGACGGCATGTTGAGGATGATGCGGTCGCCCATGCGCGTGACGGAAACGCCGGTGCCCTGAAGCTGGGCGCGCAGCTCGGCTTCCTGGTTGTCCATGTAGTTGCCGATGGCGCCGCCCGCCAGCGCCCCGACGCCGGCGCCGATCAGCGCGGCATTGCGGCGCTGCACCGGGTTGTTGCCGATCAGGAGGCCGGCAACCGCGCCGACGCCCGCACCGATCGCCGCACCGCCGGCCGTGTTGGAAACCTTCTGCTCGCCCGTATAGGGATCCGTCGTCGTGCAGGCGGAAAGGTAGGTCGCGGCGAGCGCGACGAGCGCAACTTTCTTGTACATGGAATGTCCCCGGAAACGTCGATGATTCTGCTTCAACCTAGCGATTGCGGCAGGAACATGAAAGAGGCCGCTTTCAGGCGGTTTTCCCCTCGCCTTCGCCCTTTCCGCTGGACGTGACACCCGCGCTTGCCGCCACCACAAGCGCCGTGCCGAGCATCTGCAGGGGCGTCATCGGCTGGCTGAGCACGAGGAAGCCGGCGAGCGCGCCGAGCGCCGGCTCCAGGCTCATCAGGATGCCGAAGGCCGACATCGGCATGCGGCGCAGCGCGATCATCTCCAGCGCATAGGGCAGGAGCGGCACGAGCACGGCGAGGCCGAGGATCATGCCGAGCCCTTCCGGGTTCAGCGCCTCGGCGGCGCGCGGCAGGCCGAAGGGGGCCGCGACGATGGCCGCGAAGACCAGCGACATGGAGAGCCCTTCGAGCCCCCTGAACGCTGCGCCGGTCTTCTTCATGAGGATGATGTAGGTGCCCCAGCCGACGCCGGCACCGCAGGCAAACAGCATGCCCATGGGATCGCCGACCCAGCCCGCGCCGTCATGCGACAGCAGCACGACGCCGATAAAGGCCGCGCCAGGCCAGATCAACCGCCAGCCCGCGCCGAGCGACCAGGTGGCGACCGCCAGCGGCCCGAGGAACTCGATGGCGACGGCAAGGCCGAGCGGGATGCGGTGGATCGCCGCGAAGAAACAGAGTGTCATTGCCGCCATGGTGGCGCCGAGCAGCATGGCGCTCTTCCACTGGTCGCGGCTGTAGGCGCGCATCGGCGGCCGAACGATCAGGGCCAGGATCGCAGCCGCCATGACGAGGCGCAGGAATGTCGTGGTCGAGGGGCCGTAGGCATCGATCGCGGTCGCCGAGAAAGCCGAGCCGAACTGGATGCTCGACATCGAGCCGAAGCATAGCAGGATGCCCGTGAGGAGCCCCGCATTGCCCGAGCCCGAAAGCCCGCCGCCCGTCGCTGTCTGTTGGTCGGCCATGAAAAGCCCTCCCGGTGCTCCAGATTCTTGTTTTTACCGCATTATCCGACGAAAAAAGCGACTTCGCTTCGGCTGGAAATGCTCTAGAGGAGGGGGCGTCACGCGGCAAATGGATAATCGTGACGCCTTGCTTCAGGAAAATTGATGCTGGCCTCAGCCGGCAATGCCCTTCAGCGTGTTGGCGACGTTGGGGCCGATTTCCGGCACGCCGTAGCCGCCTTCCATGACGACGAGCACCGGCACGCCGCTTGCCGCGACCGCCCGTCCCATCGTGATGTAATCCGGCGAGGTCAGCTTGAAGAAGGAGATCGGATCCTTCTCGAAGGTATCGACGCCGAGCGAGAGCACGATCACCTCGGCGCCGAAGGCCGAAATGCGCTTCAGGGCATCGGTGAGCGCCGCTTCCCAGACGGAGAAGGGCGTGCCGGGCGGCATCGGATAGTTCTGCGTCGTGCCTTCGCCGGCGCCCTTGCCGGTCTCTTCCGCATAACCGAGGAAATGCGGGAAGGCTTCGGCCGGATCGCCGTGCAGCGAGGCGAAATAGACGTCGCCCCGCTCGTAGAAAATGTCCTGCGTGCCGTTGCCGTGGTGGAAGTCGACGTCGAGCACGGCAACCTTCTTCGCACCCTTGTCGAGGAAGCGCTGGGCGGCGACGGCGGCGTTGTTGATGAAGCAATAGCCGCCGAAGCTGTCGATGCCGGCATGGTGGCCCGGCGGGCGGCAGAGCGCGAAGGCGGCCTTCGCGCCGTCCGCGACGATATCGGCCGCGGTCACCGCGCTCTGCATGGAGGAGACGGCGGCTTCCCAGGTGCCGGGCGAGATCGCCGTTTCCGTGGCGTTGCAATAATAGCCGAGCAGGCCGTCGATCTGGGTCGGGATGCGCGGCGAGGTGCGGCGCACGGGGAACGAGGTGGCGATGGCCTCGCCCTTGTAGCCGGCGGCCTTCCATTTCTCCCAGGCCCCTTCCAGGAAGGAAAGGTAGCCGGCGTCATGCACCTTCAGCGCGGTCTCGAGCCCGTGGCGTTCCGGCGCGGAAACGTCGGTGAAGCCGGCATCCTTGACCGCCGCCAGGATCCATTCCGCCCGGAACGGCGCCTCGAAGGGCGCCACCAGCTCGCCGCCGTAAAGCTCGCTGCGGGCGTTCCTGAGCTTGTGGTCCTCGGAAAAAATGACGCGCATGAAAGGCTCCCCGTGTTCAATCGGGCGCGACGGTAGTGCATTTTCCGGGGAAGGGGAATCTCCCCCAGGTGATAGATGACGCGTTGCGCGGGACCTGGAACGGCAGCACCCCCGCTTTTGGCGGGGGCGAAGGGGATGCGGGCATCGGCACGTTCAGGCAAGCGCGGCGCGCTGCTGCCGGCCAAGGCCGATCTGCTTGAGCAGCATGATGTCGGCGACCGCGACGGCGGCGAGCGCGATGAGGCCCATGCCGGCGAAGGTCAGCCCGCCGCTGGCGAAGACGAGGACGGCGAGGCTGCCGATGAGCCAGGCCGTATCGCCGGCGATGGCGACGCGGACGGCAGCGGGCGAAGGCCGCGCCTGCCGGCCGACGGCGACGTGGAAGACGCCCCAGACGACGAAGAAGGCGGCAAAGCCGTGGAGGACGGCCGGCGTCGCATGCGGGCCGACGAGGGTGCCGACCGGGCCGGAGAAGGCGAAGAGGCCGGCGGCCACGGCCAGCGAGAAGACGCCGTCGAAGAGCATGACGGACTTCAGAAGGTTGCGGTTGAGGGTAGCGAACATGGTGGGCTCCTTTCGTTTCGATGGGCCCATCCTGCCGAGGGCGGGGATGCAAACCAATTACCTTGGAGGTAATGGAAATCATGCCGCGCTTCCTGTTGAGTACGCGGGCACCGAACGGGAGGCGACAATGGAATTCGGCGAACACCTGAAGGAATGGCGCAGCCACCGGCGCATGAGCCAGCTGGAGCTGGCGACCGAGGCCGGCATCTCCGCCCGCCATCTCTCGTTCCTCGAGACCGGCCGCTCGCGCCCCTCGGAAGGCATGATCCTGCGCCTCTCCGCCGTGCTCGACATTCCCGCGCGCGACCAGGGCATGCTGTTTTCCGCCGCCGGCTTCCGCCCGCGCTTCGCGACGGCGCCGGCGGCGAGCCTTGCGGCCTTTCCGCCGGCCGTGGCGGAGGCGATCGGCCTCATCCTCGCCCGGCACGACCCCTATCCGGGCGTCGTCTTCGACCATGAATACAACGTGCTCGCCGCCAACCAGGCCTTTCTCGGCCTTGCCGGCATGGCGGGCATCGCGGTCTTGCCGGGCGACAATTTCCTCGATGCCTATCTCGGCCCGACGCCGCTGCGCTCGATCGTCGTCAACTGGGCGCAATCGGCAGCCGACCTCGTGCATCGCATCCGCGCCGAGGCCTGGCTGCAGGGCCCGCGCAGCCCGCTTTCGAAGCGCATCGAAAGGCTGGCCGCCGCCGCCGACATCCGGGCCGCGCTGGAGGCCTTTCCGGAGACGGACCGGCTGCCGATCCTGCCGATCGAGATGAAGATCGGGACAAAGCACTTCAACTGGATCACCACGCTCACCTCCTTCGGCTCGGCGCAGGACGCGCTGGTGCAGGGCGTGCTGATCGAGAGCTTCTTCCCGGCGGATGCCGAAACGCGGGCGCATTTCGAAGGATAGGCTCAGCCGTTGATGACGAGCATGCCGCCGATGATGAGAAAGGCGCCGAGCGCATAGCGCAGCGTCAGCGCCTCGCCGAGGAAGAGGCTGGCGAGGAGCGGCACGAAGCAGAAGGTCAGCGCCATGAAGGAATAGCCGATCGTCAGCGGCACCGCCTTCAGCACGAAGATCCAGATGACGGTGCCGGCCCCGTAGATCGCGAGCGCCAGCAGCAGCAGCGGGTTGAACGCCAGCGCCGCCAGCCCCTTGAGGCCGAAGTCGCCGGTCGTGCCGCTCGTCAGCTTGAACAGCACCTGTCCTGCCGCGATCAGGAGCGGCGTGCCGAGGAGGCCGGCCCAGATCGCGGGGCTGTAGGCGCTCGTCGTCACGCGTCCGGCTCCGCGCGGTCTTCCATGTAGAAGATGTCCCGGCCGATATCGACGCAGACATGGCGCTGCGGCACGGGATGCACGGCGCGCAGGAAGGAATGCGTATAGGGGAAGAAGTTGAAGTGCGGGTTGAAGCTGTAGCGGTATTCCCGCTCCCGCGGCACGACGATGATCAGCCGCCGGCGGGCGATGCGGCGCAGCTCCGCGATCGCCTGGCGGTATTCCAGCACATGCTCGATGACATGGGTGCAGACGACCGTGTCGAACTCGCCGTCCGCGAAGGGCAGGGATTCGATCATCGCCGCGACATATTCGACACCGGCGATGCTCGCGGCATCCTCCACGACGAAATCGACGCCCGCCAGCCGCTTCAGGCCGGGATTGCCCGTCTTGATGTGGCTGAGCAGCGCGCCGGTGCCGCAGCCGACGTCGCAGACGCTATCGCCGAGAATGGAGGCGACGATGCGGTCGATGCAGGCCCGCGAATTGTCCGTGCCGGCATGGACGCGTGGATGTTCGCGATAAAGATCCTCATATTCCGCGGCGGTGAGGAAGGGCGCGCGCTCGCGGAACGTCGCGAGCTTGCCGATATGCTTGCCCCAGACGAGGCTTGCGGCCTGCTTGAACAGCACGGAATCGCGCAGGATCGGCGGCAGCACGTCCTCGATCACGAAACGGATGCGGTTGGTGGTTTCCCTGTTCATGGTCGTCTTCCGTTCGATCAGGCCGCGAGATGCCGCGCCGCCTTGTCCGCCTTGCGGGCGGTGCGGACGTACCGGCCGGCGGACTGGTTCATGTAGTGGATGCGCAGCTGCTCGGCTCTGGCGCGCGCCAGGGAATCGAGGATGAGGCCGGCGGAGAAGACGAGGAACGAGATCATCATCAGGGCGAGCGAGAACACCCAGGTCGGCATGCGCTCGACGAGGCCGGTGCGGAAATAGGCCGCCAGAACCGGCGCCATGAAGGTGAGGCTTGCCGCCATGAAGAGGCCGCTGATCGTGCCGAAGAACACGAAGGGCCGCGTCTCCTTCATCAGCATGGCGAACATCCAGAGGATCTTCGCGCCGTCCTTGAAGGTCGAGAGCTTCGAATGCGAGCCCTCCGGCCGCCGGCCGTAGTCGAGTTCCAGCTCGGCGATCGGCATGCGCAGGCGCGAGGCGTGCACCGACATTTCCGTCTCGATCTCGAAGCCGCCGGAAACGGCCGGGAAGCTCTTGGCGAACCGGCGCGAGAAGGCGCGGTAGCCGGAGAAGATGTCGGAGAAATCGTTGCCGAACAGCGAGCGGAAGAGGGTGTTGAAGATGCGGTTGCCGAAGGCGTGGCCCTGCCGGCCGGCGTCGGCGGTAACACCGCGGCGCGTGCCGACCACCATGTCGGCACCCTCGGTGATCAGCGTGCGGATGAGCTCGGGCGCGTCGGAGGCGGCATAGGTGCCGTCGCCGTCGGCCATGATGTAGATGTCGGCCTCGATGTCGGAGAACATGCGGCGCACCACGTTGCCCTTGCCCTGGCGGCGTTCGCGCACGACGGTCGCGCCGGCCAGCGCCGCGCGCAGCGCGGTCGAATCCGTGGAGTTGTTGTCGTAGACATAGATGCGGGCTGAGGGCAGCGCGGCGCGGAAACCGCTCACGACGTCGCCGATCGTCTGCGCCTCGTTGTAGCAGGGCAGCAGCACGGCGATCTCAAGGTCTTCCAGCAAGGCTTCCGTCATGGCGTGCATTCTCCCGTGCGGGGCGGCCTCATGCGACCCACGGTTTTACTATTTCTTGAGAAGGTTAAGGCTAGGTTTCGGCTGGCTTCCAATGACGGACGAAGGGGCGAAACGTGTCGAAATCCATGCCTGCGGCCCTGCCGTTCGCAACCGGGGACGCGCCTGCCGGGCGCACCGGGATGACCTGGCGCGTGCTCGCCTTCTACAGCCTGCTGACGATCGCGGTGCTGCTCGCGCTGTCGCTGCCCTTCGCGAGCGACTATGTCGGGGCGGACAATGACGATGCGATGCGGCTCGTCGTGGTGCGTGACCTCCTGGCCGGGCAGAGCTGGTTCGACACGACGCAGTACCGTCTCGGCCTTGCGGGCGGCACGCCCATGCACTGGTCGCGCTTCGTCGACCTGCCGATCGCCAACCTGATCAGCTTCTTCTCGCTTTTCGCCGGCCAGCGGCAGGCCGAGGCGCTGGCGCTCGCGGTCTGGCCGTCCTTCCTCGTCGTGCCGGTGCTCTTCGGCGCGGGGCTTGCCGGCTACCGGCTGGGCGGCACCATGGCGATGCATGCGACGCTGGTCCTGACCGCCATCCTCGTCGTGTCGCTCAATCGCTTCCAGCCCGGCTCGATCGACCATCACAACGTGCAGATCGCGCTGGTGACCGGCATTGCGGCGATGCTGCTCTCGCCCGACATGCGGGCGCGCGACCATGCCATTGCGGGCGTGCTTGCCGGCTTTGCCATCGCCATCGGCGCGGAAACGACGCCGCTGATCGGCGCGGTCTGCCTCGTCGTCGCCCTGCGCTGGGCCTGGCACGGCCGTGCCTTCCGCGACGCGGCCACCGCCTTCAGCCTCGCCCTCGCCCTGACGGTGACCGGCGCCTTCTTCGCGACCGTCGCGCCGTCGCGCTATACGCAGGTGACCTGCGACAGCCTGTCCTACGGTTTCTACGCGCTGGCGACGCTGGGCGGCGGCACGCTGTTCCTGACGGCATCGCTGGCGAGCGCCTGGCCGTTCTACGGCCGGCTTGCCGCGCTTGCGGGCGCGGGCGGCGTCGTTGCCGCCGCGGTGCTGCTGATCGCGCCCGGATGCCTTGCCAATCCGCTCGACGCGCTCGACCCGCTGCTGAAGACCTTCTGGCTCGACATGGTCATCGAGGCCCAGTCGGCCGCCGCCCAGTTCCGCCTCGATCCCGCCTCGATCGCCAGCTTCTACGCCACCGGCCTTCTCGCCATCGCCGCCTGCCTCTGGAGCGTGCGTCGCCGCGAAGCCGCCGAGATGCACCTGATCCTGCTTGCGCTGCTGGTCGTCGCCTTCGCCGTCTCGATCATCCAGATCCGCGGCGCGATCTTCGTCTACGGGCTCGCGGCCATCCCGCTCGGCCGGATGATCGCCCAGCTGCGCAGGGCTGCCAATGCGCAGCCGAAGAACCTGAAGCTCGGCCTTGCCTTTGCCGGCCTGACGCTTGCCTCGACGCCCGCCACCTGGGCGCTTGCCGGCGCGCTCTTGCCCGGCCAGTCGGGCGACGTGCTGCGCGCCCAGTTTACGGCGGGCGCGAAGCCGCCCTCCTGCACCGACGAGGCCGTGCTGGCGCCGCTCGCCCGCGAGCCGGTCGGCGTGGTCGCCGCCGTCTCGGATCTCGGTGCGCCGATCCTGCGCTTCACCGGCCACCGCGTGCTCTCGGCGCCCTACCACCGCAACCAGGGCGGCATGCTGACGGAACTGCATATCGGCCTGTCCAATCCCCGGCAGGCCGAAGCGTTCCTGCGCGGCGCCGATGTGACGCTGCTCGCCTTCTGCCCGCGCAACGCCCAGACGAACCTGATCGCCGACGCGGAGCCGCAGGGGCTCTATGCCAGCCTCCTGAAGGGCGAGGTGCCGGCCTATCTCGAACCGGTCGAAGCCACGCAGGGCGCCGTGCTGCGTCTTTACCGGGTGAGGCCCGAATAGCGCGGGGGAACGGCGAAGTGGGCTGGGGATGCCGGCCGCGGCACCCTGTCATCCGCCGGCAAACGCACTACACTTTGCCGCATGAGCTTTTTCCCCGAGACTGATTCGCCCAGCAATCTTGCCGAATATTCGGTGTCGGAGCTTTCCGGCT
This sequence comes from Shinella sp. WSD5-1, assembly GCF_963942435.1. Lineage (GTDB taxonomy): Bacteria > Pseudomonadota > Alphaproteobacteria > Rhizobiales > Rhizobiaceae > Shinella > Shinella yambaruensis. Next base: position 808,205 of record NZ_OZ012596.1, read on the forward strand.
CCATCAAGCGCACGGTCGAGCAGGCCTTCGACCAGGTGCGCGTGCGCGGCGAGATCTCCGGCTATCGCGGCCCGCATTCCTCGGGCCACGCCTATTTCTCGCTGAAGGACGATCGCGCGCGCATCGACGCGGTGATCTGGAAGGGCAGCTTCTCGCGCCTGCGCTTCAAGCCGGAAGAGGGCATGGAGGTGATCGCGACGGGCAAGATCACCACCTTCCCCGGCTCCTCGAAATACCAGATCGTCATCGAGGCGCTGGAGCCGGCCGGGGCCGGCGCGCTGATGGCGCTGCTCGAGGAGCGCCGCCGCAAGCTCGCCGCCGAAGGCCTCTTCGATGCGGAGCGCAAGAGGCCGCTGCCGTTCCTGCCGAAGGTGATCGGCGTCGTCACCTCGCCGACGGGCGCCGTCATCCGTGACATCCTGCACCGCATCGCCGACCGCTTCCCGGTCCATGTCGTCGTCTGGCCGGTCAAGGTCCAGGGGGAGGGCTCGGGGCAGGAAGTCGCCGCGGCCATCGAGGGCTTCAACGCTTTTGCGCCCGGCGGGGCGGTGCCGCGGCCGGACGTGCTGATCGTCGCGCGCGGCGGCGGCAGCCTGGAGGACCTCTGGAGCTTCAACGACGAGATCGTCGTGCGCGCCGCGGCCGCCTCGACGATCCCGCTCATCTCCGCCGTCGGCCACGAGACGGATTGGACGCTGATCGACCACGCCGCCGACCGCCGTGCGCCGACGCCGACGGGGGCTGCCGAAATGGCGGTGCCGGTGAAGGCCGATCTCGATGCGGAGGTCGCCTCGCTCACCGCGCGCCTGCGCGGCGCCACGGCGCGCCAGATGGACAGCCGCCGGCAGGGCGTTCGCGCGCTCGCCCGGGCGCTGCCCTCGCTCGACCAGCTCCTCGCCCTGCCGCGCCGCCGGTTCGACGAGGCAGCGGCGGGCCTTGGCCGCGGCCTGCAGATGAACACGGCGGGCAAGCGCCGCGCCTTCGAGCGCACGGCGGCGCATCTGCGGCCCGACATGCTGCTCACCCGCATCGCCGAGCGCCGCCAGCGCGTCGCCGACCGCCTGCAGCGCGCCGAACGCATCGTCGAGCGCCGGCTCGACCAGCTCCGCGCGCGCCTCGCCGCCTTCGACGTCTCGCTGCGCGCGACGCCCGCCCGCATCGCCGCGCAGACCGGCCGGGCGCGCGACCGCCTGTCGGGCCTTGCGCTGCGCGCCGAGAGCGCGCTCGCCGGCGATCTCGCCCGCCGCCGCGCCCTCCTGCAGGCGCAGGACCGCATGCTGCAATCGCTCTCCTACCGCAACGTGCTGAAGCGCGGCTACGCGCTGGTGCGCGACGAGGAGGGCGCGCCGGTGAAGGGCGCCGCCGGCCTCGGCCCCGGCCGCACCATCGCCATCGAGTTCGCCGACGGCACGGTGGACGCCGTCACCGGCGCGGGCGGCGGCACGCCGCCGCGCAGGAAGGCCGCGAAGGGCGAGGCGGAGGAGAAGCCCGCGCCCCGCCAGGGCTCGCTGTTCTGAGGCCGGCATGCGCATCCTGCTCGTGCTCGCCCATCCGCTGGAGGAAAGTTTCGCCGCAAGCGTCGCCGGCACGGTGCGGCGGCGGCTGGAGGCGAACGGCCATGCGGTCGATCTGCTCGACCTCTACCGCGAGGGCTTCGACCCGCGCCTGACGCCGTCCGAGCGCGCCCGCTACTTCGAACCGGGCTACGACCCGTCCGAAGCCGAACCTTTCGTTTCCCGCCTGAAAGAGGCGGAGGGGCTGGTGCTCGTCTTTCCGCAATGGTGGTTCAATTTCCCGGCCATCCTGAAGGGCTTCTTCGACCGGGTGTTCGCGCCCGGCGTCGCCTTCGAGAACGATCCGGCCGGCGGGCGCATCCAGCCGCGGCTCGGCAATATCCGCCTGTTCTGGGCGTTCACCACGACCGGCTCGCCCTGGTGGGTGGTGCATCTCTACATGGGCAATCCGGTGAAGCGGCTCCTGAAGCGCGGCATCGCCGCCTTCTGCGCCAAGGGCCTCGATTTCAGGATGGTGAGCCTGCACGACATGGACCGCGCGAGCGAGGAAAAACGCAAGGCGCATCTTGCGCGGGTCGAGCGGCTCGCCGGCCGCATCTGACCGGGAGCAATTCCAGCAAAGGTGCCAAGCGGTCCGGCGTCGGAGAAATGCGGAACTGTGCTATTCGAACGCGGCCAGGAACTTTCGCAACAGGCCGTCCAGCGCCGCGCGGTCTTCCGTGCCGAGCGCCTCCAGCAGGCGATGCTGGTTCTCCACATGGGCCGTCACCGCCGCATCGACCAGCGCGAAACCCTTCGGCGTCAGCGCGATGATGACGCTGCGCCGGTCCTCGGGATTGTGCGCGCGTTCGATGAGGCCCGCCTTTTCGAGCTGGTCGAGCCGGTTGGTCATCGTGCCCGAGCTGACCATGGTGGTGGCGAGCAGGTCACCCGGCGAAAGCCGGTAGGGCGGACCGGCGCGGCGCAGGGTCGCCAGCACGTCGAAGCTCGCGGCGTTCAGCCCGTGCGCCGCCAGCGCCTTCTCGGTTTCCCGGGCAAGATGGGTGCGTAGCCGCGCGAGGCGGCCGAGCAGGCCCATCGGCTCGACATCGAGGTCCGGCCGTTCGCGGTTCCACTGGGCGAGAATTCTGTCGACGTGATCCATGGCGCGACTTAACGGCGCCGTTGTCTTGACGTCAAGATAAAATGATATATCTTGACATCAAGATTCTTTGTTTGGAGATAATTATGTCCCGCGCCTCCGACGTCCTTCTCACCGCGACCGCCCCGGCCATCTGGGGCAGCACCTATATCGTCACCACAGAGCTTCTGCCGGCCGGCTATCCGCTCACCGTCGCCATGCTGCGGGCGCTGCCGGCGGGGCTTCTCCTGCTTCTCCTCGTCCGGTGCCTGCCGCAGGGTGTGTGGTGGCCGCGGACCGTCCTGCTCGGCGCGCTGAACTTCTCGTTCTTCTGGGCGATGCTGTTCGTCTCGGCCTATCGCCTGCCGGGCGGGGTCGCCGCGACGGTCGGCGCCATCCAGCCGCTGATCGTGCTCGGGCTTTCCCGCGCCGTGATCGGCACGGCGGTGCGGCCGCTCGCCGTCTTCGCCGGCCTTGCCGGCATCGGCGGGGTGGCGCTGCTGGTGCTGACGCCCTCGGCGGCCCTCGATCCGATCGGGATTGCCGCTGGTCTTGCCGGCGCGGTCGCCATGGCCTTCGGCACGGTGCTGTCGCACCATTGGAAGCCGCCGGTGCCGCCGCTCACCTTCACCGCATGGCAGCTCACCGCGGGCGGCCTGCTGCTGGTGCCGGTGGCGCTCTGGTTCGAGCCGGCCCTGCCGGCGCCGACGGCGGAAAACCTGCTCGGTTTCCTCTATCTCGGCCTGATCGGCGCGGCGCTCACCTATATCGTGTGGTTCCGCGGCCTCGCACGGCTCGACCCGGCGACGATCTCGCCGCTCGGCTTCCTGAGCCCCCTCGTCGCCGTCGTGCTCGGCTGGGTGCTGCTCGGGCAGGATCTCGGCCTCCTGCAGGTCGTCGGCATGATCGTGGTGCTTGGAAGCGTTTGGCTCAGCCAGCAGGCCCAGGCCGCCCGCCCGGCGCCGGGCAAGGTCAGTCCGCGCCGTCCTGCGCCCGCCGGCGCGCGGCCGTCAGCCCGCTGAAGACGGCATGGGCGAGATCGGCGTCGATCATCGCGGAAAGTCCGGCCGCCGTGGTGCCATGGTACTCCATGAACAGCTCCACGATATCGGCCGGCGTGTCGCTGACGCTCGCCATCTGCGTGGCGGCGCCGAGGAAGAGCTGGCGCACCGCAAGGACCGCCGTCTCCGGGCCGATGCCAGCCTCGATCGCATGGCGGATCATCGCATCCGCCATCAGCGCCGGAAAGGCCGCGCCCGATCCGGTGAGCGCGGTGAAATAGTCGAGTTCCTGCTCGTCGGTGATGAAATGCGGCCGGCCCGAGGCGGCAAAGAAGCGCCGCGCGAAATCCGCCTCCGGATCGCGCACGTCGTCGGTCATGCACCAGGGCGTGAAGGAGAGGCGCTGCTCGGCGCAGGCATTCGGCATCGCCCGCACGATGCGCCGGGCACCGAAACGGTCGCCGATTTCCTCCACCGTCACCCCCGCCATGACGGAGATGACGAAGCGCCCGCGCAGGTCGACGTCGATCTCGTCGAGATCGCCGGGGCGCACGGACAGGACGATGATGTCGCAGGCATCGACGAGGATCGCGTTGTCCGTCGTCATGTGCACGCCCGGCCAGGCCTCGAAGCCTGAAATGTTGCCCGAGCGCGAGGACAGCACGAGTTCGGCCGGCATGACGAGACGGTCGGCCAGCACCGGCCGGAGCAGGGCCCCGGCCAGCCATCCGCCGCCGCCGATCACGCCGAGATGGGTCATGCCCACTCGCCGCCGCGCATGACGGGAACGCGGCTGCCATCGGCGCGCACGCCGTCGATGTCCACCTTGTCCGAGCCGATCATCCAGTCGATATGGATGAGGCTTTCATTGCCGCCCTGCGCGCGGATCTGATCCGGCGTCAGGCTCGCCCCGTTGAGGAAGCATTTCGAATAGCACTGGCCGAGCGCGATATGGCAGGAGGCGTTCTCGTCGAACAGCGTGTTGTAGAAGAGGATGCCGCTTTCCGAGATCGGCGAGGAATGCGGCACGAGGGCGACCTCGCCGAGCCGGCGCGCGCCCTCGTCGGTGTCCAGCACCTTGTTCAGCACCGCCTCGCCCTTCGATGCCTTCGCCTCGACGATCCGGCCGCCCTCGAAGCGCACCTGGATGTCGTCGATCAGCGTGCCCTGGTGGGAGAGCGGCTTGGTGGAGGAGACATGGCCCTCGACGCGCAGGGCATGCGGCGTGGTGAAGACCTCTTCCGTCGGGATGTTCGGGTTGCAGGTGATGCCGTTCTTGGCCGTCGAGGCGCCGCCGTGCCATTCGTGGCCGTCCGCCAGCCCCACGGTGAGGTCCGTGCCCGGCCCCGTGAAGTGCAGCGCGGCAAAGCGCTCGCCGTTCAGCCAGGCCGAGCGCCTGGCAAGGCCCGCATTGTGCGCCGCCCAGGCGGCGACGGGATCGGCGACGTCGACGCGCGAGGCGGCGAAGATGGCATTGGCGAGCTTTTCGACCGCCACGTCTTCCGGGTCGTTCGGGAATACCTGCCTGGCCCAGGACGGGTTCGGATAGGAGACGATGTTCCAGTTGATGTCGAAATTGGCGATCTTCTCCAGCGCGGGCTTGTAGGCCATGGAATTCGCCTTGTTGGCGCGCGCGACCTTGGCCGGGTCCTCGCCGGAGAGCAGCATCGGGTTGTCGCCGGCAATGGCAAGGCGCGCGGCGCCGTTGGCATAGGCCTTGGCCATGCCCTCGTAGAGCCAGTCGCTGGCCCGGTCGAAGCTTTCGTCGGGCGCATGGTGGTAGCGGGCGAGCGTCGCTTCCTCGTCGGCATAGAAGGTGCTGACGAGGCCGGCGCCCGCCTTATAGGCGTGCTTGGTGATGAGGCGGGCGAGCGGCAGGGCGGCGATGGGCGCCGTCATCACGAGATCCTGCCCCTTCTGGAGCTGAAGGCCGACACGCACGGCGACTTCGGCGAGCTTGTCGAGCTTTTGCGGATCGACGGCGGGGGCGGAATTGGCGGGATAGGTCATGGCATGCCTGTCTGTTCTCTTCGGATGAAGGAAACTTAGTGTGCCCGGCGCCGAAAGAGAAGGCGCAATCAGGCGATGACGGCTGCGGCGATCGCCTTCAGCGCCGCCAGCGCGTCGCGCGGGGCAAGGCGCACCTGCAGGCCGCGCTGCCCGCCGTTCATGTAGACCCGGTCATGGACCAGCGCCGCCTCCTCGATCGCGGCCGGCACCGGCTTCTTCTGGCCGAACGGGCTGATGCCGCCGACGACGAAGCCCGTCAGCCGCTCGGCATCCGCCGGCTTCATCATGTTGGCCGACTTGCCCCTGAAGGCGCTCGCCAGCTTCTTCATGCTGACCTCGCGGTCCGACGGCACGATGACGCAGACCGGCTTGCCGTCCACCTCCGCCATCAGCGTCTTCAGCACCCGGCCCGGATCCTCCCCCAGCGCCTCGGCCGCCTGGATGCCGACGCGGTCGGCATCGGGGTCGTAGTCGTAGGTATGGACGGTGAAGGAAACGCCGGCCTTGGCAAGGGCCTGGGTGGCGCGGGTGGTCTTGGACATGGCGGACCCGTCATCGATGCGAGAAGTACGGTCCGCATGGGTGCAGGAGCCCGGAGGTGCTGTCAATGTTGGATTGCCTGGGGCAAGACTTGCGTGAGGGGAGGAGCGCCGCGGTGGCCCGATCTACCCCCCTCTGCCCTGCCGGGCATCTCCCCCTCAAGGGGGAGATTGGCAAGACGCGAAAACCTTGCTTAACCGGCACCGCTGAAGGTGGGCGAGACGGTCCCCCATTCAATCTCCCCCCCTTGAGGGAGATGCCCGGCAGGGCAGAGGGGGGCTCGCGGCGGCGGCAAGAGTGGTGAACGTCCGTCAGACCCGTTCGAGCGCGACGGCGATGCCCTGCCCGACGCCGATGCACATGGTGGAGAGCGATCGTTTCTTTCCGGTGAGGCTGAGTTCCAGCGCTGCGGTGCCGGTGATGCGGGCGCCGGACATGCCGAGCGGGTGGCCCAGCGCGATGGCGCCGCCGTTCGGATTGACGTGGCCGGCGTCGTCGGCAATGCCGAGAGCGCGGAGCGTCGCCAGGCCCTGGGAGGCGAAGGCCTCGTTGAGTTCGATCACGTCGAAGTCGGCGGGTGTGAGGCCGAGGCGGGCGCAGAGGCGCTGCGTGGCCGCGACCGGGCCGATGCCCATGATGCGCGGCGGTACACCTGCCATCGCGCCGCCGAGGATGCGGGCGATGGGGGTGAGGCCGTACTTCTTGACCGCCGCTTCCGAGGCGATGACCAGCGCCGCCGCGCCGTCGTTGACACCCGACGCATTGCCCGCCGTCACCGTGCCGCCTTCCTTCCTGAAGGGTGTTCCGAGCCTGGCGAGCGCCTCGATGGTCGTCGCGCGCGGATGCTCGTCCTTCTCGACCACGACCGGATCGCCCTTCCGCTGCGGGATGGTGACGGGGGTGATCTCCCTTGCCAGCCGCCCGTTCGCCTGCGCGGCGGCAGCTTTCGCCTGCGAGCGAACGGCGAAGGCGTCCTGGTCCTCACGCGAGATGGAAAAATCCTCGGCGACGTTCTCGCCGGTCTCCGGCATGGAATCGACGCCGTACTGCTTCTTCATCACGGGATTGACGAAGCGCCAGCCGATGGTGGTGTCGTGGATCTCGGCATTGCGCGAGAAGGCCGTCTCCGCCTTGGGCATGACGAAGGGCGCGCGGCTCATGCTCTCCACGCCGCCGGCGATGAAAAGCTCCGCCTCGCCGGCCTTGATGGCGCGGGCGGCGGCGATGACCGCGTCCATGCCGGAGCCGCAGAGGCGGTTGATCGTCGTGCCGGAGACGGAGACGGGCAGGCCCGCCAAGAGCGCGGACATGCGGGCGACATTGCGGTTGTCCTCGCCCGCCTGGTTGGCGCAGCCGAAGATGACGTCGTCGACGGCCTCCCAGTCGATGCCGGCATTGCGCGCCATCAGCGCCTTCAGCGGGATGGCGCCGAGATCATCGGCACGCACGGAGGAAAGCGCACCGCCGAAGCGGCCGATGGGCGTGCGGATGTAGTCGCAGATATAGGCCTCAGCCATGGTGTTCCCCTCAAGCAGTTCCAGCAGACGTGCGTAGCGGCTTTGCGGCCGGAAGTGCGTACAACACTGTTCTAGAGTTGCGGCACGACGAGATCGGCGACATCGCCGTCGACATGCAGTTTCGTGCCGGTCATCGCCTGCAGCTCCTCGACCGTCATGCCCGGCAGCTTCTCGCGCAGCACGAAGCGGCCGCCCGAAACGTCGATGACGGCATGGCTGGTATAGATGCGGGTGATGCAGCCGACGCCGGTGAGCGGGAAGGTGCAGCGCTCGACGAGCTTCGGCTCGCCGTTCCTGGTGACGTGCTCGGTGATGACGACGACCTGTTTTGCGCCATGCACGAGGTCCATCGCCCCGCCGACGGCCGGAACGCCCTTGGAGCCGACGCGCCAGTTGGCGAGGTCGCCGTTCTCGGCCACCTGGTAGGCGCCGAGGATGGCGACGTCGAGATGGCCGCCGCGCACCATGGCAAAGCTGTCGGCATGGTGGAAGAAGGCCGAACCCGGCTTCAGCGTCACGGCCTTCTTGCCGGCATTGATCAGGTCCCAGTCCTCCTCGCCTTCCGGCGGGGCCTCGCCGAAGTCGAGGATGCCGTTCTCCGTGTGGAAGATCGCCGACCGACCCTCGGGCTGGTAGCGGGCGACCATTTCCGGGAAACCGATGCCGAGGTTGACATAGGCGCCGTCGAAAATGTCCTGTGCGGCGCGCCAGGCGATCTGGGCGTTGGAGAGTTTTATGTCCTCGCGGGTGTTCATGGGGTGCGTATCGACGGTCATGCGTAGGCCACTCCTGCGCGGATGAGGTCTTCTTCCTGCTTGGGATCGGCAACCTCGACGAGGCCGTCGACAAAGATGCCGGGGGTGACGACATGCTCGGGGTCGATGCCGCCGGGCGGCACCAGCTTCGAGACCTGCACGATGGTCTTCGCCGCGGCCATGCACATCAGCGGGCTGAAATTGCGGGCAGCCTTGTTGTAGGTGAGGTTGCCGTGCGTATCGCCGACATGCGCCTTGATCAGCGCGACATCCGCCTTCAGCCAGCGCTCCTGCACGTACATGCGGCCGTCGAATTCGGCGACCGGCTTGCCCTTAGCGAGCTCCGTGCCGTAGCTCGTCGGCGTGTAGAAGGCGGGGATGCCGGCGCCGCCGGCGCGGATGCGCTCGGCGAGCGTGCCCTGCGGCACCAGCTCCAACTCGATCTTTCCGGCGAGATACCGGTCGGTGAAGGCGCGCGGATCGGTCGAGCGCGGGAAGGAGCAGATCATCTTCCTGACCATGCCGGCGTCGATCATCGCGGCAATGCCGATGCGGCCGTTGCCGGCATTGTTGTTGATGACGGTGAGGTCCTTCGGACCCCTGTCGATCAGGGCGTGGATCAGCTCGATCGGTGCGCCCGAGCCGCCGAAGCCGCCAATCATCACGACCGAGCCGTCGCCGATGCACGATACGGCGGCCTCAAGACTGCTGAGGGTCTTGTCCATGCAAAATCTCCCGTTGTCGGCAACAGAGGTAAATCCAAACGGGGAAATCGACAATCCGGTTTGTGCGATAATTGACTTTTGTTCATATATCGCACAAAATAAATGGAAGCGTTATGGATGCGGCGCGTCGCTCACTGCACGTTCCGCCGTCACCCTCGGCCTTGAGCCGAGGATTCACGCGGCACCCGTGGCCGTGGATGCTCGGGTCAGGCCCGGGCATGACGGAGGAGAGGGCGGAGACAGAATGGAGGCGGGGTGCCCTGCAACATGCACAAGCCGGGCCGGCTGGCCGAGAGGAGACAACAATGCGGGAAACGGATTTCGTCGGGGGGTTCGCCAAGGGGCTGACGGTCATCGAGGCCTTCGGCGAGGCAAAGCCCCGCCTCACCATCACGGATGTCTCGAAGGAGACCGGCCTCGACCGGGCGACGGCGCGGCGCTGCCTCTTGACGCTGGCCGAGCTCGGTTATGCCGCCTATGACGGCAAGTTCTTCGAGCTGACGCCGAAGATCCTGCGCCTCGGCCATGCCTATCTCTCGGCGACGCCCCTGCCGCGGCTGGTGCAGCCCTATCTCGACCAGCTCTCGGAGAAGGTCGGCCAGAGCGCCTCCGTTTCCGTGCTGGACGGGGTGGAGATCGTCTATGTGGCGCGCGCGGCGCAGAAGCGGGTCATGTCGATCAACCTGACGCCGGGCTCGCGCCTGCCGGCCTATTGCGCCTCGATGGGCCGCGTGCTCCTGGCGGCGCTCCCGGAAGCCGAGGCGCGGGCGATCGTCGAGGCCTCCGACCGCAAGGCGAACACCCCCTACACGAAGACGGAGCCGGAAGCGCTGATGGAGGAATTCGCCCGGGTGCGGCAGAACGGCTTTGCCCTGATCGACCAGGAGCTGGAGATCGGGCTGCGCTCCATCGCCGTGCCGCTGGAAAATGCCCGTGGCCGCGTCGTCGCCGCACTCAATATCGGCGCCCCGGCGGCCCATGCCTCGGCGGAGGACATGGTGACGCGCTACCTGCCGGCAATGCGCGAGGTGCAGGCAGCGCTGCGGCCGGTGCTCGCCTAAAGCATTTCCAGCCGAAGCGACGTCGCTTCGGCGTCGGACAATGCGGCAAAAGCAAGAAGCTGGAGCAATGCCGGCAAACGTGCGCAGCGGTTCTGGGGCTGGCCCTGCGCGGATGTGCCAACCGGCCCTGCCGGGAGCCGATCTTGACAGAAGCAAGGTCGCGGCCCCACCTTTTGCACCGCAGCAGGAGGCCGCCATGAGCGACGACGACAGCAAGCTCACCCGCACGAAACGCCGCTGGGCGGACGAGGGCAGGTTCCTCACGGGCCGTGTTTCCCGGCCCGGGACCGACCGCCTGCCGCCGGGCCAGCATCTCGTGACGAACTGGCCGGTGCTCGATCTCGGCCAGCAGCCGGTGATCCGCCCGGAAAGCTGGCGGCTCGATGTGAAGGGCGGCGCGGAAAACCCGCAATCCTTCGGCTGGGCGGAGTTCCTGGCGCTGCCGCAGAGCCAAAGACTTTCCGACATCCATTGCGTGACCACCTGGTCGCGCTACGACAACCGCTGGGAGGGTGTCGCCACGCGCGACCTGCTCGACCGCGTCATGCCGCGGCCGGAGGCGAATTTCGTCATGCTGACGAGCTATGACGGCTATACGACAAACCTGCCGCTTGCCGATTTCGCCGCCGAGGACGCCATCCTCGCCACCCATTGGGAGGGCCGGCCGCTCTCCGTCGAGCATGGCGGGCCGATGCGCCTCGTCGTGCCGCATCTCTATTTCTGGAAGAGCGCCAAGTGGCTGACGCGCATCGATTTCCTGCCCGGTGACCAGGCCGGGTTCTGGGAGCGCAACGGCTATCACATGCGCGGCGATCCCTGGGCCGAGGAGCGTTATTCCGACGCCTGAGCGGAAAGCCGCGCCCGCTCCCGCAGCCGCCAGGCGCGCGGCGTCTCGCCGGTCTCGCGCAGGAAGTAGCGGGAAAAATAGGCGGGGTCGGCAAAACCGAGGCCAAGCGCGATCTCCTGCGCCGGCGCCTCGGTGAAGACGAGTTCGCGCTTCGCCTCGTCGATCAGCTTGCGGCCGATATAGGCGTGGGCCGTCAGGCCCGTCGCGGCCTTGACGATGCGGTTGAGATGCGTCGGCGAGATGCCGAGTTCGCCGGCATAGAAACCGGCCGGCTTCTGGCCGCGGAAATGCTGCTGGATCAACCCGTTGAGGTGCTCCATGCGCCGCGCCGCCTCGCCGGCGTCGCCTGCCGTCTCGCCCCGGCTCCAGAGCCGTGCGGCAAGCGTCAGCACCGAGACCAGATAGGCCTGCATCAGGTCGGTGCGCCCGCTTCGCCGCGTCGTCCATTCGGCGGCAAGCCGCCCGAGCGTCGAAAGCACGAAGGCGCCGTCCGCATCGCCGGGATCGAGCGGCGTCACGCGCGGCTCGGAAACGAAGCGCCCGGCCTCGCCGGCAAGGCGCAGGTGCGAGGCGAGCAGGGTGAAGACATGGCCGTCGACATCGCGGGAAAACCGGAAGCCGTGGTCGAGCGCCGGCGGCACCGTGGCGATGGCGGGCGGGGCCAGCGTCAAGCGCCGGTCCTCGAACAGCGCATCGCCCGAACCGGCGGAAATATACAGGATCTGGAAGAAGCTCTCGTGCCGGTGCAGGCCGATCTCATAGCGATGCAGGCTGCTGCGCGAGGGGATCGTTTCGCAGTGCAACCAGAAATCCGGACCGTTTCCGGCCTTTTCGCCATAGAGATCGTAGGTCGGGGCCGGTCGCTTCATCCTGGTGCCGCTGTCTTGCGATGTTCGATTTGTACAAGTTCATGGCCGATCCGTCCATTGCCCGGCGCCGCCCTTCCCGCCGACAATTTGCGAAATGCCAGTTCGGGAGGTCACTATGCGCGTTCAGGTCGTCATCATCGGGTCGGGTCCGTCGGGCCTGTTGCTCGGCCAGCTGCTCGGCAATGCCGGCATCGAGACGGCGATCCTCGACCGGTCGAGCCGCGCGCATATCCTCGGCCGTGTGCGGGCCGGCGTGCTGGAGGAGGGCACGGTCGCGCTGCTCGACAAGGCCGGCGTCGGTGCGCGCATGCATGCCGAGGGCCTGCCGCATGACGGCTTCTCGCTCGCCTTCGACGGCCGCGACCACCGCATCGACCTTTTCGATCTCACCGGCGGCAAGCGCGTCATGGTCTATGGCCAGACGGAGCTGACGTGCGACCTCATCGAGCAGCGGGAAGCCGACGGCCGGTTGACCATCCACGAAGCGGCGAATGTCACGCCGCACGCCTTCGACGGCGCGGCGCCCTGCGTCACCTACGAGAAGGACGGCGCCACCCACCGGATCGACTGCGACTTCATCGCCGGCTGCGACGGCTTCCACGGCGCCAGCCGCAAGGCCGTGCCGGAACAGGCGATCCGCACCTTCGAGAAGGTCTATCCCTTCGGCTGGCTCGGCCTTCTCGCCGAGGTGCCGCCGGTCAGCGAGGAGCTGGTCTATGCCAACCATCCGCGCGGCTTCGCCCTCTGTTCCATGCGCTCGCCGACCCGCAGCCGCTACTATCTCCAGTGCGCGCTCGACGAGAGGATCGAGGCCTGGCCCGATGCGCGCTTCTGGGACGAGCTGCGCCGCCGCCTTCCCGCCCATCACGGCGAGGCGCTGGTCACCGGGCCGAGCTTCGAGACGTCGATCGCGCCGTTGCGCTCCTTCGTCGCCGAGCCGATGCGGTTCGGCCGGCTGTTCCTCGTCGGCGACGCCGCCCATATCGTGCCGCCGACGGGCGCCAAGGGGCTGAACCTTGCCGCAAGCGACGTGCACTATCTCTTCTCGGGCCTCCTGGAGCACTACCGGGAGCGCTCCGGGGCCGGCCTTGACGCCTATTCGGCAAGGGCGCTCGCCCGGGTCTGGAAGGCCGTGCGCTTCTCCTGGTGGATGACAAGCATGCTGCACCGTTTTCCCGGGACCGGCGATTTCGACGAGAAGATCCAGGAGGCCGAGCTCGACTATCTCACCCATTCCCGCGCGGCCGAAACGGTGCTGGCGGAAAACTATGTGGGCCTGCCCTACTGACGCGCCGCCCAGGCGGCGACGGAGGCGATCATCGTCGCATGGTGCTCCGGCGCCTCGGCAAGAGCCGCGAGTTCCCAGAGCCGGTGCACGCCGGTCAGGAGGTGGATGCGGCCACGATCGAGCGTCCGGCCCGTCAGCCGCTCGTAGCCGTCCGCGATCCGGGCGGTGAGGTCGGGGCTGATGAAGTTCGTGTAGATGAAGTCCTGGTGCAGCGGGCCGAAACCGGAATCGGCGAAATCGTAGATGCCGTTGAGCCGTCCGGCGGCGTGGTCGAAGGCCATGTTCCAGCCGTGGCCGTCGAAGAAGCCGTAGGTTTCGCCGTGGGGATCCGGCGGGAGCGCGCGCCAGCCGGAAAGGGTTTCGTTCGCAAAGCCAAAGAGGTCTTCCGGCAGCAGCGGCAGGGCCCTTGCCGCGATGGCATCGGCATCCAGCCAGCGCTCGACCGGCCGCGCGCCGGCCGCCTCCATCAGCGGGCGGGGGAGGGCGTGCAGCTGCGCATAGAAGCGGGCGAGCGTCTCGCCGAGCGCCCCTCGCGCCGTCTCCGGCAGCGTCTCGTAGCGTGCGGTTTCCAGGTGGTCGCCGGGGATGATCGCGTGTTCGGAAAAGAGCGGCGCGCCCTCGTGGAGGCGAAGGCCCGGAACGCGCATCGCAAGGTGCGGGCGGATGGCGGCGAGGATGGAGGCCTCGCGGCGCAGCGCCCGCTCCGCCGCCTCGCCCTGCGGGAACTTGAAGACGCGGCGCTCGTCCACCGCCACCGCACGCGAATGCCAGCCGCCCGGCAGCAGCCGGAAGGCGGCATCCGCCAGATCGGGATGAAGCGCGACGATCGCGGTGCGGAAGGGGGCGAGTTCGCTTGTCATGCACCCCTCCTAGCCGAGGGGAGAAGGAGGCTCAAGCCGCGGGCGATACCTTGCCCGCCACCTCGCGGATGGTCTGGATGAGGATCGACAGCGGCATGGACGGCACGGCGTCGGTGCGCATGGTGAGGCCGACGGGGCCTTTCGTGCCGCTCGTGTCGATCGGCAGGGCCGCGAGCGCGCCATCGGCGATATCCGCCGCCACGACCCCTTCGGAGATGATCCAGATCGCATCGCTCTCGCGCACGAAGGCGCGGCCGAAGGCGTCGGACACGGTCTCGATCTGGTTCGCCAGCCCGGCAATGCCGTTGGCGATCAGGAAGCTTTCGACGAAGGGGCGGATGATCGAGGCGCGCGTCGGCATCAGCACGGGATAGGCGTCGAGCCCGGCAAAGGCCGAGCCGCCGGCAAGCAGCGGATGGCCGGCGCGCACGCAGAACACCACCTTTTCCGAATAGAGATGCTCGAAGGAGAAGCCGGCCATCTTCTCCGGCGCGGCAAGGCGCCCGACGACGAGGTCGAGGTCCCCGACGCGCAGCTGTTCCAGCAGAACCGCGTTTTCGCCCGTGACGATCTTGATGCGCGCGCCCGTCTCCTCTGCGAGGAACAGTGCCATCGCCTTCGGCATGATGCGCGTGGAGACGGTGGGCAGGGCGCCGATGCGGATCGGCGGGGCATCGCCGGAAAGCGCCTGCGAGACCGAATCGAAGCCCTGCCGGAGCGCCGCCAGCACCGCACCGGCATGCTTGAGGAAGACCTCGCCATGCCGGGTGATCTTGATGCCGCGCCCCTCGCGCTCGAAGACGGCGACGCCGAGAACCTCCTCCAGCTCGCGGATCGTCTTCGTCACGGCGGGCTGGCTGACATGCAGGATCTCCGCCGCCTTCATCACGCTTCTCTGGCGGGCCACCTCGACAAAGGTCTGCAGATGGCGGAACTTGACGCGGCTGTCGATCACGGCTCTCATAACCCTCAAGTTAACGAAACGGCATGAAATATCATTTTACCTAACCAGATCAAGGGGCCAATCTGCGGAAACGGGAGGAGACAGAAGTGCAGTTCGCAACCGTCAACGACGTCATCTTGCACCATCAGCTGATCGGCGGGCCGGCGGGCCGGCCGGTGATCGTCTTTGCCAATTCGCTCGGCACCGACTTCCGCATCTGGCGCGATGTCGTCGTGCGCCTCGCCGGCGACTTTCCCATCGTCACCTACGACAAGCGTGGCCATGGCCTGTCCGATCTCGGCCAGGTGCCCTATTCGATCGACGACCACGTCCTCGATCTCGCCGCGCTGCTCGACCGGCTCGACGTGAAGGACGCCGTCATCTGCGGCCTTTCCGTCGGCGGCATGATCGCGCAGGGGCTTGCGGCGAAGCGGCCGGACCTCGTCCGGGCGCTGGTGCTCTGCGACACCGCGCACAAGATCGGCACGGCCGAGATGTGGAACGCGCGCATCGAAAGCGTCGAGGCGAAGGGTATCGAAAGCCTTGCCGACGCCGTCATGGAGCGCTGGTTCACGCCGGCCTTCCGCCGTCCGGAAAACGCGGCCTATCACGGCTACCGCAACATGCTCACCCGCCAGTCCGCGGTCGGCTATGCCGCCACCTGCGCGGCGCTGCGCGATGCCGACCTCACCCATTCGACGGAACGCCTCGCCGTGCCGACGCTCTGCGTCGTCGGCGACCAGGACGGCTCGACGCCGCCGGATGTCGTGCTGTCCATGGCAAAGCTGATTGCCGGCGCCCGCTACGAGGTCATCAAGGACGCCGGGCACATTCCCTGCGTCGAGCAGCCGGAAATGCTGACGGAGATGATCCGCGCCTTCATCGCCACCCTACCTGCCGGAGACGAGCCACATGGCTGATGCGCATACCTTTTCCGACCGCTACCGCCAGGGCATGGTGACCCGGCGCGCGGTGCTCGGCGACAGCCATGTCGACCGCGCCTCCTCCGGCGCCACCGCCTTCGACCAGCCCTTCCAGGAGCTGATCACCGAAGCGGCCTGGGGCACGGTCTGGTCGCGGCCCGGCTGGACGATGCGCGAGCGCTCCATGGTGACGATCGCGCTGCTGGCCGCGCTCGGCCATGACGAGGAGGTGGCGATGCATGTGCGCGCCACCGTCAATACCGGCGCGAGCCGCGAGGATATCGCCGAGGCGCTTCTGCATGTGGCGATCTATGCCGGCGTGCCGGCGGCCAACCGGGCGATCAGGATCGCCAAGCACGTCTTCGAGGACATGGACGCCGAAAAGGCGGCCTGAGGGAACCATGACGGACCTTTCCAATCGCAAGCCCGAGACGGGCGCCTTCTTCTCCCGCGATCGCCTGTGGCACCCGCCGGGCCTGACGCCGGGCTACAAGACCTCGGTGCTGCGCTCGCCGCAGAAGGCCTTGCTCTCGCTCGACGGCACGGTCTCTGAGATCACCGGCCCGGTCTTCGGCCATGCGATGCTCGGCGAGCTCGACAACGACCTGATCCACAATTTCGCAAAACCCGGCGAAAGCGCGATCGGCGAGCGCATCATCGTGCACGGCCGGGTGCTTGACGAGCGGGCGCGGCCGGTGGCAGGCGCGCTGCTCGAATTCTGGCAGGCCAATGCCGGCGGGCGCTACCGCCACAAGAAGGAGAGCTACCTCGCCCCGCTCGATCCGAATTTCGGCGGTTGCGGGCGCACCATCACCGACGAGGACGGCCACTATGCCTTCCGCACCGTCAAGCCCGGGCCCTATCCCTGGCCGAACGGCGTCAACGACTGGCGACCGGCGCATATCCATTTCTCCGTCTTCGGCCACGGCTTTGCCCAGCGGCTGATCACGCAGATGTATTTCGAGGGCGACCCGATGATCTGGAAATGTCCCATCGTGCAGACGATCCCGGACAGGGCGGCGATCGAGCAGCTGGTCGCCGCGCTCGACTGGGGCAACACGATCCCCATGGATGCGCGCGCCTACAAGTTCGACATCGTGCTGCGCGGCCGCCGCTCGACGCTTTTCGAGAACCGGATGGAGGGCAACTGATGGTGCAGCCGCTCGGTACCCTCAAGGAAAGCGCCTCGCAGACGGCGGGGCCTTATGTCCATATCGGCCTCACGCCGAATTTTTCCGGCATCACCGGCGTCTACGAGAGCGATCTCGGCGCGACCATGGTGAACGACAGGACGCTCGGCCGGCGCATCACCATCACCGGTCGGGTGCTCGACGGCACCGGCACGCCGCTGAAGGACGCGCTGATCGAGATCTGGCAGGCGGATGCGGCCGGCCTCTACAACAGCCCCTCGGAGCTGCGCGGCAGCGCCGATCCCAATTTTTCCGGCTGGGGCCGCTCGGCCACTGACGGAGAGAACGGCGAATACCGCTTCGAGACCGTCAAGCCCGGCCGCGTGCCCTTCAGGGACGGCCGCCTGATGGCGCCGCACGTCTCGTTCTGGATCGTCGCCCGCGGCATCAATCTCGGCCTCAACACGCGCCTCTATTTCGGCGACGAGGCGGCGGCCAATGCCGAGGACCCGGTGCTCGCCCGCATCGAGCACCGCGTGCGCGTGCCGACGCTGATCGCGGCGGCGGACGGCGACAGCTACCGCTTCGACATCCACCTGCAGGGCGAGAAGGAAACGGTGTTCTTCGATATCTAGGCTGTGTGTTAAGCTCGTCACCTGCCGCGTGGATCCTCGGGTCGAGCCCGAGGATGACGGAGGGGAGGAGAGGTCACGGACCTCATGAACGATGCGGCATGCGATGCCGTTGGTTTGACGACAAACCTCTCTTCTTTCGTCATCCTCGGGCTCGACCCGAGGATCCACGCGCTTCCCATCGCAAAAGAGCGCCCCATGACCGTCTCGCCCTTCGACCATCCCTATCTCTCCGGCCTCCTCGGCGACGAGGCGGTGGCGGCGCTGTTTTCCGTCGCGGCGGAACTCGAGGCCATGCTGGCCTTCGAGGTGGCGCTGGCCAGGGCCGAGGCGGAGGCGGGCGTCATCCCGGCGGACGCGGCCGGGGCGATCGAGGCTGTTGCGCACCGCTTCTCGCCCGACGTCGCCAGTCTCAGGGCCGCCACCGCCCGTGACGGCGTGGTGGTGCCCGACTTCGTTCGCCAGCTCCGCGCCGCCGTCGGCGAGCCGCATGGCCGGCATGTGCATGTCGGCGCGACCAGCCAGGATGTCGTCGACAGCGGGCTGATGCTGCGCCTCTCCCGCGTCTTGCCCGTCCTTGAAAAACGGCTGGGAGGGCTGGCCGGCGTGCTCGATGGCCTCGCCGCCACCTTCGGCGACCGGGAACTGATGGGGCGTACCCGCATGCAGGCCGCCATCCCCGTCACCGTGGCGGACCGCGTCGGCGCCTGGCGCGCGCCGCTGGAGCGCCATCGCACGCGCGTGACGGGCCTGATGGAGGAGGGGCTTGCCGTGCAGTTCGGCGGCGCGGCGGGCACGCTGGAGAAACTGGGCGAGAAAGCACCGGCCGTGCGCGCCGCGCTTGCCCGCAACCTCGGCCTTGCCGACGCCCCGCAATGGCATAGCCAGCGGGACCGCATCCTGGATCTGGCCGCCCTCCTTTCCGGCATCACCGGCAGCCTCGGAAAGATCGGGCAGGACGTCGCCCTTCTGGCCGACCGGGGCGACGAGATCGCGCTCGCCGGCGGCGGCGGTTCCTCCGCCATGCCGCACAAGCAGAACCCGGTCGCCGCCGAAGTTCTGGTCACGCTTGCCCGGTTCAACGCGGCGCAGCTCGGCGGCCTGGCGCAGGCGATGGTGCACGAGCAGGAGCGTTCCGGCTCGGCCTGGACGCTCGAATGGCTGATCCTGCCGCAGATGGTGGTCGCCGCCGGCGCTGCCCTCCGCCTTGCCGACACGCTGCTGTCGTCGCTTCGCCGACTGGGTGCCGCCTGAGGTATTTTAATAACTCCTAAGTTATGAAATGGCCATACCTTTTCATTTTACATTACCGTTTCATCTGTCAATCTGACAAAAATCCAGTTTGGGACAGGATCGGGCACCGGCGGGAGACCGGCCTTTCAGGGAGGAAAACATGAAACATGTCGCGATCGCCGCGCTGGCGGCTGTGCTGATGGGCAGCGTCGCCCATGCCGATACGATCAAGGTCGGCGTCGTCGGGCCGTTCTCCGGCCCCTTCGCGCTGCAGGGCAAGAACTTCAAGGCGGGTATCGACGCCTATATGGCGCTGAACGGCAACGCGGTCGGCGACGATACGATCGAGGTGATCTACCGCGACATCCCGACCGCCGATCCGGCCCAGTCCAAGGCGCTGTCGCAGGAGCTCGTCGTCAAGGAGGGCGTGCAGTACTTAGCCGGATTCTACTTCACGCCGGATGCCATGGCCGCCACCCCGCTGCTCGAACAGGCGAACGTGCCCATGGTGGTGATGAACGCGGCGACCTCCGCCATCGTCACCAAGAGCCCCTATGTGGTGCGCACCTCCTTCACCACCTGGCAGACCTCGACGCCGATCGCCAAGGTCGCCTTCGACGGCGGCACCAGGAAGGTCATCTCCGTCGTCAGCGACTACGGGCCGGGCGTCGACGCGGAAGCCGCCTTCAAGGCGGGCTTCGAGGCGGCGGGCGGCGAGATCGTCGAGGCGATCCGCATGCCGCTCCAGACCAACGATTTCTCGCCGATCATGCAGCGCATCAAGGATTCGGGCGCCGAGGGCGTCTTCGCCTTCCTGCCCTCCGGCCCGACGACGCTCGGCTTCGTCAAGGCCTTCAACGAGAACGGCCTCAAGGCCGGCGGCGTCAAGTTCTTCGCCCCCGGCGACCTGACGCAGGAATCCGACCTGCCGGCGCTCGGCGAGGCGGCGCTCGGTCTCACGACCACCTTCCACTATGCCGTCTCGCACGATTCGGCGGAGAACAAGAAATTCGTCGAGGCCGCCGGCAAGGCGATCGGCAACCCGGCGGAGCTCTCCTTCCCCGCAGTCGGCGCCTATGACGGCATGCATGTCATCTACAAGATGATCGAGGCGACGGGCGGCGAGCAGGACGCGGCCAAGGCGGTCGAGGCCGTCAAGGGCCTTTCCTGGGAAAGCCCGCGCGGGCCGGTGACGATCGATGCGGAAAGCCGCCATATCACGCAGAACATCTATCTGCGCGAAGTGGCCAAGGCCGACGACGGGACCTATTACAACAAGGAGGTCCAGACCTTCGAGAAGCAGGGCGACCCGGGCCTTGCGGCGGCGAAGTAACGTGTTTTGCGCCGGGCGGGTGGATCCTCGGGTCAGGCCCGAGGATGACGGCGGGGAGGAGAGGTTGCGAACCCCATCCGACGTTGCGGCAAGCGGAACCGTCGCATTGATCCACCGTCCTTCTCTTCTTGCGTCAGGCGGGTGGATCCTTGGGGCGAGCCCGAGGATGACGGCGGGGAGAAGAGGTCGCGAACCCCGTCCGACGTTGTGGCAAGCGGAACCGTTGCATTGATCCACCGCCTTCTCTTCTTGCGTCATCCTCGGGCCTGACCCGAGGATCCACCCGCATATCCGGACAAACGGCCGCAAGCCCGGCCACAGCAGGATAGTTTGATGCAAACGGTTTTCAGCATCGGCGTCGATGCGCTCGCCTACGGCATGGTGCTCTTCGTCATCTCCATCGGCCTCTCGGTGACGATGGGGCTGATGCGGGTCGTCAACCTGGCGCATGGCGCCTTCGCGATGATCGGCGGCTACATCGCCTCCTATGCCGCGCGCGACCTCGGCCTTGCCTATGCCGTCGCCGTCATGCTCGCCGTCGTCGGCACCATCCTCATCGCCATCCCCGTCGAGCGCCTGCTCTACCGCCGCATCTATAGCCAGCCGGAGCTGACGCAGGTACTGATGACCATCGGCATCACCTTCTGCGTCATCGGCATCGCCAACTATGTCTTCGGCCCGACGCTCAAGACCATCCCGACGCCGGACAGCCTGCGCGAGCCGGTCAGCCTCGGCTTCCGTACGGTCTCGGCGCACCGTCTCTTCGTCATCGCCTGCGGCGCCGCGGTCGCACTCGGCCTCTGGTATTTCATCGAGCGCACCGCCTTCGGCGTGAAGCTGCGCGCGAGCGTCGACAATGCGGCCATGGCCGCCGCCCTCGGCGTGAAGACCGAGGTCGTCTATGCCGTCAGCTTCGCCGTCGCGGTCGGCCTTGCCGCCTTCGGCGGCGTCGTCGGCGCCGAGCTGCTGCCGATCGAACCCTATTATGCGCTGCGCTACATGGTGACCTTCCTCGTCGTCGTCTCTGTCGGCGGGGCGGGGTCCATTCCCGGCGCCCTTGCCGCCTGCCTGCTGCTCGGCGCCATCGATACGACGGGACGCTACCTGATGCCGGAATTCGGCGAATTCTTCTTCTATCTCGCGGTCATCGCCATCGTCTGGATTTTCCCGCGCGGCCTTGCCGGAAGGGCGAAGTGATGGCGCTCACCATGAACACCGGAACCCTCTCCACCGCCCGGGACCGCCGCGCCCGCCTGACGCGCGACGCGGTCGGCGTCCTCGTCATCCTCGCGGTCGCCGTCCTCGGCTATCTCCTCTTCCCGAACAACCTCGCGCTGCTGACGCGCATCACGGCGATCGCGCTGCTGGTCCTCTCGCTCGACCTCGTCACCGGCTATTGCGGCGTGGCGACGCTCGGCCATGCCGCGCTGTTCGGCGCGGGGGCCTATGGGGCGGGCATCGCGGCGGCCCATTTCGGCATCACCGATCCGATCGCCATGCTGGCCGTCGGCGTGGTCGCGGGCGCGCTCGCCGGCCTCGTCTCCGGCGCCGTCGTGCTTCGGGCGCATGGCCTGCCGCAGCTCGTGCTCTCCATCGCCATCATTCACCTCGCCCATGAGGCGGCGAACAAGGCGTCCGGCTGGACCGGCGGCAGCGACGGCCTTGCCGGCATCATGCCGGATCCCGTCTTCGGCCTCTATCCGTTCGACCTGTGGGGCCGCACGGCCTATGTCTTCGGCATCGTGCTGCTCATTGCCGCCTTCGTCGTCCTGCGCCAGATCGTGCGCTCGCCCTTCGGCATGCTCTGCCGCGGCATCAAGCAGGATCCGCTGCGCGTGCGCGCCATGGGCGCCTCGGTGCACGGCACGCTGATCCGCATGTATGCCATATCGGGCGCCGTCGCCGGGGCGGGCGGGGCGCTCAACGCCATCTCGACCCAGGTCGTCGGCCTCGACAGCCTGTCCTTCACGCTCTCGGCCGAAGCCCTCGTCATGCTCGTGCTCGGCGGCACCGGTTCGCTCTATGGCGCGCTGATCGGCACGCTTTCCTTCCTGTGGTTCGAGGATGTCGTCTCGGCGGCCAACCCGTTCCACTGGCTCACCATCGTCGGCGCGCTGCTGATCGCCGTGGTGCTCTTCGCGCCGAAGGGGCTCTACGGCTCGCTCGCCGCCCTTCTCGAACGCCGCGGGAGGAAGGACCGATGAGCGCGATCTTCGACGTCCGCAACCTGAAACGGACCTTCGGCGGCCTTGCCGTCACCAACGACGTCTCCCTTTCGATGGCGCCGGGCGACCGGGTCGCGCTGATCGGCCCGAACGGTGCCGGCAAGACGACCTTCGTCAACCTCGTCACCGGCAACCTCCTGCCGAATTCCGGCTCCGTCGCGCTCGGCGGCGAGGATGTCACCCGCCTCGGGCCGACGGAGCGCGTGCGCCGCGGCCTCGTGCGGTCCTTCCAGGTGACGCGGCTCTTCTCCGAGATGACGCCGGAGGAGCATGTCGCGCTCGCCATCCTGCAGCGCGAGGGCCGGACCGGCCGCATGTTCGCCAGCCACCGCGCCATGCCGGACGTGATGGACGAGGTCCATGCGCTTCTTGCCCGGCTCGGCATCGCCCAGCTTGCCCGCCACCGCGTCAGCGAGATCGCCTATGGCCAGCAACGCCTCCTGGAGCTCGCGCTTGCCCTTGCGCTCAAGCCCCGGGTCCTGCTGCTCGACGAGCCCGCCGCCGGCGTGCCGCAGAGCGATACGGCGCGCATCGAGCAGGCGATCGCCGACCTGCCGGCGGACCTCGCCGTGCTGATGATCGAGCACGACATGGACCTCGTCTTCCGCTTCGCAAGGCGCGTCGTCGTGCTGGCGGCGGGCGAGATCATCTTCGACGGATCGCCGGACGCGGTGACGAAGGATGCCCGCGTCCGCCAGGCCTATCTCGGGAGTTATGCCGATGCCCGCAGCGTCGCTTGAAATATCCGGCCTTTCCGCCGGCTACGGCCCGACGCGGGTGCTGGAGGACATCTCCTTCGCCGCCGATGCCGGCCGCAGGCTCGCCGTGCTCGGCCGCAACGGCATGGGAAAATCCACGCTCTTCGCCACGCTCGCCGGCCAGACGAAGCGCTATGGCGGCGCGATCCGCCTCGGCGGCGAGGCGATCGAGGGCATCGGCAGCTCCGCCCGCGCCCTGAAGGGTCTCGGCTATGTGCCGCAGTCGCGCGACGTCTTCCCGACGCTGACGGTGGAGGAGAACCTCTTCGTCGGGCTGAAGGGCCGTCCGCGCGGGGCCATCGAGGACGCCTACCAGATGTTCCCGCGGCTCAAGGAGCGGCGCAGGAACCTCGGCTCGCAGCTTTCCGGCGGCGAACAGCAGATGCTGACGACGGCGCGTACCATCCTCGGCCAGCCCTCCGTGCTCCTGCTCGACGAGCCGCTGGAGGGCCTTGCCCCGGTCATCTGCGAGGAGCTGATGGCGGCGTTCGGCACGCTCGCGGCCTCCGGCGAAATGACCATCCTCATCGTCGAGCAGCGCATCCAGAGCGCGCTCGACTTCGCCGACGACGTGATCATCCTGGAGCGCGGCCGCATCGCCTGGACAGGCACCCCGGCGGCGCTCTCCGCCGACCGGCACACGGTCGAAACCCTGCTCGGCGTCGGCGGGCTGCACTAGAGGAATTCCAGCAAAAGTGCGCAGCGGTTTTGCGGCCGGAATTCCGTAACTCCAAGCGCAATTCATACGGCTTTCGTTATGTGTTGCGGCCGGCATTTCATTTTACATCACCGTCCCGCCTGTCACAGTGCGGTCTGAGGCCTGTGCCGTCCGGTTCGAGGAGACCGGCGGCCGCGGGCAGGCTGCCGCACGACGGGGGAGGTTCCGATGGGCGAAGACGATCTTGCCGGGGCGCCGGCGATGACGGCGGGCGGTGCGCTGCTCGCCCGGCTGAAGGCGGTCGGCATCGACTATATCTTCGCCAATTCCGGCACGGATTTCCCGCCGATCATCGAGGGCCTGGCCGAGGCGGAGGCGAAGGGAATCGCCCTGCCGCAGGCGCTCGTCATGCCGCACGAATCGGCGGCGATGGGCATGGCGCACGGTTATTATCTGGCGACGGGCCGCGCCCAGGCGGTGATGGCGCATACCAATGTCGGCCTTGCCAATTGCGCCATCGGCGCGATCAACGCCGCGATGGAGCATGTCCCGGTCCTGCTCTTCTCCGGCCGCACGCCGGTCACCGAGCGCGGACGAAAGGGGTCGCGCACCGTGCCGATCGGCTGGGGGCAGGAGATGCGCGACCAGGCGGCGCTGGTGCGCGAGGCCTGCAAGTGGGACGACGAGCTGCGCTTTCCCGAGCACATCCCGCAGATGGTCGACCGGGCGCATGCGATCGCCTGTTCCACGCCGCGCGGGCCGGTCTATATGAGCCTGCCGCGCGAGGTGCTCTGCCAGTCCTGTCCGACGAAGGGGCTGGAAGCGCCCGCAACGATGATGCCGGCCGTCGCCGCGCCGCCGGCCGAAGCGGTGGCGGAGGCCGCGCGCCTCCTGGCGGCGGCGGCGAACCCGGTGGTCTTCGCGCAGCGCGGCGCCGGCTCGGCCGAGGGTTTTGCCGCCCTTGCGGCGCTTGCAGGCGAATGGGGCATTCCCGTCTGCCAGTACTGGGCCGTGCAGCTTGCCATGGCGACGGATCATCCGATGGCCGCGCAGGCCGATCCGGGGCCGTTGCTGGAGGCGGCCGACGTGGTGCTGGTTCTCGATGCGCTGGCGCCCTGGTCGCCGGATGCCCATGCGCTGCGGCCCGGCTGCAAGGTCATCCAGCTCGCCCAGGACCCGCTCTACCAGCGCCAGCCGGTGCGCTACTTCCGCTCCGACGTGACGCTGGCCGGCGATGTCGATGCCGGTCTCATTGCCCTGAAGGCGGCGATGGACCCGCTGCTGCCCGCCCATCGCGCCCGGGTGGAAAGCCGCGCCGCCGCAGTGGCGGAACGCAACGGGAAAGCCCGCACCGCCGTGCTCGATGCGGCCCGGCGCGGGGGCGGCACGCCGATGACGAAGGATTTCGTCAGCCTGACGCTTTCCGAGGCGCTGGCGGGCCGGGATGCCACCGTGCTCTCCGAACTCGGCTGCCCGCTTTCGCCGATGACGCTCTCCCGTCACCAGGCCTGGTATCAGGAGCCGCATTCCGGCGGGCTCGGCTGGTGCTTTCCCGCCGCGCTCGGCATGCAGCTGGCGCGGCGCGGGCGGCTCGTCGTCGCCACCATGGGCGACGGCTCCTACATGTTCGCCAATCCCGTCGCCTGCCACCAGATCGCCGAGGCGCTGGAACTGCCGATCCTCGTCCTCATCGTCAACAATGCCGAATGGGGCGCGGTGCGCCAGTCGGTGCTCGGCCTCTATCCGGACGGCTATGCGGCGAAGACCAACCGCATGCCGCTGACCGCGCTCTCGCCTGTGCCGGATTTCGTGAAGGTCGCCGAGGCGAGCCGGGCCCATGCAAGGCGCGTCACCGACGGCGCGGCCCTTGCCGGCGCGCTTGCCGAGGCGATCGACCATATCGAGACGAAGCGGACGCTCGCGCTGCTCGACATCGCGGTCCGCGCCTGAACCATCACACGAGGAGGAGAAGCCATGCCCGAGCTTGCCACGAACGAATTCTGGAAGGACCTGAAGCCGATCGACAAGGTGTTCCAGCCGGATGCCCTGCCGGAAGTCTATCTTCAGAACGCGCCGACCGACGACGAGCGCTACTACGTGCCCTTCACCGAGACCGTCTCCTCCCGTCCGCTGTGGATCTCCCCGACGCAGAACAAGTGGTGCGACATCCTCATGGCGAAGAAGGCAGGGCTGGTGAACCGCCACTACCACCCGCACGAGGTCTTCGCCTACACGATCTCCGGCAAGTGGGGCTATCTGGAGCACGACTGGACGGCGACGGCCGGCGATTTCGTCTACGAGACGCCCGGCGAGGGCCACACGCTCGTCGCCTACGAGCACGAGCAGCCGATGAAGGTGTTCTTCCAGGTCAAGGGCCCGCTCATCTGGCTCGACGACAAGGGCGAGCCGGACGGTTTCTTCGATGTGCACAACTACATCGCTCTCTGTCGCGACCACTACGAGAAGGTCGGGCTCGGGCGGGATTATGTGGAGCGGCTGTTCCGTTAGTTCTTGCTTGTTTCCTGCGGAACAGCGGGCGGCGGGGCGCTATGCGATCTTCTGATCACCGGATGAGAGAGGCTCATCCCCAAAGAGAGATCAGGAGAGACCCCATGCGCAAGATCATCGTTTCCGCCGCCATCGCCGCCGTTGCCGCCATCTCCTTCGCCGCCCCCTCGCAGGCCGGCTACTACAGCTACGGCTACAAGCCGCACTGCTTCATCAAGAAGGTCAAGGCCTACGACTACTACGGCAATGTGATCTTCAAGACGATCAAGGTCTGCAAGTAAGCGCTTTTCCCGCTGACCTCCCCGAAGGCCCGGATGTCCCCTGCATCCGGGTCTTCTGCCGTTCCGGCTTCAGATGCTCATGCCGCCGTCGACCATCAGCATCGTCCCGGTGACGAAGCTCGACTTGTCCGAGGCGAGATAGAGCACGGAGCGGGCGATCTCCGCGGGGCTGGCATGACGGCCCATGGGGATGAGCGCGTTGAAGAAAGCCGTGCCGTCCATGCCGGTCGCGGCGCCGAGACCCTGTTCCACGGCAAGCTGGAAACCGTTGTCGACGGGGCCGGGGTTGACCGTGTTGACGCGGATGCCGCGCGGGGCGAGCTCCTTGGCAAGGCAGCGCATCAGGCCGGTCTGGGCGTGCTTGGCAGTGATATAGGCATAAACGCCGGGATCGCCCCGCGTCGCCGCCACGCTGGAGGTGATGACGATGCTGCCGCCGCTGCGCATGTGCGGCACGGCATGCTTGGCGGCAAGGAAGGCGCCGCGCACATGGACCGCCTGCACCATGTCGAAGATGTCCAGCGGATAATCGGCGACCGGGGCGACGGTGCCGAAGACGCCGGCATTGGAGAACAGGACGTCGATGCCGCCGAAGCGCTCGACGGCGAGCTTGACATAGGCCTTCGTCGAAAGGCTGTCGGTGACATCCGCCGCCGCGAGCGCCACGCGCTCCCGCGGCAGGCCGGCGGCGGCCCTTTCGAGCCCCGCGCGATCACGGTCGACGAGGACGACATTGGCGCCCTCGTCGAGGAAAAGCCGGGCGGTGGCAAGGCCGATGCTGCCGGCCCCGCCCGTCACGATGGCGGTCTTGCTGTCGAGAAGCGCCATGGCTCAGATCGGATAATGGATGGCGCCGTCCTGCACGGTGATCCAGCGCAGTTCGGTGAATTCGGCGATGCCGGCCCTGCCGCCGAAACGTCCGTAGCCGGATTCCTTGACGCCGCCGAAGGGCATCTGCGCCTCGTCGTGCACGGTCGGGCCGTTGATGTGGCAGATGCCGGATTCGATGCGGCGGGCAACCTGCATGGCGCGGTTGACGTCCCGGCCGAAGACGGCGGCGGAAAGGCCGTATTCCGTGTCGTTGGCAACCCGCACCGCCTCGTCGATCGAGCCGACGCGGATGACGCTGACGACCGGGCCGAAGCTCTCCTCGCTGTAGATGCG
Organism: Shinella sp. WSD5-1; assembly: GCF_963942435.1. Taxonomy (GTDB): domain Bacteria; phylum Pseudomonadota; class Alphaproteobacteria; order Rhizobiales; family Rhizobiaceae; genus Shinella; species Shinella yambaruensis. The sequence goes on from NZ_OZ012596.1 coordinate 836,100, forward strand.
CATGGCGGGCGTCACCCGGTCGAGCAGGGTGGCGTCGACGATCGTGCCCCGCACGCTGCCGCCGGCGGCAAGCACCGCGCCCTTGCCCACGGCATCGCGGATGAGCTGTTCCAGCCGCTGGGCCGCATGGGCATCGACGACGGAGCCGAGCGGCGTGTTGCCCTCGCGCGGGTCGCCGGCAACGAGGGTTGCCGCCTTCTCGGCGAGCGCAGCGACGAAACGGTCGGAGACCGTCTCGTCGACGACGATGCGCTCGGTCGACATGCAGATCTGGCCCTGGTTCATATACGCGCCGAAGGCCGCGGCGGCGACGGCCGCGTCGATATCGGCATCGTCGAGCACCACGAAGGGCGCCTTGCCGCCGAGTTCCAGCAGCGCCGGCTTCAGGTAGCGCCCGGCGGTCTCGGCAATGATGCGGCCGACGCGGGTGGAGCCGGTGAAGTTGACGCGGCGCACGGCGGGATGGGCGATCATCGCCTCGACGATGGCGGCGGCATCCTCCGGCGCATTGGAGACGGCGTTGAGCACGCCTTCCGGCAGGCCGGCCTCGTGCAGCGCATCGACGATCAGCCGGTGGGTGCGCGGGCAGATCTCCGAGGTCTTCATGACGACCGTGTTGCCGCAGGCAAGCGGGGTGGCGAGCGAGCGCACGCCGAGGATGACCGGCGCGTTCCACGGCGCCATGGAAAGGACCACGCCGGCCGGCTGGCGCACGCCCATGGCGAGCGAGCCGGGGCGGTTGGAGGGGATGATCTCGCCGGTGATCTGCGTCGTCAGCGATGCGGCCTCGCGCAGCATGTCGGCGGCAAGGCCCACATTGAACATCGCCCAGCCGGCCGTCGCGCCCGTCTCGGCGGCCATGGCGGCGACGAAATCGGCCGTTCTCGCCTGCAGCTTGTCGGCGGCGGCAAGAAGCAGCTTGCGGCGCTGGCCGGGGCCGGTCGCCGCCCAGGCGGGAAAGGCCTTCGCCGCGGCATTGACGGCCTGGCGCGCATCCTCCAGCGAGGCGGCGGCGACCTCCGAGGCGACCTCGCCGGAAATCGGGTTGATGCGGGTGAAGGTGCGCCCGTCGGAGGCGGCCTGGTCGAGGTTGTTGATCTTCAGTCCAAGGACGGACATGGTTTGCTCCCTGCTTGACATTCAGACGGTTGCGCCGAGGAACGCGCGCTTCACCGCGTCGTCGTTCATCAGTCCTGCTGCGGTATCCTCGCCGACGATGCGGCCTGCCTCCAGGAGGTAGCCGCGGTCGGCGATCGAAAGGCTCATCTTGACGTTCTGCTCGACGATCAGGAGCGCCAGCCCGCTCTCGCGCACCCGGCCGAGCGCGGCGAAGAGCTCGCCGACGACGACGGGGGCAAGGCCGAGGCTCGGCTCGTCGAGCATCAAGAGGTCGGGCTTCGACATCAGTGCGCGGCCGATCGCCACCATCTGCTGCTCGCCGCCCGACATGGTGTTGACGAATTGCCGCCGCCGGTCCGCGAGTTTCGGGAAGAGGCCGTAGACCAGCTCGCGGCTCGCCTTGCCATGGGCGCGGGCGCGCCGGGCATAGGCGCCGAGGGCAAGGTTCTCCTCCACCGTCAGGTCGCCGAAGACGCCGCGGCCCTCCGGCACCAGCGCGATGCCGGCCTCGAGCACGAGATGGGCGGGCCGGCCGGCAATGTCGCCGCCGGCAAAGCGGATATCGGCGCCGGGATCGGGCCGGACGAGGCCGGCGGCGGCCTTCAGCAGGGAAGACTTGCCCGCGCCGTTGGCGCCGAGCATGACGACGGTCTCGCCCTTGCCGACGGTGACGGAGATCCGGTCGAGGGCGAGGTGCGGGCCGTAGTGGAGGGAAAGGTCGCGGATCTCAAGCATGACCGTCTCCGAGATAGGCGCGCACGACCTCCGGGTCCCGCAGCGTCTCGGCGGTCGGGCCGTCGGCGATCTTGCGTCCGGCATTCATGACGATGGCGCGCCCGCAGAGCGCCCGGATCGCGTCCATGACATGCTCGACGAGGAGCACGGTGATGCCGCGCTCCTTGAGCGACAGGATGAGGTCGATGCCGGTGCGAAGCTCCGTCGGGTTGAGGCCGGCGAGCCATTCGTCGAGCAGAAGCAGCTCCGGCTCGGCGGCGAGCGCCCGGGCAAGCTCCATGCGCTTCTGGTCGATATAGGTGAGCGCGCCGGCCGGCTGGTCGGCGCGCCCGGCAAGGCCGACGGCGGCAAGGTGGGTCTGGGCTACCTCGTGGGCGGCCTTGCCCCAGAGCGTCCGGCGGCCGAAGGCAAGCGCGGTGACGACGTTTTCGCCGACCGTCAGCGAGGGAAGGGCGCGCACGAGCTGGAAGGTGCGGGCGACGCCTTTCCTGGCGATGCGATTGGGGCCGAGGCCGGAAATCGCCTCGCCGTTGAGGGCGATCCGCCCGCCGGTCGGCGGCAGGAAGCCGGAGATCATGTTGAGCACCGTCGTCTTGCCGGAGCCGTTCGGGCCGAGCAGGCCGACGACCTCGCCGCGCTCCAGCGAGAAGGAGACGGCATTGACGGCGGTGAGCCCCCCGAAGCGCTTGGTGAGGCCGCTCAGCGCAAGAAGCTCGCTCATCGCGCACCGCCTTTCCTTAGCCGGCTTTCGACGGCCGCCAGCACGCCCTTCGGCAGAAGGAAGACGATGGCGATGAAGACGAGGCCGAGGATGATCGGATAGTGGTTCGGGAAGTTGGCGGAAAGCCACTCGAAGAGCAGGAAGAGCGGGATGGCGCCGAGCAGCGGGCCCCACAGCCGGTCCGCCCCGCCGAGCAGCGCCATGATCAGCGTCAGGAAGGAGATGGTCGGGTTGAAGACGATGCTCGGCTCGATATAGGTCCAGCGCGGCGCCTGGATGGCCCCGACGAGCGTGATGATCACGGCGCTGACGGCAAAGAGCGCGAGCTTGAGCCGGGTGATGTCGATGCCGCAATGGCTCGCCACCACCTCGTCGTCGCCGATGACCTTCAGCGCGAGGCCCCAGCGCGTGCGGCCGACGCCCCAGGAAAAGAGGAAGGTGGCGGCGGCGAGCGCCAGCAGCTGCCAGTAGATGCCCTCCGGCGTCACGGGCAGGAAGATGTAACGTCCGAGCGTCCCCGTCACGTTGACCTCGTACCAGGTGACGAGCTGGCGGATGAGTTCGGCAAGCCCGAAGGTGAAGATCACGAAATAGACGCCGGCAAGCCGGAGCGTCGAGAGCCCGACGACCAGCGCCACGGCAAGGCCGATCAGTGCCGCGACGAGGAGGACGAGCGGATAGGGCAGCGTCTCGCTGAGGACGCCGACCGTATAGGCGCCGATGCCGAAGAAGGCGACGGTGGCGAGCGAGACATAGCGCGTCGGGCCGGAGAACAGGCCCCAGGCGGTGGCGAGCACCACATAGCCGGTCATGCCGATCATCAGCGTCACCGCATAGGGCCCGGCGAAGAGGGGCAGGGCGGCGAGCGCGGCGAGAACGAGGCCGGCGACGAGGAGGCCGAGAAGCGTGCGTGCCGTCATCGCGCGCTCCTCCCGAAGAGGCCGGCGGGGCGCCAGAGCAGGATGGCGAGGAAGATGAGGTAGGTGGCGGCGAGCGTCAGGCCGGGATCGACATAGGTCGCCACGAAGGTCTCGACGAGGCCGAGCAGCAGGCCGGAGAAGAGCGCGCCGAGAATGTTGCCGACGCCGCCCATGATGACGACGATCAGCGCCTTCATGGTGAAGACGACGCCGGCCGTGGCGGTGAAGGTCTGGTACATGGAGATGACGACGCCGCCGGCGGCCGCCAGCGCCCCGCCGATGGCGAAGGCCGTGCGGGCCGCGCGCTCGACATCGATGCCGACGAGCGGCGCGGAGGTCGGCGAGACGGCGACGGCGCGCAGCGCCGTGCCCCAGAGGGTGCGGGTAAGCAGCAGGTACAGCCCGCCGCCGAGGACGATGGCGAGCGCGAAGGCGAGGAGGCGGTTGGCCGCGATCGTGGTGCCGAGCACGCTGACGCCGATGTTGAGATAGCTGTAGCTCGTATAGTTGCTGCCGAAGAAGACGAGCATGACGCCCTGGATGACGAAGAGCAGGCCGAAGGTGGCGAGGATGGAGTCGATCTCCAGCGTCTCCCGGCTCTTGGCGCGGCGCACCAGCGGGCGCATCATCAGGCCGTAGACGAGATAGCCGAAGACAAAGCCGAGCGGCACGGCGGCAAGAAGGCCGAGCACCGGATTGATGCCGAGGCCGCTGAACAGCACATAGGCGAGGAAGGCCGCCGCGATGATCGTCTCGCCATAGGCAAGATTCATGATGCGCGCGATGCCGTACTGGAGCGTCAGCCCCATCGCGACCAGCGCATAGGTTCCGCCGAGCACGAGCCCGGACAACAAGGCCGTGACGAGCATGGCCGCTCCTTACATTTGTCGGCCGGTGGCATGCACCGCGCCGTTTTCAGTCGATGACAGAATGCCCCTCATCCGGCCTGCCGGCCACCTTCTCCCCGTGAACGGGGAGAAGGAGATATGCCGCGTCGGTTTTCCCGAGCAATTCCCGCTCGTGAGGCAAGTCCCCTCTCCCCGCTTGCGGCAGGCGAATTGCATATGACAGCACGCTGCTGCTTTCCCCTTCTCCCCTGCGGGGAGAAGGTGGCCCGAAGGGCCGGATGAGGGGGCTTGCACATCGTCTGACGTCTGCGCCACCCCCTCATCCCGCTGCCGCGACCTTCTCCCCGCGGGGGAGAAGGGGAAAGACGCGTCGCCTCATTCCATATGCAATTCGCCTGCCGCTTGCGGGGAGAGGGGCAGGGTGAGGGGCACATTTTGGTCCGCCGGAGCGCCCTTCGATCCCCTCGCGAGGCGTACGGCTACTTCTTCCACGCCGGCCGCGGCAGGATCGGCTGGCTGGCGCCGGCGCGGTCCGCGGGCGCGATGCCGACGAACTGGCCGTTCTGCCACTGGCCGGTCCACCAGAGCGTGCGAAGCTGGTTGTCTTCCATCTTCGTCTCGCCGAGCACGGTCTGGAAGGTGCCGGTCGACAGTTCCGCGGAAACGGCCTCGCGGTCGAGGCCCTTGCGCTTGATCGCCTCCTGCAGCATCTGCAGCGAGGCATAGGTGATGACGCTGCCCCAATAGTCGGGACCCTGCCCGGTCACTTCCTCGTGGCGCTTGCGATAGGCGGCGTTCGCCTCGTTCGCCGGGTCGATACCGCCGAGGCTCATGATGCCGGTGGCGTTGTCGCCATTGTTCTTGCCATAGACCGGAAAGCCCGTGCCGACGCCGAGATAGAGCAGCTTCGGATTGAAATCGGCGACCTGAGACTGCTGGGTCAGCGCGAAGGTATCCGGCGGATAGGAGAAGGCGACGAAGCTGTCGGCGCCGCTCGCCTTCGCCTCGTTGATCATCGGCGTGAAGTCCGACGTGCCGACCGGGTAGGTCTTGTCGTAGACGAGCTCGATGCCGGCGTCCGCGAAGGCCGGCCGCGCGGCGGTCACGAGGTCGATGCCGAAGCCGTCGGCGACCGAGACCATGGCGACCTTGTTGTTGAGCGTGCCGTCGGCGGCGGCCTTTTTGATGAGGCCGGCGAGCGCGCCCGCATAGTCATGGCCGCCGCCGAGCATCCAGAAGCTCCTCTTCCAGCGCTTGACGAAATCCGGCGCCTTGTCGGTGACGGAGGAGACGGCGAGCTGCGGGTAGCCGTAGCGGTCGAAGAGCGGCGCGGCCGCAAGGTTGAAGCCCGTGCCCCAGGGCGCGAGGATGAAGTCGGCCTCGTCCTGCGTCGCCAGGCGCTCGACGGCGCGCACCAGTTCCTCGGAAGCGGACCGGTCGTCGTATTCGATCACCTCGATCGGCAGCTTCGTGCCGTCGGGCAGTTCCAGCCCGCCGGCATCGTTCACGTCCTTGACCCAGAGCTGGTAGTTCGGCAGCGTCGTGATGCCGGCGCCGCCGGCATTGGGGCCGGTCTTGGAAATGGCATAGCCGATCTTCACCGAGGTGCGGTCCTGGGCAAGCGCACCCGGTGCGATGCCCGTCGCCAAGAGGGCCGAGGCAGCCGCCATCACGCGCAGGACGTGCCTGCGTTGCAGAGATTTCATCGTCGATTCCTCCCAAAAGGCCTGCTCTTCGGCAGGCGTCGCGCCAAGGCGGGCAGCGGCCACGTTCTCCTCCGGGCCTTCTGTCGCTGCTTGACGGATGAAAGGTTAGCCGCAGGCGGGGCAGGGCGGAATAGACTTTTACAAGAGATACTTGTACTTTTCACGGCAAGGAGATCTCGCCATGCCCTTTCAGGACGCCCTCGCGCCGCAGCATCGCGCCGCGGCCGCTACGCCGCCGCTGCCGACGGAGGCGCGGCTCTTCCGCGGGGCGCTGTCGCAATCCGGCTGGACCTTCCGCGGCGGGCGCAACCGCGTCTTTCTCCTCCTGTCCGGCAGCGGGCGGGTGTCGCTCGGGCCGGCGGATCTCGGACTTTCCGGCCCCTCCATCGTCTGGGCGCCGGCCGGCGAGCGTGGCACGGTGCTCTTCGATGCCGGCGCGGAGGGGGCGGCGCTGGCGATCCCGGAGCTGGCGCTCGGCCCCGCCATGCCGACGGGCGCGATCTTCGCCGACGTGCGCGATGCCATCGCCCGGCCGATCCTCGGCGCCAAGCTGGCGCTGGCGGATGCGAGAAAGATGCTCCAGACGGTGGAGACGATCGAGGCGGAACTGCGCGAGAACGCGGCGGGCATGCAGGAGGTGGTGCGTCATCACCTCGCCCTCCTGCTGATCGCCATCTGGCGCCGCGCCAATCCGGCGACGGAGAAGCCGAAGCCTTCGCCGCGCGCCACCGTGCGCAGCTTCCTGCATCTCGTGGAACTGCACATGCGCGAGCAATGGCCGCTCGCCCACTATGCCGCCGTGCTGGGCGTGACGCCGGACCGGCTGAACACGGCGGTGCGGCGCGCCACGGGGCGTTCGCCGATGGAGCTGATCCATGCGCGGCTGATGATGGAGGCGGAAATGCTGCTCGACGGGTCGAGCCTGCAGATCGCCGAGGTCGCCGAAGCGCTCGGCTTTCGCGATGCGGCCTATTTCAGCCGGTTCTTCAAGCGGCTGGCCGGCGTCTCGCCGCGCGCCCGGCGGGCGGGGCTCGCCAGCCGGCAGGTGCGCGCGGAAACCTCCTATGCCGCCTGGCCGTAGAGCAATTCCAGCAAAAGTGCGCAGCGGTTTTGCGTCCGGAATTGCGTAAAAACAAAGAGATAGAGCATTTTCGCGATTCAAGGAAAAGTGGAAACGCTCTAAGCTCAGAAAAGCGTTTCGTAGATCTCCGGCTTGAAGCCCGCCGTCAGGGCGCCGTCGCGGTCGAGGATCGGGCGCTTGATCATCGAGGGCTGGGCAAGCATCAGCGCGATCGCCTTCCTCGCATCGAGATCCTGCTTGTCGGCATCCGGCAGGGCGCGGAAGGTGGTGCCGGCGCGGTTCAGCACGGTCTCCCAGCCGAGCGCGTCGACGAAGCGCGCCAGGCTCGCCGCATCGATGCCTTCGGCCTTGTAGTCGTGGAAACGGTAGGCGACGCCCCTGGCGTCGAGCCAGGTCCGGGCCTTCTTCATCGTGTCGCAGTTCTTGATGCCGTAGATCATGACGGTCACGCCTGTCTCCTTCGTTTGATGGTCGCCGCCTTCATAGAGCGATTCCGTCAAGAGTGCGCAGCGGTTTTGCGCCCGGCGTCACGTCACGCCGAGATAGCGGCCCGGGCGATGGTTGATGGCGAGCGTCATGTTGACGACGACGGCGCCGAGCACGGAGAGCGCGAGGCGGTCGAGCGGGATGACGAAGACGGCGGCGGCAAGGATGGCAAGGTCCACGGCGAGCTGGAAATAGCCGGCCCGGATGCCGAAACGGTCCTGCAGGTAGATCGCCAGCACGTTGATGCCGCCGAGCCCCGTGCGGTGGCGGAAGAGGATGAGCAGGCCCGTGCCGGACAGCGCCCCGCCCATGACGGCCGCATAGAGCGGATCGAGATGGGAGAAGGAGACGAGCTCAGAGGTTAGCCGGGTAAAGATCGAGACGAGCGTGACGGCCGCGAAGGTACGCAGGGTGAAGGCCCAGCCGAGCTTTCTGACCGCGAGGACGTAGAAGGGCAGGTTGATGGCGAAGAACAGCCACCAGAAGCCGATGCCGCTGGCATATTGCAGGAGCAGGGCAAGGCCCGCCGTGCTGCCGGCGAGCAGCACGGCCTTGGTGTAGATCACCACGCCGAGCGCCATGAACATCGTGCCGACGATGATGGCGATGGCATCCTCGTAGGCGGAATGGCGCTCGGGCCGGGCGGCTGTTTCGACAGACATCGTGTCCTCAGAGGCTCCGGAACTTCTCGATGACGGCATCGACCTCGGCCGACTTGAGGCCGGCAATGTTGATGCGGCCGGAGGTCGGCATGTAGATCGCGTGCTCGGCGCGCAGCTTCAGCACGTCCGCCTCCTCCAGCGGCAGCAGGGAGAACATGCCCTCCTGCTCGCGGATGGCCGTCAGCACCTGCCAGCGGCCGGAAAGGCCGGCGGCGAGGCGCTCGCGGATCGCGGTGATGCGCAGCCGCATGGTCTCGATCTCTGCCATCCAGTCCGCCTTCAGGGCCTCGTCGCCGAGGATCGTCGCCACGATGGCCGCGCCATGGTCCGGCGGCATGGAATAGCTGGTGCGGGCGAGGGCGGCGAGGTTGCTGCGCACGGACAGCGCCGTCTCGGCGCTGCCGCAGGCCGCATAGATCGCCCCGGTGCGCTCGCGGTAAAGGCCGAAGGACTTCGAGCAGGAGACGGCGACCAGCGCTTCCGGCACGGCGGCCAGCAGCGTGCGCAGCCCGGCGGCATCCTCGTCGAGGCCGCGGCCGTAGCCCTGATAGGCGATGTCGACAAGCGGCAGCAGGCCGCGCGCGGCGACGAGATCGGAGACGGCACGCCACTGCTCTGCCGAAAGGCCGGCGCCCGTCGGGTTGTGGCAGCTCGCGTGCAGCAGCACGGCATCGCCCGGCGCGGCGCCGGAGAGCGCGTCCATCATCCGGTCGAAGAGCACGGTCTGCGAAGGGACGTCGAAGAACGGATAGGTGACGACCTCCAGGCCCGCCGCCTTGAAGATGCTGGCATGGTTCGGCCAGCTCGGCAGGCCGAGCCAGATGCCCTTCGTGCCCATGCGCGCCATCAGGTCGGCGGCAAGGCGCAGCGCGCCGGAGCCGCCCGGCGTCTGCAGCGCGGCGGTGGCGCGGCCGCGGCCGGCGTCCCCCGTCGTCAGCGCCCAGAGGCGCTCCAGGAAGACCGGGTCGCCTTCCGGGCCGACATAGGCCTTGGTCGGCTGCGTCTCGACGAGGCGCCGTTCCGCCGCCTTCACCGCGCGGAAGATCGGCGTCGCGCCCGTCTCGTCGCGATAGACGCCGACGCCGAGGTCCACCTTGCCGGCGCGCTCGTCCGCCCGGAAGAGGCCGATCAGGGCAAGCAACGGATCGTCGGGCTGGCGGGCGAGGGCGTCGAACATGGCCGGGTTCCTTGTGCGGTGTGTCTCTCAAGCGGTTTAGGCCAAAGCCGTCGCAAAATCGACCATGATATTGCGGACAAGGCGCAAGAAGCTTTTGTCTTCTTGCTTGCGGCTGCTAGATTGATGCAGGTTTTTGCGTGGGGCGGGACATGGACAGGAAGCCGGGCGACGAGGTGGCGCTGGACCAGACGGATCGGCGCATCATCCGCCTGCTCGTCGAGGATGCCGGGCTCTCCAACAACCGGCTTGCCGAGAAGGTCGGCCTCTCGCCGGCGCCGCTGTCGCGCCGGCTGGCGCGGCTGGAGGCGGGCGGCGTCATCCGCCACACGGTGATCGTCGATCCGCGCGCCGCCGGCATCGGCTTCCAGGCCTTCCTGGAGGTGACGCTGGAGCGCACGGCCCCGCGCGTCGGCGAGCGCTTCATCGATCTCGTGCGGCGCATGCCGGAGGTGGTGGAATGCCACACGGTCGCCGGCGATTTCGATTTCCTCCTGAAGATCGCCGTGAAGGACGTCGCCGATTACCGCCGGCTGCTGTGGAGCGAGTTCGAGCGGATCGGCGAGATCAAGACGCTGCGCTCGACCATCCTGCTCGACAGCCCGAAAATGCAGGTGAGCGTTCTTCCCTAGCCATTTTCGCGGAACCTTCTTGGCCGTGAAAGGTTGCCGACGCGGGCAAAGCGCCCATATGATGGAGGGGCCACAAGGAAGGACACGTGGACAGGAAGCCGAACGACAAGCTGATGCCGGCCGCATTGCTGACGGCCATCCGCAACCGCCGCGGCCATCGGCCGCCGGAGAACAATCGCCCCGGCGATACCGTGATCGCGTCCTACAACGTGCACAAATGCGTGGGCGTCGACCGGCGCTTCGATCCGGAGCGCACGGCGAACGTGATCGCCGAGATCGACGCCGACATCATCGCCATCCAGGAGGCGGACAAGCGCTTCGGCGAGCGCTCCGGCCTGCTCAACCTCGATATCCTCGAACGGGACTGCGGCCTCGTCCCGGTGCCGATCACCGCGCTCTCCTCCACCGGCCATGGCTGGCACGGCAACATGATCATGATCCGCAAGGGCGCCGTCGGCGGCGTGCGGCAATTGAAGCTGCCGGGCGTCGAGCCGCGCGGCGCGCTGGTCGTGACGCTCGACCTGCCGGTCGGCAAGCTGCGGCTGGTCGCGGCCCATTTCGGCCTCCTGAAGCGCTCGCGCGAGCAGCAGGCCATGGCGATCCTCGCCTCCGTCGCGGAAGAAGAGGAGATGCCGACCCTGCTCGTCGGCGATCTCAATGAATGGCGCGTCGGCCGCCGGTCCTCGCTCTCGCGCCTGCAGCCGACCTTCGATCCCGCCTCCGGCGCGGTGCCGAGCTTTCCCTCCCGCTTTCCGGTCCTCGCGCTCGACCGCGCGCTCGGCCATCCGCACGATCTCGTCACCTCCGTCGAGGTGCACGACACGCCGCTTGCCCGCGTCGCGTCCGATCACCTGCCGATCAAGGCGCATATCGACCTCAAGGTCGTCTGGGAGCGCTCGTTCAGGCCTACAGATAGGGTGAGCCGAGCCATGTGATGCGCTCGACGAGGCGCTGGGCGAAGGGACGTGCCCTGAGGTCCTCGAGCGTGACCTCCTCGGCCTCGGACAGCGCGGCGGCGATGCGCTGGTCGATCAGATCGGCGAAGTCGGCGTCGATCACCTCGATATCCACCTCGAAATTCAGCCGCAGCGAGCGCGGATCGATGTTCGACGAGCCGATATAGGACCAGGCGCCGTCGATGACCGTGAGCTTGGAATGGTTGAAGGCGCCGGAGGCCCGCCAGATGCGGCAGCCGTGTTTCAGCATCTGGTCGAACTGCGCCGTCATGGCGAGGTCGACGAGCTTCAGGTTGTTGGAGGAGGGAACGACGATGTCGATCTCCACGCCGCGCCGCGCCGCCGTGACGATCGCGCTGATCAGCTCGCGGTCCGGCAGGAAATAGGGCGACATGATGCGGATGTGCCGCTTGGCGACGGAGACCGCCCCCATCAGCATGCGGTGGTTGGTCTCAAGGCTCTTGTCCGGGCCCGACGGCACGACGCGGGCAAGCATGCCGCTTTCCGGCGCATCCGGCGGCGGGGCGATCTGCCAGGCCTCGCCCGCCAGTTCGTCGCCGCCGGAAAAGCGCCAGTCCTCGTAGGCGATGCGGAAGAGGTCGCTGACCACGGGGCCGGTCAGGCGGAAATGCGTGTCGAGCGCCGCCGCCTCGCCGGAAAACTCGGCACAGAAACCGGCGCGGATGTTCAGCCCGCCGGTGAAGGCGACGCTGCCGTCGACGACGAGGATCTTCCGGTGGGTGCGCAGGTTCGCATAGGGCAGGCGCAGGCCCATGACGATGTTGCCGTTGAAGACGTCCGCCGGCACGTTCGCCCGCTGCAGGTCGGAGACGATCGAGGGGATCGAGTAGCGCGCGCCGACCGCGTCGATCAGCACGCGCACCTGCACGCCGCGCGCCACGGCGTCCGACAGCGCCGCAACGAAGCGCTCGCCGGCGGCATCGCGGTCGAAGATGTAGGTTTCGAGCAGGACGGAGCGTTCCGCGGCCGCGATGGCGGCCAGCATGGCCGCATAGGCCTCGTCACCGGTCGACAGCACGCTGATGCGGTTGCCGGAGGTCAGCTTGCAGCGGCCGACCGTATCGCCGAGGCGCTGCATGGCGGCGAGCGCCCCGCCATAGGCCACCTGCATATACGCATTCGAGACGTCGTATTCCGCCATGTGGTGCCAGCCGGCGGCGAGCAGCCCCTCGCGGCTGAGGTTCAGCGTCTTGCGGCGGATGCGGTTGACCCCGCCGATGGCATAGATGAGCGGCCCGACGACCGGCGACAGCATGATGACGCCGACCCAGCCGATCGCCGCGCGCACCTCTTCCTTGGTCATCGTGGCATGGATGGCGGCCGGCACGCCGAGGAGGATCGACAGGGCGACGAGGATATGCGGCCAGTAGGCGGAGAGCGTCTCAAACATGATGCGTGCGGATCATCCCAAGGCGGCCTCGTCTTTGTGCGTGCCGCTTTTGCAAAGCCGCCCGAGGCGGCCCGCGCGTCACGCCGGTCTCGCACCTATATATTGCTTCCGGCAAGGCGATTGCGAGGGGCGAGGCCAGCCCCGCGCAGGTTTCTTTCGGCGTGGGGCGGCTCAGTCCTCCAGCGTGCCGGGCTTGCGGTTCCTGCCCGTCGCCTCGTGGCAGGCGATCTTCATCAGGTCGTCGCCGCGCCGGGCGTAACGGGCGGAGCTGCGGGTGGCAATCAGCCCGTCATGGCCGGCCGTCACGGCAAGCGTGCCGTCCGGCGCGCCGGGCCGGGTGATCAGCGTCGCGAGCAGATCGCCGGCCTTCACCGTCTCGCCGATGTCGCGATGGAAGAGCACGGTGCCGGGCTCCGGCGCCCGCACCATCTCGATATTGTCGAGCGGCACGGCGGGGCCGGAATAGGCCCCTGCCGCATGGGCGGGATCGGCGACGACGCCGCGGCCGGCAAGGAAGCGCCAGAGGCCCGCCGCATCCCTCTTCGCCATGTCCGGATAGACGTCGCGCTTGCCGCGCAGTTCGACGGTCACCGAGAGGCGGCCGGGGACGGTGGAAAGCGTCTCGCCGCCCTTTCGCTTGAAGGCATGGCCGACGGCCTCCTCGAAGGCGGTGCTTTCGCCGTCGGAAAGGAACACGGCCTCCATGTCGAGGGCCGCCGCCAGATCGGCCGCCTCCGGCCAGAAGGCCGTGTCGATATAGGCATATTGCAGGGATTCGTCGTCGCAGTGCAGGTCCAGCACGAGATCGGCGCCGAGCGCGGTGTGCAGCAATGTGCGCTTCAGCCGGTCGACGGCGCTGCGGCGGTCGATATCCTTCAGCAGCGTTTCGCGCTCGCCGAGCGCCACGAGCGGGAAGTCGCGGTTGAAGTTGGTCCGCGTGCCGAGATCGAACCGGCCCTCCATCTCGCCGAAATGCGCTTGCGCGAGGCCGATCGGATTGGCCTGCGGGATGACGGTGATGTCGCCGCGGATCGCGCCGTCGTCCTCCGCCTTGCGCAGCCGTTCCAGGAGGAAATGCAGGAGCGCGGTGCCCGGCAGTTCGTTGGCATGCAGCGCGGCCTGGATATGGACGGAAGGCGCCGCGGCGTCGGTCCCCTTGAAGCGGAACACCGGGATTCGCCATTCGATACCTGCCGTATCGCCGCCGATGATGATCTGCGAATGTTCCACGTCGTCTCCTCGCTGCTTCGCTTTTTTGGGGACGGTTATGCGAATTGGCGCCGTCTGGCGCAAGACCCGGCAGGAAACGGGTTGAAAGCGGCCGGGCGAAGCCCGATCTTGTGACAAAACGGGAACAGGAGCGATCCCATGACCGGCAAGGCCCACTACCTGATCTTCGACACCGCCGGCGGCCCCTGCGGCATCGCCTGGACGGCGGCGGGCGTCGTGCGCTTCCAGCTTCCGGGCGAGGAAGCCGACACCACGCGCCGCCTGCTGCTGCGCCACCTGCCCGACGCGGAAGCCGCCGAGCCGCCGCCGGCCGTCGCCGCGGCGGTTGCCGCCGCGCGGCGCTACTTTGCCGGCGAGGCGGCGGATTTCACCGGCGTGCCGCTCGACCTTGCCGGCCAGAGCGATTTCTTTCGGGCGGTCTACGACGCCGCCCGCCGGGTGCACTGGGGCGAGACGACGACCTATGGCACGCTCGCCCGCGAACTCGGCGCCGGCCCGGAGGCCGCGCGCGAGGTGGGCCAGGCCATGGCGAAGAACCCGGTGGCACTCATCATTCCCTGCCACCGTGTGCTCGCCGCCGGCGGCAAGGTCGGCGGCTTCTCCGCCCCGGGCGGCGCCTCGTCGAAACTGAAGATGCTGGCGCTCGAAGGCGTCTCCTTCGCCCCGCCGGCGCCGGCGCAGCAGTCCTTCGGGTTCTGAGCCGTCAGGCGCCGGTCAGCCCGGCCAGCTTTTCCGGGTTGCGCGTGATGTAGATCGCCGTGATGCGTCCGCCGGAAATGTCCAGCGCCGAAGTCTGCAGGTGGCCGTCGACCCGGCTGAGAAATCCCGGCAGTCCGTCGATCACGAGATGGCCGAGGAATTCCATGCGCCCGCCGAGCTTGCGCGAAAGCCCGAGATAGAGGCGCACCAGGCGATCCATCCCGTGGATCGCATTGGGAAAGGCCATCACCTTCCCGCCGCCGTCCGAGCGGAGCGTCACGTCTTCCGCCAGCATGGAGCCGAGCGCCGTCGCATCCCCCAGGCGGCAGGCCTCGAAGAAGGCCTCCACGATCGCCCGGCTGTCTTCCCGTGCGATCGCGTAGCGCGGCTGGTCGATCCGCACATGCGCGCGTGCCCGCGCGGCAAGCTGCCGGATCGCCGCGGGGCTGCGCTGCAGCGTCGCCGCCACCTCGTCCACCGGCTGGTTGAAGACGTCGTGCAGGAGGAAGGCCGCGCGCTCCAGCGGCGAGAGGCGTTCCAGCGCCACCATCAGCGTCAGCGTGATGTTGTCCGCGCGCATCTCCTCGTCGGCCGGCTCGATCAGCGGCTCGGGCAGCCAGGTGCCGGGATAGGTCTCGCGGCGGAAGCGGGCGGATTTCATGGCGTCGAGGCAGAGGCGCGAGACGATGCGGGTCAGCCAGGCGGCCGGCGCGGCCACGCGGTCGCGGTCGCTGCGGTGCCAGCGCAGCCAGGCCTCCTGCACGATGTCCTCGGCCTCCGCATGCGTGCCGAGCATCCGGTAGGCGAGGCGCAGCAGCCGCGGCCGCTGCGCCTCGAAGGCCCTGGTGGAAGGATCAGGCGGCATCGCGCTGATCGACCGGATGCACGGCGCGAAAGCCGACCTGCACGCGGTTCCAGATGTTGATCGCGCCGATGGCGAGCGTCAGCCATGCCTGCTCGTCGGGCGTGAAGGCGGCCTCGACTGCCGCCCAGTCCGCGTCGGGGGCGTGCGTCTCGGCCACCAGCGTCAGGGCCTCGGTCCAGGCAAGCGCGGCCCGTTCACGCGGCGAATAGAGCGGCGAATCGCGCCATCCGGCAAGAAGGTGGAGGCGCGTCGGGTCCTCGCCGTCCTTCAGCGCCTCTCCGACATGCATGTGGATGCAGTAGGCGCAGCCATTGATCTGCGAGGCGCGCACCTTCACCAGATGCACGAGCAGCGCGTCGAGGGGGCTCGCCTTCAGCGCCGCCTCCAGGGAAAACATCGCCTTGAAGGCCGGCTCGGCGCGTTTGAAATAGTCGGTCATGCGGGGTGACATTCCAGTCTCCTTTTCGTTCACACACCGCTATGACGAGGCGGCGCCGCCGCCTGTGACACCGCCGCCCGGTTTTTTTTGGGAGGCGAAGACAGGTCCATGCTGGCTGCGGCCGGACGGGAAGTCAAACGGCAACAGCCCCGACGCGGGGCGCCGGGGCTGTGCTCAATCTCGTTCTGCAGGCCGAAGGTTCAGCGCCGCGGGCGGCGATCCCTCACTCCCACTCGATCGTGCCCGGCGGCTTCGACGTCACGTCGTAGACGACGCGGTTGATGCCGCGAACCTCGTTGATGATGCGGGTGGCGGCGCGGCCGAGGAAGTTCATGTCGTAGTGGTAGAAGTCGGCGGTCATGCCGTCGACGGAGGTGACGGCGCGCAGCGCGCAGACGAATTCGTAGGTGCGCCCGTCGCCCATGACGCCGACCGTCTGGACCGGAAGCAGCACGGCGAAGGCCTGCCAGATCTTGTCGTAGAGGCCGGCCTTGCGGATCTCGTCGAGATAGATGGCGTCGGCCTCGCGCAGGATTTCCAGCTTGTCGCGGGTGATGCCGCCCGGGCAGCGGATGGCAAGGCCCGGTCCCGGGAAGGGATGGCGGCCGATGAAACTGTCCGGCAGGCCGAGTTCGCGGCCGAGCACGCGCACCTCGTCCTTGAAGAGCTCGCGCAGCGGCTCGACGAGCTTCATGTTCATGCGCTCGGGCAGGCCGCCGACATTGTGATGTGACTTGATGGTGACCGAGGGGCCGCCGGTGAAGGAGACGCTTTCGATGACATCGGGGTAGAGCGTGCCCTGGGCGAGGAAATCCGCGCCGCCGAGCTTCGATGCCTCGTCTTCGAACACCTCGATGAACAGGCGGCCGATGATCTTGCGCTTGGTTTCCGGGTCGGAAACGCCTTCCAGCTCGCCGACGAAACGGTCCACGGCGTCGACATGGATGAGGTGCAGGTTGTAGTGCTCGCGGAACATGGCGACGACGTCGGCCGCCTCGTTCTTGCGCATCAGGCCGTGGTCGACGAGGATGCAGGTGAGCTGCGCGCCGACGGCCTCATGGATGAGGAGGGCCGCGACGGAGCTGTCGACGCCGCCCGACAGCGCGCAGATGACGCGCTTTTCGCCGACCTGCTCGCGGATCGCCTCGACGGCGCGCGCGCGGTAGGCCGACATCGACCAGTCGCCCTTGATGCCGGCGATCTTGTGCACGAAGTTGGAGAGCAGCTTGGCGCCGTCGGGCGTGTGCACCACTTCCGGATGGAACATCGTCGTGTAGTAGCGCTTCGCCTCGTTGACGCAGATGGCGAAGGGGGCGTTTTCGGAAACGCCGATGATCTCGAAACCCTCGGGCGCGACGGTGACGCGGTCGCCGTGGCTCATCCAGACCGGGTATTTCCGGCCGACCTCCCAGAAGCCCTCGAACAGCGGGCTCGACTTCAGGATCTCGACGTCGGCGCGGCCGAATTCACGGGCGTGGCCGCCCTCGACGGTGCCGCCGAGCTGGGTGGCGAGCGTCTGCTGGCCGTAGCAGATGCCGAGGATAGGCAGGCCTGAATCGAAGACGACCTGCGGTGCGCGCGGGCTGCCCTGGTCGAGCACCGATGCGGGACCGCCGGAGAAGATGATCGCCTTCGGCTGCATGCGGTGGAAGGCCTCTTCCGCCGACTGGAAGGGGATGATCTCGCAATAGACGCCTGCCTCGCGCACGCGCCGCCCGATGAGCTGGGTCACCTGGCTGCCGAAATCGATGATGAGAACGCTGTCGGGATGAGCTGTCTGGGTCATGGCGAGCCTTTAATGAAAATCCTGCCGCCGCGCAACGGGGAAATGCCGGATCTTCAGCCCTTCAGCACGACGGTCCCGTCGGCGATGGCCGCCTCCAGCCGGTCGACGGCCTCGGCGAGCTTTTCGTCGATGACATGGAGGTACTCCGTCCAGTCGCCGATATGGCTGAGTTCGGCCTTGCCGTCGGAAATGCCGCGCAGGCCGACGAGCTTGACGCCGAAGGCCTGGCAGGCGCGCAGTTCCGCGAAGGTCTCCATCTCCACCATGTCCGCGTCGATGCCCGCATAGGCGGCGCCCGAGACGACGTCGGCGCCGGTCGAAAGGCGCGCCTCGGATATGCCGGGAATACGAAGGGGAAGCGGCACCTCCACCGGCAGGTCGAGGAAGGGCGTCGCGCCGCGGGTGAAGCCCAGCGGCGAGGCGTCCATGTCGCGATAGGAGACGGAGGTCGCCTGGTAGACGCCGGTCTGCTCCAATGTCGCCGAACCGGCTGAGCCGAGCGAGACGACGAGATCGGGGAGACTGCCCTCGCTTTCCAGGTGGCAGAGCGCGAGCGTCAGCTGCACGGCCGCCTCGACCGGGCCGACGCCCGTCATGAAGGGCGTGATGCGGGCTTTCAGATGGGGGCCGTATTCGGCGTCGACGGCCATGACATAGAGGATGCGGTGCAGGCCGACGGCCTTGAGGGAAACGCTCATCCGGCGATGTCCTCGCGCCCGCGCACCACCATCATCGTGCCCGTCATCGAGGCGATGAGCTTTGCCGGGCCATCCGAGATGGCATAACCGCGCCCGTCGGCGACGATGATGTTGGAGCCCGGCTTGGTGACCTCGCCGCGAAAGAGGAAGCGTTCGCCGCGCCCCGGCGACATCAGGTTGACCTTGAACTCGATGGTGAGGATCGCGGCATCCGCGTCGATCACCGAATAGGCGGCATAGCCGCAGGCCGTGTCGAGCACGGCGGAGATGACGCCGGCATGGAGGAAGCCGTGCTGCTGCGTCAGCTTCTCGTCGAAGGGCAGCTCGATCTCCACCGTGCCGTGCTCGATGCGCGTCAGTTCGGCGCCGATGAGCCGCATCGCCGCCTGCCGGGCAAAGCTTCGGGTGATGCGGTCGGCGAAATCGGCCGGTGGAAAATCGGTCATGGTGCAACCAGGTCTGCCGGCGCGCCGCCGGGATGGGCAAGGATGGCCGAACGTTTGCACGGCGCATGCTGCACTGCAAGCGCCTTTCAGTTCAGGAGGAGGATTGCCGCGTTCAGCGCCGTCGCGAAGGCCACCCAGGCGAGATAGGGCACGAAGAGGAGCGCCGCCGTGCGATCCTGCCGCCAGGAGGCGATGATGAAGGCGGCGACGGAGATGAGCAGGCCGAGGATGATGATCATCGCGGATGCCGGGTCGCGCAGGCCGAAGAAGGCGGGCGACCAGGCGAAGTTGAAGACGAGCTGGGCGAACCAGAGGCGCATCGCCATCGAACGGCGCAGCGTCAGCCAGGTCCGGGCGCCGACCACGCCGATGATGGTGTAGAGAAGGCTCCAGGCCGGCGCGAAGACCCAGTCGGGCGGGGTGAAGACAGGTTTGGCGAGCGAGCGGTACCATTCGTCGGGAATGTTGCTGGCTCCGATGAGGAGGCCGCCGCCGAGTACGAGGATGATGAAGGCGAGATAGACGAGGGGCTTGTTTTTCATGCCCGGGAGGTAGCGCGGCGCGCGCGGCCGTCCAGGGGTGGGATCAGCGGCGCGGCATCAGGCCGGCGATGTGCTGGTCCCAGGCGACGGCGTCCCGGCTGCCGGCAAAGCGGCCGTCATAGGAGGAGACCGCAAAGCCCCGCGGCGCCGCGGCGATGCCGGCGGCCTCGGCGATGGCCTCCTCCCGCAGCACCCGGCCGCTTGCCGCCTCGAGCACGACGAAACGCCCGCCGTTCGGCGAGGTGAGGCCGACAAGACCCTCGCGCCGGTTGACCGCAATGGCGCCGACATAGTTGGCAAGGCCGATCGTGGTCTCCTCCGGCAGGGAGAGGAACGCCAGGTCCTCGCCCTTGGCGAAATGGCCGACGAGTGGCGGCAGGTCGTTGCGCGGCCCCTCGTACTGGCAGGCGAACCAGATACGCCCCTTATCGTCGAGGTCGATATGGCGGGTGGAAAGCTGGCGCAGCGTCTCCGGCAGCGCATGGCGCTCGACGAGCGCGCCGGTTGCGGCGTCGATCAGGGCGAGCGAGGGCTCCATGTGGTCGAGATTGAGCTTGGTGCGGCCGAAATCCGGATGGGTCTCGATGCCGCCATTCGCGGCGATCAGCAGGCGGCCGTCGTCGCTGACGGAGAGATCGTGCGTGCCGATGCCGTAGGTCGAATATTCGCCAATGCGGCGGTAGCCGTCGCCGGCGTCATAGAGGCCAATGACGCCGCGCCCGGCGTCGAAATCGTTCTCGCTGGCATAGAGGATTTTTCCATCCGGCGAGAAGCAGCCGTGGCCGAAGAAATGCCGGTCCTCGGCGCTGGCGATCGTCATGGGCGCGGCCCCGCCGCCGCGGTCGATGACCAGCGCGAAGGTACCCGGACGCCGCGCGAAGGCGACGAGGTGGCCGGTCGCGGGCGAAAAGGCCATGCCGTGGCTGCGGGCCGGCAGCGGCGTCTTCTCTATGAGTGTGCCGTCCTCGGCCAGCACCGCGATGCCGAAGCTCCCGTCGCGCTCCATGTAGCCGGACGCGAAGACGGCGTCGGTCTGCGACAGCGCGAAGGACGGACGGGTCCCGAGCGCCGCGACCCAGGCGGCGCCCGCCATGCGCAGGAAGGCGCGGCGGTCGACAAGCGCGCTCCGGGTGCCAGCGGCCCGCATCAGTCGCCGTCCGCGAAGGAGAAGCCGGCGCCGAGCCCGATCGCCCCGCCATATTCGGTGTTGAGGCGCAGGATGAGGTCGCGCGTGTTGACGAGGAGGAAGGCGATCTTCTGCTGTTCCTCCGGCCTCGAGACGGCCTTTTCGATATCGGGATCGATGGTCGGCGCGACGCGGCGCAGGGCTTTCAACACGAAATCGACATTGCCGGCGATGGAGACGAAGTTCGGATCGATGAGATCGGCCATGCCCGATGTGTCGAACAGCGTCTGCAGGCCCTCGATATTGGCGTTGATCGAGGTCCAGGTGTTGCCGGAACGCCAGAAGACCGCCGATTTCGGGCGTGCCGTGCCGCCGTTGCGGTAGAAGGTCTCGATGCGCTGGTCGCGCACCGCCTCCGCGCCGTGAACGAGGATGCCGAGGAGCGCGGTGATCGCCTCCTTGCCGGTGCGGAAGACCGGGTTCTGCGGGCCGGGATGTTTCCAGTCCCGCTGCACGCCGTCGGGCGCGTCCCAGGCCGCGACGAGCTGACCGGCCGTCGTCTCGATATGGCGGGCGACGGCGGCGGCATAGCGGCAGCGGAAGCTGTCCGGCGTCGCCATCAGCGTTTCCGCGCCGGTGCCGTAGAGCGCGAATTCGAGCGCGCCAAATCCCTGGATCGCGACGCTCTTGCCGGCCATGGCCGCGGCGTCCGTATCCGCTTCGTCGGCCTTCTGCAGCAGCGCCTGCACCTGCTTCAGGCCGGTGCTCTTGCGGTCGGGGTAGAAGAGGATGCGCTCGAAGCGGTTGTCGTCGATGACCGGGCCGATGCGCACGATCTCGATGCGCCCCCAGTCGGCAACCGCCTGCCGGAAGGCATCGTCGACCGTCTTGCGGCCGCCCTCGGAGGGCGCCTTGCAGAAGGCGGCGGTCGTTTCGGCGAGCGTGCCGGCGGAGGCCTGGAAGCGGCGGTAGCCGGGGCGGATCACCTCGTCGACCGCGCGCGTCATGATGCCGACCACGCTCTCGTCCGTCAGCGCGGGCGGCACGGGCGCCTCGCCCTCCTGCGCCAGCGCCGGCAGGGCGGCGGAGAGCATCAGGCCGGCGGCGAGAAGCAGGGTCGGCAGCCGCCGCCGCCCCCCCTCTGCCCTGCCGGGCATCTCCCCCTCAGGGGGGGAGATCGGCAAGAAGCAAGAACCTTGCTCAAACCGCACCGCTAGAGAGAGGCGAGACAGCGTTCCATCCAATCTCCCCCCTTGAGGGGGAGATGCCTGGCAGGGCAGAGGGGGGTGAGCCTCCCCAAAAGTGGGCGCGATGCTTTCGAAAAGCGCGGCGAAACGACGGAAAGAGGGGCGCCGGATGGGCATCAGAGGCTCTCCAAAAAAGTCAGAAGGGCGTCGCGGTCGTGTTTTTCCAGCGCGGCGAAGCGGTCGCGTGCCGCCTCAGCCTCCCCGCCGTGCCAGAGGATGGCCTCGGTGAGGTTGCGGGCGCGCCCGTCATGCAGGAAGAACGTATGGCCGTTGACGGTTTTTGTAAGGCCGATGCCCCAGAGCGGCGGCGTGCGCCATTCCCGCCCGGTCGCCACGCCGACCGCCTGCCCGTCGGCAAGGCCCTCGCCCATGTCGTGCAGCAGGAAATCGGAATAGGGCCAGATCAGCTGGAAGGCATGGGCCTTGTTGCCGGCATCGCGCCGGGTGACGAATTTCGGTTGATGGCAGCGTGTACAGCCGGTCTCGTAGAAGATGCGCTTGCCGTTCAGCGTTTCGGCGAAACTCGCCTTGCGCCGCGCCGGCACGGCAAGGTTCTCCGCATAGAAGGTGACGAGGTCCATCACCGGCGGCGGGGCCTCGGCATCGCCGAGCCGCTTCTGCACGCCGTCCGGCCGGTCGAGGCAGGCTTTTTGCGCCGGCGTGCAGTCGCCCTGGTGCAGCGGCACGTCCGGCGTCGAAAGGCCGATGTCGAAGGCGAAGGCGTCGGCGCTCTGCTGGCGCACGGTGGCCGACTGCGCCTTCCAGCCGAACCGGCCGAGCGCCTCCTTGCCCGTCTTCGGATCGATGGCGATGGCCGCCTTGCCGCTGATGCCGTCGCCATCCTTATCGTCGGGGTCGGCAAGGGCGAGAATATCCGCCTCGTGGATCGCCTGGACGAGGCCGAGGCCGAGCATCGGCTGGGTGACGCGCGGCGAGAGCGTCGTCGTCGCATCGAGGTCGCCATAGGCGAGATCGGCGACGGAATATGTCGGCCGGCGCAGCGTGACGACCTCGCCGCCGGCAAGCGTCACCGGTTCCTCGGTATAGTCGATCACCATGCGGCCCTCGGCCTTGAGGCCGGGTATGGCGAGATCCTGAAGCTGGCGGCCGTAGATCGGATCCGGCAGGCTCATCTCGCGAAAACTTTTCAGCGCCGCCTCGTCCTCCGGCGTCCTTGCCGCGCGGGCGAGGCGCAGGAACATCGACGTCGCCTCGGCGGCGCCCTCCGGCGGATGGCCGCGGCCGTCCTTGATGTGGCAGGTCTGGCAGGAGCGCGCATTGTAGAGCGGCCCCAGCCCGTCGGAGGCCTGGGTGGAGGAGGGCGAGGAGACCCAGAGTTTCTGGAAGAGCGCATTGCCGAGCTTGAACGTCTCTTCCTCCGCGAAGGTGATGTTCTCGGAGAAGTGGGAGAAGCTGTTGACGTTGACGGATGCAAGCGAGGTCGCCGCCCCGCCGGACATCGCCTCATAGGCTTCGGCCTTGGAAAAATCCGTCGTTAGCGCCGTCACCGCGGCGACGCGCTTGCGATCCTTTTCGGAAAGATCATCGCGCCCGCGGCCGGTGGAATGGGCAGGTCCCAGAACGAAAACGCCCGCCGCGACGGACACCGCGGCAAGAGCCGCGAGCAGAGGGCGGGCGGGGCGTTCTGTCATGTATGGATCGGGCCGCCACCCGGGGGAAGCGGCCCGCCTTCTATCATTGGAAGACAGCGTTAGGATTATCCAGGCTGTCGGAGCCTTCAAGCTCGATCGTGCCGAGGTCGAGCGAGGCGATGACGCGTTCGATCGTCCTGGTCTGGTCGATCAGGCTGTCGACGGCGGCCTGGACGACCTTGTTGCCCTCTTCGTTGCCCTCACCGATCATCTGGTCGTAGGCTTCGCCGCCTTCCGCGCGGTCCACCAGCGCCTTGAAGGCGGCGTGGCTGGCGTCGAGCTTGGCCTTCATCTCCGTGTCGAGCGCGGCGTCCTTTTCCGCGACCAGCTCGGAGAGCGACGGGCCGGCGAGCTTCGAGCCGTCCGCACGGGTATATTCGCCCGTATAGACGGTCTGGATGCCGACGACATCGTAGTAGTGCGAGTTGTGCGTGTTGTCGGAGAAGCAATCGTGCTCTTCTTCCGGATCGTGCAGCAGGAGGCCGAGCTTCATGCGCTCGCCGGCAAGTTCGCCATAGGAGAGCGAGCCCATGCCGGTCAGCATGGCGGTGATACCGGCCTTCGGATCGGCGGTGACGTTCTTGGCGGCGTCGCCATCCGGCGCCCAGGCCGTCACCATCTCTTCCAGATCGGTGACGAGCAGCGAGGATGCGGCCTTCAGGTAGGCGGCGCGGCGGTCGCAATTGCCGTTGGTGCAATTGGCCGTGTCATAGTCGCTCGCCTGGCGGTTGCCCGCGCCCTTGCCGGTGCCGTTGAGGTCCTGGCCCCACAGCAGGAATTCGATGGCGTGGTAGCCGGTCGCCACGTTCGCTTCCACTTCGCCCGCCTCGTGCAGCTCCTGCAGGACGGCCGGCGTGATGGTGGTGGCGTCGATCGTCTTGCCGCCAATCTCCAGCTTCGGATTGGCGATGACATTGCCGACGAAGAGGGCGTTCTCGTCGCTCTCCGTGCCGTAGCTGGCATCGACATAGTCGATCAGGCCCTCGTCGAGCGGCCAGGCGTTGACCTTGCCTTCCCAGTCATCGACCAGCGGATTGCCGAAGCGATAGGCTTCCGTCTGCTGGTAGGGCACGCGGGACTTCAGCCACGCCTCGCGCGCGGCCTGCAGCGTGTCGTCGCCCGGCTTGGCGATGAGCGCGTCGACCGCTGCGTCGAGCGCTTTTGCTGCGTCGAGCGAGTCGGAGAATTTGGCATGCGCGATTTCGGCATAGTGCTTGACGATCGCGGCCGGATCGGCGGCCGCATGGGCGGAACCGATGGCGAGCCCCGATGTCGCGGCAGCAAGCGCAAAGGCGGCCGCGCGGAGGAAGGAAGTGGTCATGACGTCTCCTGGTGTCCTGTTCGATGTGTCCCCCGACACCGGACGTCACGGCTTGCCTCCCTTGGCGGCCGCCGCCCGGATGGTCCGGCATCTCGCCGGGCCCGGGATTATTCAGGCGTTACTGTCATGGACCAAATAAAAACTTGTGTCAAAGTGTATAGTTTAGAACGATTTCAAGCTGTTCCGGTACACTTGACAGAGCGCAACCGCCTCAGGCCTTGCGGCCCATGGCGCAGAAGAAGAAGCCGTCCGTATCGGTCGAGGCCGGCGTCAGGGTGACGGTCTTGCCGTCGCGCGACCAGGGCTGCGGCTTGTCCGCGCCGAACAGCTTTTTCCAGGTGTCGGTCGCGGGCAGGATTTCGAACTCCGGATTGGCCGCGCAGAAGCCGTGCACCTGTTCCTCGTTCTCCTGCGGCAGGATCGAGCAGGTGACATAGAGCAGGAAGCCGCCCGGCCGCACGAAGGCGCTGGCATTGGCAAGCGCTTCCTGCTGCTGGGTGAGGCGTTCCTCGAGGTTCTTTTCGGTGAGGCGCCATTTGGTGTCCGGCCGGCGGCGCCAGGTGCCGGTGCCCGTGCAGGGGGCATCGACCAGCACGCGGTCGAAACGGCCGTTCAGCGGGGCAAGGCTGGCAATGGTCTCGTGCACCTGGACATTGCGCGTGCCGGCACGCTTCAGCCGCTCGATGATCGGGGCGAGGCGCTTGCGGTCGGTGTCGTAGGCGTGCACCTGGCCCTTGTTGTGCATGGCGGCCGCCATGGCGAGCGTCTTGCCGCCGCCGCCGGCGCAGAAGTCGAGCACCTGCTCGCCCTCCTGCGGCACGACGAGATCGGCGACGATCTGCGAGCCTTCGTCCTGCACCTCGAACCAGCCCTTCTGGAAGGCAAGGTCGGCGGTGACGTTCGGCAGGCGCGAGGGGCCTTCGCCGGCGGGAATGCGGATGCCCTCGCGGGCGATGGCCGAGGCGACGGCGGCGTTGCGCTCCAGCGCCTTCAGCACCTTGTCGCGGCCGGCCTTCAGCGTGTTGGCGCGCAGGTCCAGCGTCGGCCGGCCGGCAAGCGCCTTGGCTTCCGCCAGCCAGGCCTCGCCGAAATTGGCCTCGAAGGCGGGCTGGATCCA
Organism: Shinella sp. WSD5-1; assembly: GCF_963942435.1. Lineage (GTDB taxonomy): Bacteria > Pseudomonadota > Alphaproteobacteria > Rhizobiales > Rhizobiaceae > Shinella > Shinella yambaruensis. The sequence continues at coordinate 861,719 of NZ_OZ012596.1, forward strand.
TTCGGGAATGTCGCCCTGCACATGCAGCGCGGCGTCGTCGAGAGTGCGGGCGCGGAAGGCGGCAAGCTTTTCGTCGGAAATGGGCTCCGGGGCAAACCGGTCGCCGTCGAACTCGGCGGCAAGCGCCTCGGGGGCGAGGCCCCATTGGCGCAGGAGCACGGCATGGCCGAGGGCGGCGGGGCTGTCATCGTCCATCAGGAAGGCGTGCGACAGTTTCATGCGCAGCGCGTCATAGACGATATTGCCGATCGCGGCGCGGTCGCCGGAACCGGCAAACCGATGGGAGAGGCCCCAGTCTTTCAGTGCATCGGCGACGGGGCGCCGCCGCGTCTCGATATCCGTCAGAACCTCGATGGCTCCCGAGAGCCGCCCACCCAATCGCATCCGTCATCTCCGTTTTGCGTCGTGGTAGCGGCGGAATGCGCGAAGGGCAAGCCGGGAGCCGCACAATAGCGCTCGTCAGCCGATGACTTCGTAACAGATCTTGGCGTGGCCGGAGCGGATCATGCCGATGTTGGAGGCGGCAGCCTTGGAGAGGTCTAGCACCCGGCCGCGGATGAACGGGCCGCGATCGTTGATGCGCACCACGACGCTCTTGCCGTTGTTCGCGTTGGTGACCTTCACCTTGGTGCCGAAGCGCAGGCTCCGGTGGGCGGCCGTCAGGAGGTTCGGGTTCATGCGCTCGCCGGAGGCGGTGCGCGAGTGCAGCGCATACCAGGAGGCACGACCGCAACCGGCGGCCTCAGCATCGGAGAATGTAACGAAGGTGGAGGAGGCTGTGACGAGCGAGGCGAGTGCGAGGCTGGAGAGCTTGAGCATCATGTATCGGATGACCTTCCGGGAAAGTTGCGAATTTCCGCTGTGATGATCGCCCTATGAGGAAGCAAAAATGGCAAAAACGTGCCTCAACCCGCCGCAATTGCTGTAGGGAGGCCGTGCGATATACAGTCCATCGCCGGCGATGGATTTTTGATCTTCGTTCGGATGGCGGAAAAGAATCTTCCGAATCAGTCACTAAACTGGATCGACTTGCAAGTTGGAATGGTCATCCGGCAATCGCGCAAATTCTCGGAAAAAACTTTCAATATTAGCAGTTACTGCGCATGAATTCGGCGGCAAAAATGAGGCAGGTAAATTAAAAGTTGTATTAAATCGCAAAAGCCAGCCCTGCCGGCCTCGCCCCTCAACCGCGCCAGCGGCCGGCCGCATGGAGATCGGCGAGCGACTGGCGATAGTCCGGGAAGCGAAGTTCGAAGCCGGCAGCACGCAGCTTGGCGTTCGAGACGCGCTTGTTCTCTGCGTAGAAAGACCGGGCCATGGGAGAAAGTTCCGCCGTCTCGAAAGGAATATCCGGCGGCACCGGCAGGCCCATCAGCCGGGCGGCTTCCGCCACCACGTCCTGCGGCGGACCGGGCTCGTTGTCGGTGATGTTCCAGAGGCCGCCGAGGGACTTCTGTGCAAGGAAGAGGGCCGAACGGCCGATATCCTCGACGCGGATGCGGTTGAACACCTGGTCCTTCTTGACGAGGCGGCGCGCGGTGCCCTCTTCCATGTTGCGCAGCGCATTGCGGCCCGGCCCGTAGATGCCGGCAAGGCGCAGCACGGCGACGGGCAGGCCCGAGGCCCTGCCGAAGTCGAGCCAGCGGTTCTCCGCCTCCACCCGCTCGATGGAGCGGGCGGAAACCGGGTTCAGCGCGGTATCCTCGTCCACCCAGCCGCCCTTGTGGTCGCCGTAGACGCCGACGGTCGAAAGATAGCCGGCCCAGGCGAGCTCCGGCATCAGGGCGGAGATCGGCGGCATGCCGGCGCGGAACAGCGGGTCGCCCTCCTTGCCGGGCGCGATGGACTGCACGACATGGGTGGCGCGCGCCATGTCGGCCGCAAGGGCCTCGGGGATCGGGCCGCCGTCATAGAGGATCGGCGCGATGCCGAGGGCGCGAAGGCCCTCTGCCTTTTCCGCCGAGCGCGTCGTGCCGGAGACGGAAAAACCGGCCGCCCTGAAGGTCTGGCCGATGGCCTTGCCGGAGAAGCCGGCGCCGAGGATCAGGAGATGCGTCATCGACAGTCTGCCTTTGCTCTTTCATATTCCGCGCGCACGTCCGCGTCCGCGTCGTCCGCCCTTCCTGCCGCAAATTTCGTAAATTCGGAAGCCGCCATCAGCCGGGAAAGCGCCCATGCGGCCATGCCGCGCACCACGGGGGACGCGTCGTCGGCAAGATGGAGGCAGGGCGCGATCAGGCTGCGGTCGCCGGAATTGCCGGCGGCGATCAGCACGTTGCGGATGAAGCGGTCGCGGCCGATACGCTTGACCGGCGAGCCGGAGAAATGCGTACGGAAACCCGCATCGTCGAGGGTCAGGAGATCGGCGATCGCCGGCGCCTTCAGTTCCTCGCGGGCGATGAGCTTCATCTGCGAGGCCGCGGCGGCGAACTTGTTCCAGGGGCAGGCGGCCAGGCAATCGTCGCAGCCATAGATGCGGTTGCCGATCTTCTCGCGGATGGCGGGATCGATCGGTCCCTTGTGCTCGATGGTGAGATAGGAGATGCAGCGCCGCGCATCGAGCTTGTAGGGCGCTGGAAAGGCGTCGGTCGGGCAGGCGTCGAGGCAGGCGCGGCAGGAGCCGCAATGGTCGCGCTCCGGCTCGTCGCGGACAAGGTCGGCCGTGGTGAAGAGGCTGCCGAGGAAGAGCCAGGAGCCGTGCGTGCGGCTGACGAGGTTGGTGTGCTTGCCCTGCCACCCGAGCCCGGCAGCGGCGGCGAGCGGCTTTTCCATGACCGGCGCCGTATCGACGAACACCTTCACGTCCACCCCGCCGCGGGCGGCAAAGCGCGTCGCCACTTCCTTCAGCCTGCCCTTGATGAGGTCGTGATAATCGCGGTTCTGCGCATAGACGGAGATCGCTGCCCGGTCGGGCATGGAAAGCACGGCGCGCGGATCGTGCGCCGGGCCGTAGTTCATGCCGAAGAGGACGACGGAGCGCACCGCGCTCCACAGGACGCGCGGATCGGCCCGCCGTGCCTCGGTCTCCGCCATCCAGTCCATGGTGCCGTGATAGCCGGCGGCAAGGAAGTCGGCGAGCCGGGGCGGCGCCTCGGGAATGGAATCGGGGGCGGTGATGCGACAGAGGTCGAACCCCTTGTCCGCCGCTTCCGCCTTGAGGAAGTCGGTCAGGCGGCGCCGGATCCTGTCGTCGCCCGACATCGCCCCGTCCTCAGAAGTCGAGGTCCGCGTAGTGCGAGACCGGGGTGACGCCGCGCACGCGCTCGGCCAGCAGCGGGCGGAAGGAGGGGCGGGACTTCAGCCGCTGGTACCATTCCTTGGCCTGCGGCGCGTCCGCCCAGTTGATCTCGCCCATATAGTCGAGCACCGAAAGACAGGCCGCGGCGGCAAGGTCGGCATAGCTGAGGCGGTCGCCGGCAAGATAGGTGCGCGAACCGGCGAGCCAGGAAAGATACTTCATGTGCTGGCGGATATTGGCGCGCGAATTGCGCAGGATCTTGCTGTCCGGCGGGCCGCCGCCCTGGTCCGGCGTCATCTGCAGCTTGAAGATGCGCTCGCGCACCAGCGGGCGCGTCACGTCCTGCTCCATCTTCTGCAGGAACCATTCCGTCAGGCGGCGGATTTCCGCGCGCTGGAAGGGGTCTTCGGCGAGCAGCCGGCGGTCGCGCTTCAGGACGCCGTGCGTCTCGTCGAGATATTCGGAGATGATGCTCGCGCCGCAGAGCGCCCGCATGCTGTCGTCGACATAGACGGGCAGCGTTCCGGCCGGGTTGAGGGCGAGGAAATCACGCCGGTTTTCCCAGGGCTGTTCTTCGGCAAGCTCCGTCTGGAACCCGTATTCCGCCAGGATCAGGCGGACGAAGCGGGACGCGGCGGACATCGGGTGATGATAGAGTGTGGGCATCAGGCTGCTTTGCTGGTCTTGCGGAAGGGGCTGTGGCCGGGTCGAGCGCGCATGCGGGCTGATTTGACCATGGCTGATTTGACGAACCTATAGAAATTTGGTGGTACAAACACAAGCGAATCGGGCTTTTTGCCGTATGGGCCTCCCACAAAACCTCCGGGCGGGGTTTTGTGGGAGGCTCGAAGCCCGCTTCATTCCGTGGCTTTCGTCCCCTTTCCCAAGGAACCTACATGGCAGACCAGTCCATCGTCAGCGCCCTCATTCTCGGTTTGATCGAGGGCCTGACCGAATTCATCCCGGTGTCCTCCACCGCCCATATCCTGCTCGCCGGGCACTTCCTCGGCTTCAAGTCGCCAGGCAACACCTTCGCCGTGCTCATCCAGCTCGGCGCGATCCTCGCCATCCTCTCCGTCTACGCGGCCAAGCTGCTCCGCATCGCCTTTGCGCTGCCGTCGAGCCCGGAGGCACGGCGCTTCGTCGCCAGCGTGCTCATCGCCTTCCTGCCGGCCGCCGTCATCGGCGCGCTGGCGCATGATTTCATCAAGACGGTACTCTTCGAAACCCCGATGCTGATCTGCATCGTGCTGATCGTCGGCGGCGTCATCCTCTACGTGATCGACCGCCTGCCGCTCCAGCCGCGCTATACGGATGCGATGAAGTACCCGCCGTCGCTCGCCTTCAAGATCGGCCTTTGCCAGTGCCTGGCCATGATCCCCGGCACCTCGCGCTCGGGGGCGACGATCGCCGGCGCCCTGCTGATGGGCACGGACAAGCGCTCGGCGGCGGAGTTTTCCTTCTTCCTCGCCATGCCGACCATGGTCGGCGCCTTCACGCTCGATCTCTACAAGAACCGCGACGCGCTCTCGTCCGACGACCTTCTCGTCATCGGCGTCGGCTTCCTCGCAGCCTTCGTGGCGGGTCTCTTCGTCGTGCGCTCGCTGCTCGACTTCGTCTCGCGCCGCGGCTTCACGCTGTTCGCCATCTGGCGGATCGTCGTGGGAACGCTGGGCCTCATCGGCCTTCTGATCTTCGGGTGAAGATTGTTACGGCCGGCTCTGGCCGGCCCGCCCTTACTTGACCGAGGCGGTCGTGCAGGGATCGACGCCGTAGGCCGGCGAACAGCCGTGCTTGCCGGCCGAGACCGTCGACGGCGCGGCAAAGGATCCGGCCACGATGATCAGAGCCGAAAATCCGAAGAAGATTGCAATTGCCTTGCCCATTGCGCCGGAAGCCTCTCAAAGTCCTGAAAATACGCCGCAGAACTGTCATCAGTACGACGCGACGGGGGCGGTGTTTATTCGCTGGCCCGAAGACAATCAATATCGCGACATGCTGAATCGCGCGTAAATGCCGCAGTGATTTTTTTAACCGCTGCATAAGTGCAACAGCCTGCCCAAAGCGCTTCGAAAAACACGGGCCGGCCGGCGCGGGATCGCCCCGTGCCGGCCGGTTATTTAGGATGGAAATCGGTCAGGCGGCGCGGTCGATCCGCGTGAACTGGCCCTGCGGCCGGTAGCGCACGAGGTAGCTCGGCAGGATCGCCTCGACGAGGACCGGCTCGATGCCGATCGCCTCCAGCGTGCGGCCCTCGCTGCGGGCGGCGTCGGAGACCACATTGTCGACACGCAGCAGCGTGACCTGGTCGGCCGTCAGCGGCGGCTTGATAAGGGGCACGAGCGAGGCGATGGAGCCGATCAGCGAGGCGATGCCGAAGGGCAGCGAGACGAGCGGGTTCTTGCGGTCGATCACGCGCAGCATGGTTTCGAGACACTGGCGGAAGGTGAGCACTTCCGGACCGCCGAGCTCGTAGATGCGGCCGCGCTCGATCGTGCCGTCCACCGAGCGGGCGACGGCTTCGGCGACGTCGGCCACGTAGACCGGCTGGAACTTCGTGTGGCCGCCGCCGATCAGCGGCAGGGCCGGGGCATAGCGGGCCATGGTGGCGAACTTGTTGAAGAAGCCGTCTTCCGGGCCGAAGATGATGGAGGGTCGCAGGATGACGGCATCGGGAACCGTGCGCAGCACCGCCGCTTCGCCGCGACCCTTGGTGCGGGCGTAGGAGGATGCGGATTTCTCGTCGGCGCCGATGGCGGAGACGTGGGTGAGCTTCGCACCGACGGCGCGGGCGGCTTCCGCCACCGCGCGGGCGCCGAAATCCTGCACGGCGTCGAAATTGTTGCGGCCGCTCTCGAAGAGGATGCCGACACAGTTGATGACGTGGTCGGCGCCTTCCACGGCGCGATCGACGGACTGGCGGTAGCGCAGGTTCGCCTGCACGAAGGAAATCTGGCCGACGCCGCCGATCGGCTGCAGGAAGCCGGCAAGGTCCGGCCGGCGGACAGCGACGCGGATGCGGTAGCCGCGGCGCGCCAGCGCACGCACCACATGACGCCCGACGAAGCCCGAGCCGCCGAAGACTGTGACGAGCGGCGGAAGGTTGGACAAGGTCATGAGGCTGCTCCTGAAGAACATTGTAGGTCGGTAGCGCCTACATAGCCCAAAGCGTTCGCAAGGTGAAGCGCGGCGAAGCGTCTCTTGTGCCGGGTTTTTCCGGGAGCCGGGATGGCCGGCTCAGAGGCCCTCGACGACCACCATTTCCGCGTCCGCCACTTCCTGGCGGATGGCGGCGGCGACCTGGTATTCCGGCGAATTGTAGCAATCGACGGCGGCCTGCAGCGAGGGGAACTCGATGATCACGTTGCGGGCGCGCACGCGGCCTTCCAGCTGCGCGAAGGCGCCGCCGCGGGCGATGAAGTTCGCGCCGTACTTTTCGAAGGCCGGCTTGGCAGCGGCGACGTAATCCTTGTAGCGTTCGGTGTCGCGCACATCGACCTGTGCGATCCAGTAGCCCTTGGGCATGTCTCTCTCCCTTTTGTTATGCTGCGCGTATGCCGTCCATTTCGGCGAGGATCGCGCTTGCTGCGGCAAGCGGATCGTCTGCCTTAACGATCGGGCGGGCGACGACGAGGTGGCTGGAGCCGGCCTTCAGCGCGTCGGCCGGGGTCATGACGCGCTTCTGGTCGCCGAGATCGGCGCCGGCCGGGCGGATGCCCGGCGTGACGATCGCCATGTCGGGTCCGACGATCTTGTGCACGGCCCTGGCTTCCTCGGCGGAGCAGACGACGCCGCCCATGCCGGCGATGCGGGCCTGTTCGGCGCGGCGCAGCACCAGCGTGTGCGGATCGTATTCGTAGCCGGCGTCGATGACGTCCTTGGCGTCCATGGAGGTGAGCACCGTGACGCCGAGGAGGCAGAGATCGGAACCCTTGGCGGCGGCGACGGCGGCGGCCATGGCCTTCGGATAGGCGTGCAGGGTCAGCATGGACATGCCCATCTTGACGATGTTCTCGACGCCCTTGGCCACCGTGTTGTCGATGTCGAGCAGCTTCATGTCGAGGAAGACCTTCTTGCCATCCCTGGCGAGGTCGCGGGCGAATTCCAGGCCGCCGGCAAAGACCAGCTGGTAGCCGATCTTGTAGAAGAGGGCGGTGTCGCCGAGCGTCTGGACCACCTTTTCCGCCTCCGCGATGGTCGGTACATCGAGGCCAACGATCAGGCGGTCGCGCGCGGACATGGTCAAAACCCTTTCCAAGATTCCATTGGCGTCCAGTCGCATGCGACGATGCGGTCCGCAAGGCCGAAAGCGAAAAGATTGCCGCCGCCGCCCGGCTGGTCGCCGTCCCGGCGTATGGGCTTGCCCTTGAGGTATCCTTTCAGCAGCGTGCCGACGCCGCCATGGCCGACGAAGGCGATCGGGATTTCCGGGTCGTGACCGGCCAGCGCCCGCTCGACGGCGGCGACGATACGCGCCTGCGCATCCACCGCGCGCTCCCAGCCGCGAAAACTCCGCTCCGGATGGGCGAAAAATTCGTCGGCCGCGGCCTCGAAGGCATCGGGCGGCAGGTAGCCGGTGGCGGAACGGTCGTTCTCGCCCATGGCGTGGTCGGTCTCGACGGCAAGGCGGCCGGCGGCAAGGATTTCCGCCGTCTCGATCGCCTTGCGCTCGGTGCTTGCCACGAAGCGGCCGATCTGCCGCGCCCAGCCGGCCGAGGCGGCGAGCAGGGCCCGTTCGCGGCCGCGCTCGGACAAGCCCCAGTCGGGCACCGGCACGGCCGGGTCGATGGCGACCTGCGGATGGGTGATATAAAGGGCGAACATGGCCGCCCCTCAATGGGTGCGGCGGTAGGTCCAGAGCTGCGCCGGCGGGATGTTGCGCACGACGAAGTCGAGATGGCTGATCTGGTAGCGGTCCGGCATGGCGACGACGGGGGAGAGCGGGCCATAGGAGATCTGCACGACCGGCCGGCCGGCGGGAACGCGCGAGAGCAGGTCCTCGATCAGCGCGACGCGCCTGTGCATCGGGAAATTGAGCAGCGGCACGGCGGAGATGACGCTGTCGAAGGTGGCGTCGCGAAGATCGCCGAGCGTCCTGTCGAGGTCGAAGGCATCGCCATTGATGAAGTTGACGCCGTGGAAGCGCGCGACGAGGTGATTGTAGAAATCCGTGGAGAACTCGACCGAGGTCAGCTTTTCCGGCGCAAGGCCGGTCCCGAGGATTGCCTTGGTGATGACGCCGGTGCCCGGCCCGAGTTCGAGCACGGGAAGGCCCGAGGCCGGATTGATGACGCTCGCCATGCGGCGCGCGGTGACCGAAGAGGTGGGGATGATCGAACCGACGGCCCGCGTATTGCTCATCCAGCCCTTGAAGAACCGGATCTCGTCGTCAAATTTCTTGCCGAGCCGTTCCTTGACCTTCACGCGCAACGTCATGCCATCCCCCTTCATGGTAGCACTTCTACATGGCCGGGAAGGGGCTTCGTGTCCGCCTGCTTCGCCCGGCCTTCTGCGAATATGTGACGCGGTTTGCGTCAAAAACAAGTCTGATTGCGCCGCCGCCTGCAAGTTTCCCCCGCCCGCGAAAGCGCTTCCTAAAAAAGAACCCGCCGGAGGACCGGCGGGTTCCAAGGCGGTTTCCCGATATGGCGGCGTCTATACGCGCATCGGCATGAGCACGTAGAGCGCGTCGTCGCCGGCAAGGTCGCGCACCAGCGTCGGCGAGCCCGGATCGGCCAGCATGAAGACGGCCTCCGTGCCGGAGAGCTGGGAGGTGATGTCGAGCAGGTATTTCGCGTTGAAGCCGATTTCCAGCGGGTCGCTGTCATAGCCGACCGGCAGCTCTTCCGTAGCGCTGCCCGAATCCGGGTTGTTGACGGTCAGCGTCAGCTGGCCGTCGCCGAGCGCCAGCTTCACGGCGCGGCCGCGCTCGGAGGAAATGGTGGAGACGCGGTCGACGGCCTGGGCGAAGGACTGGCAGTCGATCTTCAGTTCCTTGTCATTGTTTGTCGGGATCACGCGCTGGTAATCCGGGAACGTGCCGTCGATCAGCTTGGAGGTCAGCACGATGGAGCCGATGGTGAAGCGGATCTTCGCGTCCGAGACCTCGACGGTGACGGTCAGGTCCGGATTGTCGACCAGCTTCTGCAGCTCGCCGACCGTCTTGCGCGGGATGATGATGCCCGGCATGCCCTCGGAGCCCGAGGGGGCCTCGACATCGGCGCGGGCCAGGCGATGGCCGTCGGTGGCGACGGCCCGGAGCTTCAGTTCGCCCTTGCTCTCGATCGTGTGGATGAAGATGCCGTTGAGGTAGTAGCGGGTCTCCTCCGTCGAGATCGCGAACTGGGTGCGATCGATCAGCATCTTGAGATCCGTCGCCTTGAGGCGGAACGTGTGCGAGAAGCTGCCGGCGGTGAGATCCGGGAAATCGGACTGCGGCAGGCATTGCAGCGAGAATTTGGAACGGCCCGAGGCGACCGTCATCGAGGCGCCGTCGGCGCTGGTGGCGAGCAGCACTTCCGAACCGTCCGAGAGCTTGCGCACGATGTCGTAGAGCAGGTGCGCCGGAACGGTCGTCGCGCCGGCCTGCTCGACCTGGGCGGGCGTCGCCTCGGTGATCTCGAGGTCGAGGTCGGTCGCCTTCATGTCGAGGCTCGCGCCGTCCGCGCGCAGCAGCACGTTCGAGAGGATCGGGATCGTGTTGCGCCGTTCGACCACGCGATGGACGTGGTTCAGCGACTTCAGAAGATTGGACCGCTCGAGAGTAATGCGCATGAACTGTACCGCTTTCGACCGCTAGCACGCCGGAGGTCCGGCGCGGCATTGCCTTGAAATCCCGGCGGGCGCCGGAAGATGTGGACGGGCAAAATGGCAGAAACATGCGGAACTTTGCAAGTGCTAACGGCGTGGAACACAGGATAGTCAACCGCCGGACCTTGCGAGGGCCTGCCCGCTCGCCCATAAGGATGAAGACATGCGGCCGTCCAGCGGCTGGAAAGGTGACGGGCGATGCGGGACGAGGGTGCGGCAAACGGCGGGGGCGAAGGCGCGAAGACTTTCCGCCTGCACAATGCCGTGATCCCCGCCCGGCCGCTGGAGCCGGCGCTCTATCTCGTCGCGACGCCGATCGGCAATCTCTCCGACATCACGCTGCGGGCGCTCGAAACCTTGGCAGGCGCCGACGTGCTCGCCTGCGAGGACACGCGCGTCACCCGCGTGCTGCTCGACCGCTACGGCATCGTCAACCGGCCCTACGCCTACCACGAGCACAATGCGGACGAGGCGGGCCCACGCCTCATCGCCGCGCTGGAGGGAGGCAGATCCGTCGCCCTCGTCTCCGATGCCGGCACGCCGCTCGTTTCCGATCCCGGATACCGGCTGGCGCTGCTCGCGATTGCGGCCGGGCACCGCGTCGTGCCGATCCCCGGCGCCTCCGCCCCGCTTGCCGCGCTCGTCGGCTCCGGCCTGCCCAACGAGGCCTTCTTCTTCGCCGGCTTCCTGCCGTCCAGGGACAAGGCGCGGCGCGATCGCCTCGCCGAGCTTGCGGGCGTGCCGGCGACGCTGCTGTTCTTCGAATCCCCGCATCGCATCGCCGCGACGGTCGCGGCGGCGGCCGAGGTGCTGGGGGAGGGGCGGGCGGCCTGTGTCTGCCGCGAACTGACCAAGACCTTCGAGGAATTCCGCCGCGGAACGCTCGGGGAGCTGTCGGCGCATTATGGCGACGGCCACGCCGTCAAGGGCGAGATCGTCTTCGTCATCGGCCCGCCGGGTGCGGCGGCCGCGCCCGAGGCGGAAGATGTCGACCGGCTGCTTGCCGCGCTCGTCAGGGACATGCCGGCCGGCAAGGCGGCCACCGAGGCCGCGCGGCAGACCGGCCTGCCGCGGCGCGACCTCTACCAGCGCCTCATCGACCTGAAGGGCGGCGATGGGCAATAGGCCGGCGGATACGGGCCGGCTGAAGGCCTTTCGCCGCGGACACGTCTCCGAATACATCGCCGCGCTCTACCTTGCCGCCAAGGGCTTTCGCATCCGCGCGATCCGCTACCGCACGAAGCTCGGCGAGATCGACATCATCGCGCGGCGCGGCGACCTCGTCGTCTGCGTCGAGGTGAAGGCGCGCCGTGACGTCGACAGCGCCGTCTTCGCCGTCACCGGAACCGCGCAAGGGCGCATCCGCGCGGCAAGCGAAATCTGGCTCTCGCGCCAGCCCGACGGCCACCGCCTCTCCCTCCGGTACGACATTGTCGCCGTCCGCCCCTGGCGGCTTCCCCGGCATCTGCCGGATGCGTTTTGACCAAAAGGAAAATGTAACGAAACTGACATGAAACCGTAACGCGCCCGTCACGGTGGCTCATTAGTGCACCCTCACACCAAATCCGGTGAAGAGGAGCAACCCATGTTCAAGCCGCTTTCCCTCGCAGGTTTCGCACTCGCGTTTTCCGCCTCGGCCTCGATGGCCGCCACCAACATCACCTGGTGGCACGGCATGGCCGGCCGCAACGGCGAGGTCATCAACGAAGTCGCCCAGAAGTTCAACGCCGCCCAGTCGGCCTGTGCCCTGACGCCGGTTTCCAAGGGCACCTACGAGGAAGCGCTTGCTTCCGGCATCGCCGCCTTCCGCTCGGGCGAACAGCCGAACATCCTGCAGGTCTTCGACGCCGGCGCGGCGACGATCATCAACGCTCCGGGCGCCGTCATCCCGGCCGAAGACCTGATCACCGGCGCCGGCCACCCGTTCGACCGCGAAGCCTTCATCGAGGGCGTGCGCTACTTCTACGCCGCGCCGGACGGCAAGTTCGTAGGCATGCCGTTCAACTCCTCCGCCCCGATCATGTACGTGAACACCGAGGCCCTGGAGAAGGCCGGCGTCGAAGCGCCGAAGACCTGGGAAGAGTTCGAGGCGATCGCGCCGAAGCTGAAGGAAGCCGGCTACCTGCCGCTCGTCCAGTCGCAGCTCACCTGGCAGTTCACGGAAAACTTCTTCTCGCGCAACAACATCCAGTTCGCGACGAACAACAACGGCTACGATTCGGTCACCGACACGAAGATCAACATGACGGACCCGAACCTCGTCATGATGTTCACCAAGCTGAAGGCCTGGGCCGACGAGGGCTATTTCGGCTATTTCGGTGCCGGCTGGAACGACAACCAGAAGCTCTTCGAAGATGGCAAGGCCGCCCTCTGGATCGGGTCGTCCGGTTCGTTCGGCGGCCTCCAGAAGACGGCGCAGAAGCCGTTCACCGCGGCCTTCCTGCCCTACTGGCAGGGCATTGAAGGGGCCGGCACCAACTCGTTCATCGGCGGTGCCGCGCTGTTCGCCATGTCCGGCAAGCCGGACGAAGAGAACAAGTGCACGGCCGACTTCTTCCAGTTCCTGACCTCGCCGGAAATCCAGAAGTTCTATCACCAGGCCACCGGCTACGTCGCCATCACCAAGGCGGCCTACGAGCTGGCGAAGTCCGAAGGCTATTATGAAAAGACCCCGGTCGCCGAAGTCGGCATCCAGCAGCTCATGCTCAAGTCGGGCGACTGGTCGAAGGGCTACCGCCTCGGTTTCTACCCGCAGATCCGCGAGATCATGGAGCGCGAATACGGCCGCATCTTCGCCGGCGAAACCTCGGTCGAAGACGCCATGAAGACGATCGAGACCGAAGCGAACGACCTGCTCGCCCGCTTCGCCAAGACCGCCGGCTGACAGGGTAGGAATCCCCCTCACCCCGCCTCCGCTTCGCTCGGCGACCCTCTCCCCAAGGGGAGAGGGGGACCGCAGACGCTGCAACATCTCCCCTTCTCCCCGCCGGGGAGAAGGGGGCCGGCAGGCCGGATGAGGGGGTGTCCGCCATCGAAGGATCGCCCATGAAGCGCGTGCAATTCTCCTCGCCCTATCTGCCCTATCTCTTCCTCGCACCGCAGATGGCGATCATCTTCGTGTTCTTCTACTGGCCGTCCGTCCAGGCGATCCAGTCGTCCTTCTATCTCGAGGATCCCTTCGGCTTCGGCGCCACCTTCGTCGGCCTGTCGAACTATTCGGATGCGCTCGGCTCCGTGCAGTACCAGTCGATCGCCCGCTTCACCGTGGTCTTCACCGCGCTCGTCACCTTCCTCTCGCTCGGCATCGGCATGCTGCTCGCCGTCAAGGCGGATGCGGTGCTGAAGGGCAGCGCCGCCTACAAGACGCTGCTGATCTGGGTCTATGCCATCGCCCCGCCGGTCGCCGGCCTGATGGGCATGATGTTCTTCGACCAGCATATCGGCCCGCTGGTGAAGTTCGCCGCCCTTTTCGGCTGGGACATGAAGGTCGGCCTCAACTACAACGACACCGCCATCGCCATGATCATCGTGTCGGTGTGGAAGCAGATCCCCTACAATTTCATCTTCATCCTCTCGGGCCTGCAGAGCATTCCGGCCTCCGTGCGGGAAGCCGCCGCCATCGACTGCCGCTCCGGCATGCGGCGCTTCTGGACGATGACGCTGCCGCTGCTCGCGCCCACCGCCTTCTTCCTGCTCGTCATCAACATGACCTATGCGCTGTTCGACACGTTCGGCGTCATCGACGTGATGGTGAAGGACAAGGCGGCCAACAACCCGATCACCCTGGTCTACAAGGTCTATATGGACGGCTTCCGCGGCAACGACCTCGGCGGTTCCTCGGCCCAGTCGGTCATCCTGATGATCGTCGTCTTCGTGCTCACCATCTTCCAGTTCCGCTTCATCGAGCGGCGCGTGCACTACAATTGAGAGGGCGCCCGCCATGAACCGCATCCGTCTCCTCGATCACCTCGTTCTCCTCCTCGGCGTCTTCGTCATGGTCGCCCCCGTGGTGGTCGCCTTCATGACCTCCACCCACGAGGCGGCCGACATCCACCGCAACGGCCTCTCGCTTGCCTGGGGCGGCCACTTCACCGAGACCTACAACACCGTGCTGACGCGGGAAGGCGGCTTCACCGGCAAGATCACCGGCGCCCGCATGATCTGGAACTCGCTGATCCTCGGCATCGGTTTCGCGGCCGGCAAGATCGTGCTGTCGATGCTCGCCGCCTATGCCATCGTCTATTTCCGCTTCAGGCTCGGCACGCTGTTCTTCTGGATGATCTTCACGACGCTGCTCCTGCCGCTGGAAGTGCGCATCCTTCCCTCCTACGAGGTGATGAACAAGCTCTCGCTGACGAACACCTATACCGGCCTGATCGTGCCGCTGCTGGCCTCGGCCACCGGCACCTTCTTCTTCCGCCAGTTCTTCAAGTCCGTGCCGGAGGAGCTGCTGGAGGCCGCGCGCATCGACGGCGCCGGGCCGTTCAAGTTCTTCATCGACGTGCTCGTGCCGCTCTCGCGCACCATGATGGCCGCCATCTTCATCATCATGTTCGTCTATGGCTGGAACCAGTATCTCTGGCCGACGCTGATGACGACGGACGAGCGCTTCTTCACGCTGGTGCGCGGCATCAAGCAGATCCTGCTCGTCTGGGTGGGCTCCAACATTCCCGATTACAACGAGGCCTTTGCGCTGGCGATCCTCGCCATGCTGCCGCCGGTCATGATCGTGCTGATCTTCCAGCGGTGGTTCATCAAGGGTCTTACGGAAAGCGACAAATAGGAGGCTCGTCCCATGGCAGCGATCAGCATCAAGGACGTATCCAAGATCTACAATGGCGGCGTGACCGCCGTCAGCGCCGTCTCGATCGACATCGCCGACGGCGAGTTCATCGTGCTCGTCGGCCCCTCCGGCTGCGGAAAATCGACGCTGCTGCGCATGGTCGCGGGGCTGGAGACGATCAGCGAAGGCGAGGTGACGATCGGCCCGCGCGTCGTCAACGAGATCGACCCGGCCGACCGCGACATCGCCATGGTCTTCCAGAATTATGCGCTCTATCCGCACATGACGGTCTACGAAAACCTCGCCTATGGCCTGAAGAACCGCCGCACGCCGAAGGCCGAGATCGACGCGCGCGTGGCGGAAGCCGCCCGTATGCTCGAACTCCAGCCCTATCTGGAGCGAAAGCCCCGTGCCCTCTCGGGCGGCCAGCGCCAGCGCGTCGCCATGGGCCGCGCCATCGTGCGCAAACCCTCCGCCTTCCTCTTCGACGAGCCGCTCTCCAACCTCGATGCCAAGCTGCGCGTCTCCATGCGCGGCGAGATCAAGCGCCTGCAGCGCCGCGTCGGCACGACCTCGATCTACGTCACCCACGACCAGTTGGAGGCGATGACGCTCGCCGACCGGCTCGTCGTGCTCTCCGGCGGCAGGATCGAGCAGATCGGCCGGCCGCTCGACGTCTACCACCGTCCCGCCACCACCTTCGTCGCCAGCTTCATCGGTTCGCCGGCCATGAATCTCGCGGAGGGCGAAGTGCACGGCGGCAAGCTCGCCCTCGGACCCGCCCTCATCGATCTCGGCGCCACGGTGCCGACGCAGGGCGCCGTGACCGTCGGCCTGCGCGCCGAGGACCTGCGCCTCCATCCGGAGGGGGAGGGCAGCCTGCCCTTCCGGGTCGATTATGTCGAGGAACTGGGGGCCCAGCGCCTCGTGCACGGCCTTGTCGGCGATCAGCCGCTCGTCGCCGCTGTCTCCTCGGAAAACCCGCTGCCGGAAACCGTCTCGCTCTCGGTCGCGCCGTCGCGGCTGCATTTCTTCGACAGCGCCAGCGGCCGGCGGATCGACTGGCCGGGCGAAGACCGCCTGGAAACCCTTGCCGCCGGCCTGCCGGTGCTGGAGGCCGCCGCATCATGATCCGCACCACCGTCGACAGACTGACCGCCCCTACTCCGGCGGAGCGCATGGCGATAGCCGATCTCGAAAAATCCATCTCCGCGCACGATGCCCGCATGGCGCAGCTTGCCTGCATGAACGCGGTGGAGAAGGGCGGCCGGGCCGAACGCGCCGAACCGCTGCCCTTTCCCTTCACCGTCGCCGCCTGGAACCTCGAACGCTGCCTCTTCCCGCTCGAAAGCGCCGAACATCTCGGCGCCACCGGTGCCGAGATCGTTCTGCTCTCCGAGATGGACGACGGCATGGCCCGCACGCGCCAGCGCCACACCACGGCCGAGGTCGCCGGCGATCTCGGCATGGCCTATCTCTACGGCGTCGAGTTCATCGAGCTCGGCCTCGGCTCGGATACGGAGCTGGAATTCTGCAGGGACCGGTTCAACCGCCGCGGCCTGCACGGCAACGGCCTCATGGCCACCGTGCCGCTGCACGCGGCCTTCCTGCTGCGGCTGGAGGGCGAGCGCCTCTGGTTCATGGGCGAGGCCGACCAGCCGCGCCTCGGCGAGCGCATGGCGGTCGGCGCCGTCGTCAACACGGAGGCCGGCCCGCTCGTTCTCGTCTCCACCCATTTCGAAAGCGCCACCACGGCCGCCTATCGCGAGCGCCAGATGGTCGGCCTTATCGACGCCCTCGATGCGGCCTTCCCCGGCCACCCCGTCCTCATCGGCGGTGATCTCAACACCGGCAACCATGCCGGCGGCGACTTCGAGGCGGAAGGGCTTTTCGCCCGCGCGGCCGAGCGCGGCTTCACCCGCCATGGCGGTCCGCTGGACAGGATGACGACACGCCCGAGCCTCATCACGCGCTGGCCGGAACGGGCCATGAAGCTCGACTGGTTCTTCTCGCGCGGCCTTGCGGTTTCCGATACGCGCATCGTGCCCTCGCTCGATCCTTCCGGCCGTCCGCTCTCCGACCACGACCTCATCACCTGCCGGATCGACGGCTTCGCCTGACCCCGCGCGAGGCCCGTTGCCATCGCGCCGCCCGCACCCTAAATGTGTCGGGCATTCCTGAGGGGACTTTTCATGGCAAAGATCAAGAACGTCGCGGTCCAGATGGACCATGTGTCGACCATCAACATCGCCGGCGATTCCACCTTCGCCATGAGCCTGGAGGCGCAGAACCGGGGCTACAGGCTGTTCCACTACACGCCCGACCGCCTCAGCCTGCGCGACGGCAAGGTCTATGCCGCCGTCGAGCCGATGGAACTGCGCGACGTCAAGGGCGATCACTATACGCTCGGCACGCCCGAGCGCGTCGACCTCTCGACGATGGACGTGGTGCTCCTGCGCCAGGACCCGCCCTTCGACATGTCCTACATCACCTCGACGCATCTCCTGGAGCGCATCCACCCCAGGACGCTTGTCGTCAACGACCCCGCCTGGGTGCGCAACTCGCCGGAGAAGATCTTCGTCACCGAATTCGCCGACCTCATGCCGGCAACGCTGATCACGCGCGATCCCGCCGAAATCCGCCGTTTCCGCGAGGAGATGGGCGACATGATCCTGAAGCCGCTCTACGGCAATGGCGGTGCCGGCGTCTTCCATTCCACCAAGGACGACCGCAACCTTTCCTCGCTGCTCGAAATGTTCGGCCAGATGTTCCGCGAACCCTTCATCGCCCAGCAATACCTGCCGGACGTGCGCAAGGGCGACAAGCGCATCCTGCTCGTCGACGGCGAGCCGGTCGGCGCCATCAACCGCGTGCCTGCCGAACACGACGCCCGCTCCAACATGCATGCCGGCGGCCGCCCGGAGCCGACCGAGCTGACGGCCCGCGAAAAGGAGATCTGCACCCGCATCGGCCCGGCGCTGCGCGAGCGCGGCTTCCTCTTCGTCGGCATCGACGTCATCGGCGACTACATGACCGAGATCAACGTGACCTCCCCGACCGGCATCCGGGAAGTCAGGAAATTCGGCGGCGCCGACATCTCCGCCCTGCTGTGGGACGCCATCGAAAGCAAGCGCTGAGCGTCTTGCGGCCCGCCTCGAAGGGTTTTGCGGGACGTTCCGTTCGCGAACGTCCCGCCTTCGTTCCGCAAATGCAACCGGCTGCAACCGGCGCGCGGAAAATTCTCTCGCAAGTTCTATGATTGTTCTTGTTTCATTCCGGATTCCATGCCAGATTTGCAGATGCAACCCAGGGGCGGGTGCAGGGGACGTTTTCGGCGAAAACGTGTCGCGGTAGCCTTGCGCCGAGAATGGCGCAGCGCCGCGGGAACGGGCGGAGGCAATCATGGTGGCGCGGGTCGGGACGATCGCATTCCAGGGCATCGAGGGCGTGCCCGTCGACGTGCAGGTCATGGTGGCGCCCGGCAAGGTGGGCATGCAGATCGTCGGCCTGCCGGACAAGGCGGTCGCCGAAAGCCGCGAGCGGGTGCAGGCGGCCCTGCATGCCTCCGGCCTTTCGCTGCCGCCGAAGCGCGTGACGGTCAATCTCGCCCCGGCGGACCTGCCGAAGGAAGGCAGCCACTACGACCTTGCCATCGCGCTCGGCCTGATGATGGCGCTCGGCGCCGTGCCGGGCGATGCGCTGGAGGACTATGTCGTCATCGGTGAGCTGAACCTCGACGGGACGATCGCCGCCGTCGCCGGGGCGCTGCCCGCCGCCATGGGGGCGAACGCGCTCGGCAAGGGGCTGATCTGTCCGGCGGAAAACGGCGCGGAAGCCGCCTGGGCCGGCAGCGGCCTCGATATCCTGGCGCCGCGCAGCCTGATTGCGCTCGCCAATCATTTCAAGGGAACGCAGGTCCTGTCCCGGCCGGCGCCGGCAATCCGGGCGGCAGCCGCGGACCTGCCGGACCTTGCCGATATCCGCGGCCAGGAAAGCGCCAAGCGGGCGCTGGAAGTGGCGGCGGCCGGCAACCATAATCTCCTGATGGTCGGCCCGCCGGGCTCGGGAAAGTCCATGCTGGCCGCGCGCCTTGCCGCCATCCTGCCGCCGCTCTCGCCGCGGGAGCTGCTGGAGGTCTCGATGATCCATTCCATCGCCGGCCAGCTTTCCGGCGGCCGGCTGTCGGATCGCCGGCCCTTCCGCGCGCCGCATCATTCCGCCACCATGGCCGCGCTCGTCGGCGGCGGGTCGCGGGCAAGGCCGGGCGAGGTCTCGCTGGCCCATAACGGCGTGCTCTTCCTCGACGAGCTGCCGGAATTCTCGCCCCAGGCGCTCGATGCGCTGCGCCAGCCGCTCGAGACCGGGGAATGCATCATCGCCCGGGCGAACCACCGGGTGAGCTATCCCGCCGCCATGCAGCTCGTTGCGGCGATGAACCCCTGCCGCTGCGGCATGGCGGGCGAACCCGGCCGGACCTGCGCCCGCGGCCCGCGCTGCATGAGCGACTACCAGGCCCGCATTTCCGGCCCGCTGATGGATCGCATCGATATCCGCATCGACGTGCCGGCCGTCTCCGCGACGGACCTCATCCGCCCGATGGCCGCCGAGGCCAGCGAGACCGTCGCCCGCCGCGTCGCCCGTGCCCGTGCCCTGCAGATCGACCGTTTCGCCCGGCTCGGCATGGCTTCCGTCACCAGCAATGCGCGCGCCTCGACCGCGCTCGTCGAAAAGGTGGCGGAGCCCGATCCCGGCGGTCTCCAGCTCCTGCGCGATGCGGCGGAGAAGATGCATTTTTCCGCGCGCGGCTACCATCGCATCCTCAAGGTCGCCCGCACGCTCGCCGATCTCGACGAGGCGCCGGTCGTCGGCCGCATCCATCTGGCGGAGGCGATTTCCTATCGCATCGCCGGCGAGCGGCTCTCCGCGGCGGCGTGAGTTTTCGGGAAGAAGGCAGCGGTCCCGCCGAAGGAGAGTGGGAGCGTGGGTCTGGTATGCCGATGCCCTATGCGGGCATGGCTGAGCCTTGCCGATCGGGCGCGGACGAACGGTTCACCTGCCGGCGGGCGGTCCCGCGGGGTCCTTGCAGACGGCTTCGATGCGGTGTTCGTCCGGATCGATGATGAAGGCGGCATAGTAGGTCGGGCCGTAGGGGAGGCGCAGTCCGGGTGGGCCATGGTCGCGCCCGCGGCAAGGGCGGCCCGATGGAAGGCATCGACCGCGCCGCGGCTCGGTGCGGCAAAAGCGATGTGGAAGCCCGGCCCCGGCGCGGTGGCGGCCGTGCCGTGATCCTTCAGGCAGGGCTTGTCGCCGCCGCCGGGCGGGCCGTAGCCGACAGCCTGGCCCGGCTCGCCGGGGCGGATAACCGACCAGACCCGCGCGTAGCCGAGCGGCGCAAGAACCGCGTCATAGAATGCGGCCGCGCGAAGAATGTCGCAAACGCCGAGGGAAAGGTGATGAGAAAGGGAGCCGGGAACGGCCCGCCATGCGCATGGCGCAGCGGGCCGGAGGGCGTCAGCCGCCGAGGCCTTCGAAGAGCGCGGTGGAAAGATAGCGCTCGGCGAAGGAGGGAATGATGACGACGATGGTCTTGCCGGCATTTTCCGGGCGGCTGCCGACCTTGGCGGCGGCGGCGAGCGCCGCGCCGGAGGAGATGCCGACGGGCACGCCCTCCAGCCGCGCCACGAGGCGGGCATTTTCGAAGGCCTCGTCGTTCGTCACGGTCACGATCTCGTCATAGATCGCCGTGTCGAGCACGGCCGGGGCGAAGCCGGCGCCGATGCCCTGGATCTTGTGCGGGCCGGGATTGCCGCCGGACAGGACCGGGCTGTCGGCCGGCTCGACGGCGACGACCTTGAGGCCGGGCTTCTTCGCCTTCAGCACCTGGCCGGCGCCGGTGATCGTGCCGCCGGTGCCGATGCCGGAAACGAGGATGTCGACCGCGCCGTCCGTGTCGTTCCAGATCTCCTCGGCCGTCGTCCGGCGGTGGATCTCGGGGTTGGCCGGATTTTCGAACTGCTGGGGGATGATCGCGCCGGGAATGGTGGCGGCCAGTTCCTCCGCCTTGGCGATCGCGCCCTTCATGCCCTTCGGCCCCTCGGTCAGCACCAGTTCGGCGCCGAGCAGCGCCAGCATCTTGCGCCGCTCGATCGACATGGTCTCGGGCATGGTGAGGATGAGGCGGTAGCCCTTGGCGGCGGCGGCGAAGGCGAGGGCGATGCCCGTATTGCCCGAGGTCGGCTCGACCAGCGTCGAGCTGCCGGGCGTGATCTTCCCGTCGGCTTCGAGCGCCTCGATCATCGCCACGCCGATGCGGTCCTTCACCGAGGCGATCGGGTTGAAGAATTCGAGTTTTGCAAGAAGGGTGGCCGAAACGCCCTTTTCCCTGGCGAACTTGTCGAGCCGCACGATGGGCGTGTCGCCGATCGTCTCGGTGATGGAGGCGTAGATACGGCCGCGGCCGGGTTTGCGGGTGTCGGTCATCGGGTGCTCCCTCGGTTCTCGTTCCGCAAAAGATAGGAGCGAATGGCGCCGGAGACGAGTCCGGATTTCGCGACAAAAGCGCCGAAAGCGGAATAATCCCGCACTGAGCGCAATTCCGGCAAAAGGGTGCGGCGGTTTTGCGCCCGGACGTGCGCGGGAACAAACAGATTGAGCGTTTTCGGGATTTGCGGAAAAGCGGAAACGCTAGCGGCGCAAAACCGGATGGTCCCTCACGCCGCGCGGGTCGCGATATAGGCGGCCGTGCCGGCGAGAATGCCGGCGGCGACCCGGTTCATCCGCTGCAGCGCCTTCGGCTGCCTGAGGAGAAGCCGGGCGCGCGAGGCGAGCGCGATATAGGGTACGAGCACGACGATGAGCACCACGAAGGTCGCGGCAAGCAGCATGCCGTAGTCCTCGAGGCCGATCGCCTCGAGATCGACCAAGGTCGGCACCAGCGCGACGTAGAACAGCATGGTCTTCGGATTGCCGAGCGTCACGAACAGGCCGGAGAGAAACGACAGGGCCATGCTCGTCGAGGCGCGCGCCTCGATGTCCTGCGGGATGAGGCCGCTCGTCCAGAGCTTCCAGGCGATGTAGCCGAGATAGAGCGCACCGGCGATCTTGATCAGCATGAAGGTCGTGGTGAAGGTCTGGGCGATGAAGGCAAGGCCGAGGATGACCGCCGTCAGGTAGATCATGTCGCCGAGGATGAGGCCGAGGCCCATGAAGAAGGTGGGCCGGAAACCCGAGCCGAGCGCCCGCGCGACGATCGCCGTGATGCCGGGACCGGGAATGATGGCGGCGATGAACAGGGCACCGCAATAGGCAAGCAGGACGGCGACGGTCATGACGGACTCCAAGGGACTGCGCTCTTCTAGCGCAATTCCGGCAAAAGTGCGAAGCCGTTTCGCGCCTCGAATGGCACAAGACGAACGCGCATCGCGTCCTGCGGTCTGCCGGCGCGCTATCTCGGCCAGCCCGTCAGGCAGGCGCTCCGCCCCGATTCGCGCGGCGCCTTCGATATGCGGGCGTTGCCGCACGACGGAACGCGAAAACTCTTCTTCATGGGGCTTCCTGCCGGTCTTCTTGACCCCGGATCGCCCTCTCCGGCTCCATCGCCCCTGTTTACCGCCCGGCCGCGCCGGCTTGTTCACACGGCGCCGGATGATGGCGCCGCTGATCAGAACGCGGCCATCGGCGACAGCGCGAAAGGCTGCTCCGGCGCGAGGTCTTCCGCCGCGCGCAGCATGAAAACCATGTCGCCTTCGTCCGGCACGGCCGTGCCCGCCCAGACGAGGTGATCGGACGCGAAGTGCACCGTGACGCGGGCAGGTGCGAGGTGCAGGCTCGCCAGGATGTCCGCAAGGCTCGGAATGCGCGCGCCGACGACATCGAGGAGATCGAAGCCGCCGTCCTCGCCCATCTGCCAGGCGATCGCGGCCTTCGCCTCTTCCATCAGGTCGAGCCTGAGGTCCGGCATCAGCGCGGCGTTGAACAGGAACATTTCCTTCTGCCGGAGCGGCGCGAAGCGATCGGACACCGGCCGGCGGCCATCGAGCAGGCGGCCGAGCAGCGTAAGGTCGACCTCGCTGCCGATATCGAGCCGCCGGAGCGGTCCGGCCCGCCCGCCTGCCGGTGCCGGTCCGGAGAAACGATGCTGGGCCAGCGCGCGAAAGCCGTGGCGATGGTAGAGGTCCGGTGTATCGGTCAGAAGCGCGACGGCCTCGAACCCTTCCGCATCGCAGTGCCGGAGCGCCGCTTCCATGACATCGCGATAGAGCCCCTTGCCGCGGTATTCCGGCCGCACGGCGCCCGATTGCAGGCCCGCGGCGCGCACGAACGTGCCGTTGACGACAAGCGGCAGGGAAAACGCGCTGATATTGGCGATACAGCGGCCGGCATCGTCGAACCAGGCGAAGGGCATGCTCGTCGGGTCCGGTCCGCCGAGCCGGTCCATCACCGTCACGTCGATGTCGAAGATGTCTTCGAGGAGGCCGGCAAGCGCCCGCCAGGCGGCGCCGTCGCCGAAATAGTCCGAGCGGAAGGAAAGGCCCTTGCGGTCGGGCATGGCCCTAGCGCACGCCGGTGGAGCCGAAACCGCCGGCGCCACGGGTGGTCTCGCCCGCCGTCTCCACCTCGCGCACGGCAACCTGCGTGACCGGCGCGATCACCATCTGCGCGACGCGCATGCCCCGTTCGATGACGAAGGGCTCCTCGCCGAGATTGACGAGCAGCACCTTTACCTCGCCGCGATAATCGCTGTCGATCGTGCCGGGCGTGTTGAGGCAGGTGATGCCGTTCTTGAAGGCGAGGCCGGAGCGGGGGCGGACCTGTCCCTCGTAGCCGGCCGGGATCTCGAAGACGAAACCGGTCGGCACCAGGGCGCGCTGGCCGGGCGGCAGCGTCAGCGGCTGGTCTTCCGCCACGGCGGCGCGCAGGTCCATGCCGGCGGCGCCGCCGGTCTCGTAGGCGGGAAGCGCGATGTCCGCGCCATGCGGCAGGCGGAGAAGGCAGAGCGTGGGCTGGGTGGGAGCATGTGCGTTCATGCGCCCATAAGCCGGCCGCAGTCCCACCCCGTCAATTGCATCTTCCCGGCGGAGCCTGTAAAGACCGCGGCAACTCACAGGATATTGCAGAAAATGGCCGAAACCCTTGCAGAGGCGGTCTCCCGCCGCCGCACCTTCGCGATCATCGCGCACCCGGACGCCGGTAAGACCACCCTCACGGAAAAGCTGCTGCTTTTCGGTGGCGCCATCCAGCTCGCCGGCGAAGTGAAGGCGAAGAAGGACCGCATCCAGACCCGCTCGGACTGGATGAAGATCGAGCGTGAACGCGGCATCTCCGTCGTCACCTCGGTGATGACCTTCGAATATGACGGTAACGTCTTCAACATTCTCGATACACCCGGCCACGAGGACTTCGCCGACGACACCTACCGCACGCTGACGGCGGTGGATGCGGCCGTCATGGTCATCGACGCCGCCAAGGGCATCGAGCCGCGCACGCTCAAGCTGTTCGAGGTCTGCCGCCTGCGCGACATCCCGATCATCACCTTCGTCAACAAGATGGACCGCGAAAGCCGCGATCCGTTCGAAATCCTCGACGAGGTGGAGGAGAAGCTGGCGCTCGACACCGCCCCGGTCACCTGGCCGGTCGGCCGCTCGAAGACCTTCTGCGGCTCCTATCACCTGGCCGACCGCACCTTCCGCGGCTCGGACACGCAGGTGCAGCCGACGAGGATCGACGACCCGGCGGTGGTGGCGAAGAACCTGCCGGAAAACGAGCGGGCCGCCTTCACCGAGGAGCTTGAGCTCGCCCGCGAGGCCTGCCGGCCCTACGACCAGGAAGCTTTCCTCGAAGGGCACATGACGCCGGTCTTCTTCGGCTCGGCGCTCCGCAATTTCGGCGTTCGCGACCTCATCAACGCGCTCGGCGCCTTCGCGCCGCCGCCGCGCGACCAGGTGGCGGACGTGCGCAAGGTGCATGCCTCGGAAGACAAGATGACGGCCTTCGTCTTCAAGATCCAGGCGAACATGGACCCGAACCATCGCGACCGCATCGCCTTCGCCCGCGTCTGCTCCGGCATGCTGGAGCGCGGCATGAAGGTGCGCCTTGCCCGCACGGGCAAGACGATCGGCCTTTCGGCCCCGCAGTTCTTCTTCGCCTCGCAGCGGCAGCTGGCCGATACGGCTTATGCCGGCGACGTGGTGGGCATCCCCAACCACGGCACGCTCCGCATCGGCGACACGCTGACGGAAGGCGAGGCGCTGGTCTTTGAAGGCGTGCCGAACTTCGCGCCGGAAATCCTGCGCCGCGTGCGGCTGGAGGATGCGATGAAGGCCAAGAAGCTGAAGGAAGCGCTCCAGCAGATGGCGGAGGAGGGCGTCGTGCAGCTCTTTTCGCCGGAAGACGGCTCGCCCGCCATCGTCGGCGTCGTCGGTGCGCTGCAGCTCGACGTGTTGAAGGAGCGGCTTTCGGCGGAATACGGCCTGCCCGTCTCCTTCGAAATGTCGCGCTTTTCCGTC
This sequence comes from Shinella sp. WSD5-1, assembly GCF_963942435.1. GTDB lineage: Bacteria > Pseudomonadota > Alphaproteobacteria > Rhizobiales > Rhizobiaceae > Shinella > Shinella yambaruensis. Next base: position 887,055 of record NZ_OZ012596.1, read on the forward strand.
TGCCGCTGGATCTCGTCGGACAGCGCGGCGGAGCTGGACAAGTTCGTCACCCAGCGCCGCGGCGATATCGCCCGCGACCTCGACGGCGACCCGGTCTTCCTGGCGCAGGATGCCTTCTCGCTGCGCTACGAGGCGGAACGTTATCCGGCGATCAAGATGGTTGCCATCAAGGAATACCACGTCACCAAGGCCTGAGCGGGCGGGCTCACCCGCCCACGATTTAATCCGCCACCTTTTCCCCGCTCTCGGGGAAAAGGATGCATGGCGCCGGTGGCAAACGCGCTGCGACGCCACTTTCGGCGTGACAGGCGCCGCGTCATTTGCGAAAACCCGTTCAAGACAGGGGCGTCCGCCGGAAGGCGGGCTGAGAAGCACCCTTTGAACCTGAACCGGATCATGCCGGCGGAGGGAGTCGAACGGGTGCCGCATCGCCGCCACCCCGAGGCCGCCCCTGCCGGGAAGGAGGCGAGATGGCCGACACAATCGCAAACATTCTCTCGATCGCGGGCTCCGATCCCTCGGGCGGCGCCGGCATCCAGGCGGATCTCAAGACCTTTGCCGCGCGCGGCACCTACGGCATGGCGGCGCTGACGGCCCTGACGGCACAGAACACGCAGGGCGTTTCCGGCGTGCATCTGGTCCCGCCCGACTTCGTGGCGGCACAGATCGCCGCGGTTTTCGCGGATATCCGGGTGGATGCGGTGAAGATCGGCATGATCGCCTCGGCGGAGATCGCCGAAGCGGTGGCGGCCGCCTTGTCGCCGCATCGCGCGGTGCCCATCGTGCTCGATCCCGTCATGGTCGCCAAGGGCGGGGCTTCGCTCCTGGCGCAGGAGGCCGTGGCGGCGCTGGTGCACCAGCTGCTGCCGCGCGCAAGCGTGCTCACGCCGAACCTGCCGGAGGCGGCGGCTCTTCTGGGTGAGGCGGAGGCCGTGGACCGGGCCGGCATGGAGGACCAGGCAAGGCGGCTGCTCGACCTCGGGCCGAAGGCGGTGCTGCTGAAGGGCGGGCACCTGCCGGGCAGCGAGAGCCCCGACGTGCTCGCGACGCCCGATCGGCTGCACTGGTTCGAGGGCGTGCGCGTGCTGACGCGCAACACGCATGGCACCGGCTGCTCGCTGTCGAGCGCGATCGCCGCCGAGCTCGGCAAGGGGCAGGCGCTTGCCGATGCCGTGGCGGCGGCCAAGCGCTTCATCGCCGGTGCCGTGCGCCTGTCGGATGCGTTGACCGTCGGCTCCGGCCACGGTCCGCTGCATCATTTCCACCTGTCCGGCAACTGATCGGTCAGCGGTCGGACAGCGCGAGCCGGAGGCCCATCAGGCCGAGGGCGGCGGCGAAGCTGCGCTGCATCCAGACGATGACCGCCGGCCGGCTCAGCACCTGCCGGCGCAGGCCGGCGGCAAGCGCCCCATAGCCGACAAAGACGAGGAAGGTGAGGGCCATGAAGACGCCGCCGAGGAAAAGCATCTGGCCCGTGGCATCTCCGGAGGCGCTCACCGGGATGAACTGCGGCAGGAAGGCGAGGAAGAACAGCGAGAGCTTCGGGTTGAAGATGTTGGTGAGGATGCCCTTGCGCACGATCCTCAGCGCACTGCCGGCCGGTGCCTGCTCAGGCCCGACATCGAGCGCATTGCTGTCCTTCAGCAGGCTCCAGGCGATGAACAGGAGATAGGCGACGCCGATATAGCGCAGCACCTCGAAGGCGAGCGCGCTGGCATGCAGCACGGCGGCAAGGCCGACCACGCTGGCGAGGATATGCGGAACGATGCCGAGCGTGCAGCCGAAGGCGGCCAGGACGGCGGCGCGGAACCCGCCGCTGATGCCGAGCGCCAGCGTATAGATCACGCCGGTGCCCGGCAGAAGGATGACGACGAGCGAGGTGATGAGGAATTCGGAAGTCATGTCTGGTTCCATGCGGGTTGAAAGGCAGCAGGGAACACCGGAAGGGCGCCGGGGGTCTTGAATGAAATTGCGGGATGCGGGCCGCTCAGGCGCGCGCGGCGAGATAGGCGCCGGGCGTATAGCCGTAGCGGCGGGTGAAATTGCGCGTCATGTGGCTCTGGTCGGCAAAGCCGGCTTCGATGGCGGCCTCGGCAAGCGGGGTGCCGGCCGCGATCAGCCGGCGGGCAAGCTCGGTGCGGCGCTGGAGCAGGTAGGCATGCGGCGTCAGGCCGGTGAGCCGGGCGAAATCGCGCACCAGCCGGAAGCGGCCGACGCCACAATCGCCGGCAAGGTCCTCCAGCGTCGCGGCCGAAGCGGGGTCGCTGTCGAGCCGGTCGCGGGCACGACCTATGGCCACCGGCCCGTCCTGTCGCGGCGCCTCTTCACGCAGCACGGCGGCGAGCAGCAGGAGAAGCTGTTCCTCGCGGCCGAGCGCATCGGCGCCGGCGTCAAGAAGCAGGGCGAGCAGCCGGGAAACCAGGCCTGCGATGCGCCCGTCGTCCAGCACCGGCGCGTAGAATTCCTCGCGCGGGCGCCCTTCGAAAATATCCTCCGCCGCCGCGCGGACGAGCGCCGGCTCCAGATAGAGCATGCGCCAAGCGCGCGGTGCGTCGCCGAGCGGCGCGCCGTCATGCACCTCGCCGGGGTTCACGGTGATCGTGTTGCCGGCCGCCGCCTCCACCAGACCGCGCCCGCTCGCCGATCTCTGCGCGCCGCTTTCGATGAGGCCGATGCCGTAGGTCTCGTGGGTATGGCGCGCGAACGTATGCCGGCTGTCGGCGAAGACCGCCTCGATGCCTTCCACGCCGGTTCGTACGATCCGGAAGCGCCCTGTCGCCATGGCTCAATCCCTCGCGGCGCCGGGAAGCGCCGCCGTCTCGCCGAACCAGTCGAGGGCCGAGCGGCACCAGATCTGGCGCGTCGGTTTCAGCGCCGCACGCTGGTTGATGCTGCCCCAGCGGATGCCCCAGGCCGCGGCGTCCTCGCCGGTGCCTGTCGTGAACAGCGGCGAGCCGCATTCGGGACAGAAATATTGCAGGCGCTTGCGGCCGCTCCCGGCGGTCTTCGTGTAGAGTTTCGGTGGATTGCCGGTGAGGTGCAGGGCGTCCTTCGGAATGCTCGCGGTGACGCGATAGGGCGAGCCGGTCAGCCGCTGGCAATCCGTGCAATGACAGATGGAGACCGCCTCCGGGTCGATCTCGGCCTCGTAGGTGACGAAGCCGCAATGGCATTGACCGTCGATCCGCATGGTCCATCCTTCCGCCGCGGGACAGGGTGGAAGGATAGGGGTTCGCGACCGCGCGTCAATGCGCCGGCGTGATGAAGGTGCCGTTCTGCAGTCCCCGCATCGCCTGTTGCACCTCGCGCACGTTCATCACGATCGGACCATGCCCCGGCCATTATTCACGAAATCCGGCGCCCGGAAAACGAACCGTTCACAAAACGCGTGTTCCCCCGGAAACCGCGCCTTTTGCCGCCGTCATCATAATGACACGCATGGTTTCGGCCCGTTTACATTCGTTAACGCATTTTTACCCATTTGCGTTGAAAATCCGGGCAGTGCCATGGTTAATGCGTCGGGTCCACCACCGGTTCGTGCCGGTCTTCGAAAGCGAGAATAGCGTCATGTGCCGTTGGGCAGCCTATCGTGGAGAGCCGCTCTTCCTTGAGGAACTGGTGTCCTCGCCCGCCCATTCGCTGATCGAGCAATCCCATTGCGCCACCCGCGCGAAGACGGCGACCAATGGCGACGGTTTCGGCATCGCCTGGTATGGCGAGCGCCCGGAGCCCGGCCGCTATCGCGATATCCTGCCCGCCTGGTCGGATTGCAACCTCAGAAGCATCGCCAGGCAGGTGCGCTCGCCGCTCTTCCTTGCCCATGTGCGCGCCGCGACGGGCGGCGGCACGCGGCGCGACAATTGCCATCCCTTCGTCCACGGCATCTGGTCCTTCATGCACAACGGCCAGATCGCCGATTTCGAGCACCTGCGCCGGCCGCTCGAAACCATGCTGGACAACGATCTCTACACGGCCCGCACCGGCTCGACGGATTCCGAGCTGCTGTTCCTGCTCGCCCTGCAGTTCGGCCTTGCCCGCGATCCGCTCGGCGCCATGGCCGAGACGATCGCCTTCGTCGAGCGACTCGCCGCCCATCTGGAGCGCCGCGTTCTCGTGCGCTTCACCGCCGCCTTCACGGATGGCGACCAGCTCTATGCGGTGCGCTATGCGACGGACTACGCCGCGCCGACGCTCTATGCCGCGCCGATGGGCGCGACGGGCGGCTACTGCCTGGTCTCCGAGCCGCTGAACGACGACACGGAAGCCTGGGTGGAAATCCCCGACGGCAGCGCCGTCGTGCTCGGCGAAAACGGCGTCGACGTGCGCATCTTCTCTCCCGCCGGCCGGCCTGCGCTGGCGATGGAGAGGCGCCTCGCCCTCGTCAGGTAAGCCGTTCGGCGATCCAGCCGGCAAGACGGCCGGCGACATCGTCCTTCGAAAGATCCGGCCATTGCTCGACGCCGCCGGCGGTGATCAGCTTCACGCTGTTGCGCGTGCCACCCATGATGCCCGTTTCCGGCGAGACGTCGTTGGCGACGATGAGGTCGGCACCCTTCTTCTGCAGCTTCACGCGGCCGTTGCTCTCGACATCCTGCGTCTCGGCGGCAAAGCCGACGACGACCTTCGGGCGCTTGGCATTGTGGCCGACGGTCTTCAGGATATCGGGGTTCTCGGCGAGCATCAGGGGCGGCGGACCTTCGCCCGGCTGCTTCTTGATCTTCTCCGTGTTCGGTGTCGCCACGCGCCAGTCGGCGACGGCCGCGACCATGACGGCGATATCCGCCGGCAGCGCGGCGAGCACCGCCTGCAGCATCTCCTCCGCCCGCTCGACCTTCACGACCGTGACGCCCGGCGGATCGCTGAGCGTGACGGGACCGGAGACCAGCGTCACCTCGGCCCCGAGCCGGGCGAGTGCGGCGGCGATGGCATGGCCCTGCCGGCCCGAGGAGCGGTTGGCGATGTAGCGCACGGGGTCGATCGGCTCATGGGTCGGGCCGGAAGTGACGACGGCCTTGCGGCCGGCCAGCGGCCTTGCCCCGCCGTCGAGCAGGCCTTCCACCGCTGCGACGATCTCGAGCGGCTCGGCCATGCGGCCAAGGCCGGCCTCGCCGCTTTCCGCCATCTCGCCGGCATTGGGGCCGATGAAGGCGAGCCCGTCCCCCCGCAGCGTCGCGACATTGCGCCGTGTCGCCGGATGCACCCACATCTTCGGGTTCATGGCCGGGGCGAGCAGCACCGGCCGGTCGGTGGCGAGCAGCACGGTGGAGGCGAGGTCGTCGGCAAGGCCGTTCGCCATCTTCGCCATCAGGTCGGCCGTGGCGGGGGCGACGACGACGAGGTCGCAATCACGCGCCAGCCGGATATGCCCGACATCCTGCTCGTCCTCGCGGGAAAACAGGTCGGTATAGACATGGCCGGCCGAAAGCGCGCCGACGGCAAGCGGCGTGACGAACTGCTGCGCGCCCGCCGTCATGACCGGACGAACCTCCGCGCCGCGCTCGCGCAGCCGGCGGATGAGGTCGAGGCTCTTGTAGGCGGCGATGCCGCCGGACATGACGAGGAGGATGCGTTTTCCAGCAAGCGGCATGGCGGGTCCTAGGCAATTCCAGCAAAAGCGCTGAAGCGGTTTTGCGCCCGGAACGGCATGAAAACAAGACGCTGGACCAATTCCAGCAAAAGTGCGCGGCGGTTTTGCGTTTGGAACAGCGCAAAAACAAAGAGATAGAGCGTTTTCTCGCTTCGAGGACGCGCGGAAAGCGCACGACCCATCCTCGGCAGGACGGTCGCCCCGTCCTGTCCCGTTGCGGCGGTATTTCCAGGTCCTGGCCCGACGGCGGTTCCCCAAACCGTCCCGTCAGGCCGGCAGGGCGCCTAGTGGCAGACCTTCACCTTCTTGATGACGAGTTTGCCGTAGTAGTCGTATTTCTTGATCTTCTTCCAGACGCACTTCGGCTTGTGGCCGTAGTAGTGCGTGGCAAGTTCGACGGTGCCGGCCGGCCGGATCGTCGCGGCATCCGGCATCATGCCGGCAAGCGACGGTGCGGCGGACGCGCCGAAAGACAAGGCGGTAATGGCGATGGAAACAAGGATCTTGCGCATGGACGGCTCCCCTCTGGCCCTCTGGAGAATACGGTCTTGCAATGCGAGGCGCCGGTTGTTCCGGCTTTTCTAAAGTAGCACCTTTCCCGTCCTGCGGGAACAGACACGTCGGGCCAAGTCAGGGTGGTTTGCCTCAGGCGCCGTCGTTTGGAATGTTCAGCACATGGCCGCAGGCCTTGCAGTGCACGGCATCGGTCTCATGGCGCGAGAGGCCGCATTGCGGGCAGGGGAAGGTCACCTTGTAGGGCCGCACGATCGCCTGCGCGAGCCGCACGAAGAGCGAGATGCCGATGATCATCGTGACGATGGAGGTGAGTTTTCCCAGCGTGCCGGGCAGGGTGATGTCGCCGAAGCCGGTGGTCGTGACGGTCGCGACGGAGAAGTAGAGCGCGTCGACGAAGCCTTCGAATCCCTCCGCGCCGTAGAAGAAGTTGCTATAGACGAAGCCGGTGACGAGGAAGAGGAAGACGAGGAAGTTCACGCAGGCCTGGATGACCTCTTCCTTGTCGCCGTGTCCGATGCGGTGCAGCAGCAGCGTCACCAGCTTGCTCTGGCTGATCGCCCAGATGCGCAGGACGCGCAGGAAGGCGAAGTTGTGCAGCTGGTTGGGAAAGAGCAGCGTGCCGAGCACGACGACGTCCACCCAGGTCATTGGCCGCATCGTCCAGTAGCGCAGGTTCGGCGCGATCAGCGCCCGCGCGCCCAGCTCGAAGGCGATGACGGCGGCGATGACATAATCGACGATGATATAGGCCGGCCCCTTGCGCAGATACGGGCCCGCGATGAAGAAGCCGAGGATTGCGATATCGACGAGGAGCATGGCGGCCTGGAAGCGGATCGCCTCCCGGTCGCGGCCGAAATAGAGCCCGCGCAATTGCCGGCGCACCCGTTCGAGAAAGGGCTGCGGCTCGGTTGCGGTCAGCGGTTCATCGGTCATCGCTGAAAGACTAGCGCCCGCCGGATGCCGGTCAAGCGCCCCCTCAGAATCGCGCCTTCATCGTCGCGAGGAAGGTGCGGCCGGGGCCTGGCAGGCGATCGGCCATCTCGATGTCGTTGTCGAAGATGTTCAGCACGCTGAGGCCGGCCTCCAGGTGCCCGCTCTGCGATTTCCAGGTCAGCGCGACGTCCGTCGTCCAGTACCTGTCGAGCGTCCTGCCAGCCGGCGCGTCGTTCTCATCGAAAAAGTGCGAGCCGAGCCGCGGGCCCACGAAGCTCTGGGCGAGCGTCGCCGTCCAGCGCGCGGGGTGCACGTAGGTCAGGCCGACCTGCGCCACATAGTCGGGCACCAGCGGCACGTCGAAGGAGGGATCCCAGCCCGCCGTGGTGTCCTTGCTGGTGTTCCAGGTGAAGGAACCGAAGGCGCCGAGGCCGTCGCCGACCCAGTAGTTGGCGCTGATCTGCAGGCGGTCGATCTTGCCCGTGTCCGTCAGGAAGCTCGCCATGAAGTCTTCCGGCGTCAGCGTCAGGCCGTTGAAGCGCTGGTGCTGATATTCGACTGCGGTGAAGAAGCGTTCGTTCCACTCGGCGTCCCAGCGTACCGCCGTCGTCCGCGTCTGCCCGCCCCGGAAGAGCGGCAGCTCCATCGGGGAAAGGCCGACCGTCGTGACGGGCGAAAGCGTATAGTTGCTGGCGAACTGCGTATCCTGCCGATAGTAGGCGCGCAGCCAGTGGCTGTCGCTCGGCGCGAAGGCGATGCCGAGCCGGTAGTCGACCGGTCCCCAGCGCGGGCTGTCGCCGTCGAAGCGCGACTGGAAGGCACCCGCCTGCACCTGCAGGCTGTCGGAAAGCTCCAGATAGCCGTCGATATAGGCCCGCGTCGTCGAGCTGCCGCCGTTGGCGGCCCCGAGATCCTTGATCTCGCCGGTCGTCAGGTCGGTCTCGATCACCGAGACCCGAAAGTCACTCTCCGCCGCCTCCATGCCGTAGCGCAGCGTCAGCGGCCCGATGCCGAGGAGATGACCGACGCCATAGGTGAAAACGTCCTCCCGCGACTTTTCATTGACGCGATAGGTGATCGGCGGGATATCGTCATTCTCATCGGCGTCGACAATGGAGCGGTATCGGGTCAGGTCGTCCACCCGGCGGTTGACCGCGAAGGCCTGCACCACGTTGCGCTCGCCGATGACATGGCTCCAGGCGACGCCGAACTCGGTGGCATCCGTCACGCTGTCGTTGAAGGGCGCGGGATTGGAGGTCTGGCCCGGATAGCCGACCTCCTGCCGGATCCTGTTGCCGAAGAGATAGACGCTGTCCGTCAGGGTCGGCTTGATGCCGATGTTGAAGAGCCCGCCCAGAAGATCGTTCTCGTCGTTTTCGCGCGCGCTCTCCGGCCGGATGATATCGCCCTTGAGATAGTAGCTGACCGGCACGGGCGTGTAGCTCGTGCCCTGGAGGAGGATGTCGCTCGCCCAGCCGATGTCGGCGCCGTAGTGCGAAAGGGTTCCGCCCAGCGAGGCCTCGAAGAAGTTGCGGGTCTCCAGGCTGTTGCGCTTTTCTTCCGAGGCGATCGACAGCGGCGCGAACAGCCGCGCCTGAAGCTCCGATGCGATGGAGGAACCGCCGGAGGAGGAGCGGTCGAGGCCGGAGAGCGGCGTGTTGACGAAAGGACTGCCGCCACCCGCCGTCGCCTCGTCGACATAGGTCGTGGAGACGAAGGGATCGTAGGAGCGGTCGGCATAGAATTGGCCCCATTCGGTCAGGCCGACATTGTCGAGCGCCACGCCGAGATAGGAGGAGACCTGCCGGTTGGTGTCGTAGCCGGAATAGTAGCCGCCGCGCGCCTGGCGGCGGCGCAGCGCCTCTCGAGCGTTGAGGATGGCGTCGTCGGCGCGGAATTCATCGATCGCGATGCCGGCGCGGATGAGGGCGATGCTCGGATTGTCGCGGTCGAAACGGTCGGCATTGTCGAGCGCCTGGGCGGTCTCGGCGTCGGCGCCGCTCTGGTAGCTGGCGATGGCAAGGCCGATCAGCGCGTCGCCGGCGGTCGGGTTGACGGCGGCCGCCTCCTGCAGGACCTTTTCGCCTTCCGCGGTCCTGCCCATGCGCAGGAGATAGCGACCCTTGGCGGCAAGCACGGCATAGGAGGTGGGATCGAGCGCCTCGGCGGCGTCGATCGCCGCCTTTGCCGCGGCCATCTGGTCGTTGTCCATCAGGAAGCGGGCGTGATTGGCGTGCAGCGCGGCGTTTTCGGGGTTGAGGGCGATGGCGCGCCGGTGGGCGGCATTGGCCTCCACGATGGCGTTGCGGTCGCTCTTCAGGATGCCGATCTCGTTCCACACGGCGTCGTCGCCGGGCGCGGCCTTCACCGCCCGGTCGAGCTCGGCAAGCGCCCCGTCGATGTCGCTCGACACGGTGGAGCGGAACCGCGCGCTGACGAGCAGATGGGCAGGATCGTCGGGATCGATCGATCTGGCGCGGGCGAGCGCCGCGCGCACCTCGTCGCGGTCGTCGAGTTCGTAGGCGAGGCTGGCGCGCATGGCGGGCAGGGCCGCTTCGTTCGGGAAGCGCGGCTCGGCCCTGCGGAGGAATTCGATCGCCTCGACCTGTCCCCGGAGATTGGCGATGGCGATCGCCTGGGCGATCGCCTCCCCGGCGGTTCCTGGCGTCTGGTTCAGCGACGGTGCCTTGGCGTCGGTGTCGGGGTTTTCCAGCGAGAGCGCGATCCACTCGCCGTAGCGCGCCATGGTGCGCCGCTCGCCGGAAAGATGCGGCATCGCCTTGCGGAACAGCCGGATCGCCTCGTCATACCGCGTGGCCTGGCCGGCGATCATCGCCTCGACCAGGCTGGCGCGGGCCTCCAGCGCGGCGGGAAGCGGGCGCGGCAGGCGGGAAAGGGCGGCCTCGGCGGCCGCCCTGCCGTCATAGGCGAGCGCCGTCTCGGCGAGCGTCAGCCAGTCCTCGCGGCTGCGGCCGGCCTCCGGCGTGTCGAGGATGCGCCGCCGCTCGGCGCGGGCCTTCGTGCTTTCCGTGCCGCTGACGGGCAGGCTCGCGAAGGTGCCGCGCACCTCGCTGTAGAGCAGGACCTGCTCGCGCTCCTTGAGATTGACGAGGATGTATTTGCGCGGCGCCTCGCCGATCCGCGCCACGGCGCCTTCGCCCTGTCCGACCGTCACCGTGCCTTGCGCGTTGGAAAGCTCCACCGTGCCTTCGAGCACGGTCAGCGTCGTGCGGTCGCCCTCGGCGCGCAGCGTCCAGTCCGTGCCGCGAATGGCCGCTGCCGCCGCGGGCGTATCGACGGTGAGCCCGCTGCCGCCGCGGTCCGCGCGGCCCCAGATCGTGCCGCCTTCGAGATTGAGCTGGCTGTCCGAGGCGCCGTCGATCTTGCGCACGCGCAGGACCGTTTCGCGCGCCATGCGCACCAGCGTGTTGTCGGCAAAGCGGATGGCAAGGCTGCCGATGGCATTGGTGCGAAGCGTGTCGCCGGCGAGAAGGTCCTGGTTGACCTCGACGCCGCGCCAGCTGTCCACCTCGACGAAACGCACCTCCTCGCCGGATTTGCGATCCACGACGGCGCCATCGACGGTAGAACCGCGCGGCAGAACCTCCGCACACGCCGGATAAAAGCCCGCAACGATCGCGAGGGCCGAAACGCCCAGCTTCAACACACGCATGATTTCAGTTTCGTCCACCCTCGGAGCGGACGATATGGATGCAATTTTCCGGTGTTGTCAACGCGGGGAAAGCAACCCGTCAGGTAAGCTTCCAGGCGATATAGATGAGTGTTGCAGCAATGATCCACAGCGCCAGCCGGCCGGAGCGACTGTGGCGGGCCTCGGACCGGCCGATCGCTTCGGCGGTCTCCGCATCGAAACGCAGGCCCTTTTCGGCCATGCTGGTGATGTCCTGCGAAAGCTTTTCCGCCTTCGCGGCGATTTCCGGGGCCGCCTCGGCCAGCCGCAGGGCGGCATGGGCACCGTCGCGCAGGTCCGTCAAAAGCCGCTTCGGCCCCAAATTGTCCCGGATCCAGTCGCCGACGACGCCTTCGGACGCCTTCCACATGTTGAAGCGGGGGTTCAGCGTGCGCGAAACGCCCTCCACCACCACCATGGTCTTCTGCAGCATGACGAGTTCGGTGCGGGTCTCCATGTCGAAGAGCTCCGTCACCTCGAAGAGCAGGGTTAGGAGCTTTGCCATGGAGATGGTCTCGGCCGGCTGGCCGTGGATCGGTTCGCCGATGGCGCGGATCGCCTGGGCGAAGCTGGCGGTATCGTGGTGCGAGGGCACGTAGCCCGCCTCGAAATGCACGTCGGCGACGCGCTGGTAGTCGCGCGTGATGAAGCCGTAGAGGATCTCGGCGAGGAAGCGGCGCTCCTTCTTGCCGAGCCGGCCGACGATGCCCATGTCGACGGCGACGATCGTGCCTTGCGGATCGACGAAGAGATTGCCCTGGTGCATGTCGGCATGGAAGAAGCCGTCGCGCAGCGTATGGCGCAGGAAGGACTGGATCAGCGTATCGGCCAGCCTGTCGAGATCGTGGCCGGCGGCGCGCAATCCCTCGACGTCCGACATCTTGATGCCGTCGATCCATTCCATGGTGACGACGTCGCGCCCCGTGCGCTCCCAGTCGACCTTCGGCACGCGGAAGCCGGGATCGTTCCCGGTGTTTTCGCCGAGTTCCGAAAGCGCGGCTGCCTCCAGGCGAAGATCCATCTCGACCTTCGTCGTCTGCTCCAGCGTGCGCGTCACCTCGACCGGCTTCAGCCGGCGCGTGTTGGGCAGGATGCGCTCCTGAAGGCGCGCGGCGGCATACATGGCTTCCAGGTCATGGGCGAAACGCTGGCGCACGCCGGGGCGGATGACCTTGACCGCGACCTGCCGTTCGCCGGTCGCATCGCGCACCGTCGCGGGATGGACCTGCGCGATGGAGGCGGCGGCGATCGGGTCGCCGAAATTGACATAGAGCTCGTCGAGCGGCCGGCCGAGCGAGCCTTCGACGGTGGCGACGGCCGCTTCGCGCGGAAAGGTCGCCATGCGGTCCTGAAGGGCGGAAAGGTCGACGGCGATCTCGGCGCCGACGACGTCGGGCCGGGTCGCCAGGAACTGGCCCATCTTCACATAGGAGGGGCCGAGCCGTTCGATGGCGCGGGCAAGGCGGTCGCTGCGGTCCTCCTTCGAGGCCCGGCGGCGTTCGAAGAGACCGGCAAGCGTATGCGCGGTGCGCGCGAGCGGCGGCATGCCCTCCGTCGGCAGGGCCGAGACGACGCCCTCGCGCACGAGGACCCAGCCCACGCGGGCGAGCCGAAGATAGGCGCCGAAAACACTCATGCGGCAAGGTGCTGCTGGGAGGAGGACCGGGCCATGCTCACAGCTTCCAGCCTGAATGCAGCGCCGCGATGCCGCCGGTGTAGTTGGTGAAGGTGACGCGGGAGAAGCCGGCGGCGCGGATCATCGCCGCGAAATCCTGCTGGTTCGGGAACTTGCGGATCGATTCGACGAGATACTGGTACGGTTCGGCATCCCCGGTGATCATCTTGCCGAACTGGGGGATCGCCTTGAACGACCAGGCTTCGTAGAACTGGTCGAGCAGCGGCATCTCCACCTCGGAGAATTCGAGCACGAGCAGCCGCCCGCCGCGCTTCAGGACGCGATAGGCCTCCGCCAGCGCGACATCGATTCGCGGCACGTTGCGGATGCCGAAGGCGATCGTATAGGCATCGAAGCTGCCGGTCTCGAAGGGCAGGTCCTCCGCATTGGCCTCGACGAAATCGAGATTGGCGGAAAGGCCCTTCTTCGCCGCCCGGTCGGCGCCGACGGAAAGCATCGAGCCGTTGATGTCGAGCACGGTGGCATGCGCCAGCCTGTCGGAAGCCTCCACGATGCGGAAGGCGATGTCGCCGGTGCCGCCGGCAACGTCGAGCACCCTGTAGGACGGGTCCTTGCGCGGGTTGAGGCTTGCGATCATCGCGTCCTTCCAGGCCCGGTGCAGGCCGGCGGACATGACGTCGTTCATGATGTCGTAGCGCTTGGCCACCTTGTGGAACACGTCGTTGACGAGCGCCTGCTTCTCGCCCTGCCGCACCTCGCGAAACCCGTAGGAGGTTTCCATGCCGCCGTCCGCGGATGTGCGCTGTTCCGTCATCGTCGTCTCCATGGGCCGGTCTGTCGCAGCCGGATTGCCGCAAAGACCATAGCGAATTGGCCGGCGCCGCGCTATCTCACGCACAGCGCCCGCCGCTTCGCCGGGTATATAGGACATAGATTGCCGAGAGGGAAATGCCGCGCCGCGGCAAATGCGCTCAAGGTTAAATCGAAGGAGAAGACGATGCCGGAATTGCCGGAAGTGGAAACGGTGCGCCGGGGCCTTGCCCCCGTCATGGAGGGGGCGACGATCCGCCGGGCGGAGCTGCGCCGCCCGGACCTGCGCTTTCCCTTCCCGCCGGCCTTTTCCGAGGCTTTGTCCGGTCGCAGCATCGTCTCGCTCGGCCGCCGCGCCAAATATCTGCTGATCGATATCGAGGGCGGCGACGTGGTGATCGCCCATCTCGGCATGTCCGGCTCCTTCCGCGTGGAGGGCGCCGAGCCGCCCGGCGATTTCCACATCCCCCGCAGCAAGGACACGCGCCACGACCACGTCGTCTTCCACCTGGAAACGCCCGAGGGCGTGCGCCGCGTCATCTACAACGATCCCCGCCGCTTCGGCTTCATGGACCTCGCCCGGCGGGAGGACATCGCCGCCCATGCGTTCTTCCGCGACCTCGGCGCCGAGCCGACCGGCAACACGCTGGACGCCGACTACATCGCCGCCAAGTTCCGCGGCCGCCAGACGCCGCTGAAGGCCGCCCTGCTCGACCAGAAGAACATTGCAGGCCTCGGCAACATCTATGTCTGCGAAGCGCTCTGGCGCGCGCACCTTTCGCCGGAAAGGCTGGCGGGCTCGCTGGTCACGGCCGCGGGCAAGCCGAAGAAGGAGCTCGTCCTCCTCACCGAGGCGATCCGCCAGGTGATCGCCGATGCGATCGAGGCGGGCGGCTCGACGTTGCGCGACCATATCCGCGCCGACGGCTCGCTCGGCTACTTCCAGCACTCCTTCTCCGTCTACGACCGCGAGAAGGAGCCCTGCCGCACGCCCGGCTGCACGGGCACGATCGGCCGCATCGTGCAGAGCGGCCGTTCCACCTTCCATTGCGCCGCCTGCCAGAAATAAGACAGAGGAGAGAACCATGGCCTATGAAACCCTGCTGGTGGAGACGCGCGGACGCGTCGGCCTCGTCACGCTCAACCGGCCGCAGGCGCTGAATGCGCTGAACCGCAAGCTGCTCGACGAGCTGAAGAGCGTGCTCGCCGCCTTCGAGGCGGACGCCGGCATCGGCGCCATCGTCCTCACCGGCTCGGAAAAGGCCTTTGCCGCCGGCGCCGACATCAAGGAGATGCAGCCCTACGGCTTTGCCGACGCCATGATGGAAGATCTTGCCGCCGGCTGGGACGACGTGGCGGCCTGCCGCAAGCCGATGATCGCCGCCGTCAGCGGCTTTGCGCTCGGCGGCGGCTGCGAGGTCGCCATGATGTGCGATTTCATCATCGCCTCGGAAACGGCGAAGTTCGGCCAGCCGGAGATCACCCTCGGCATCATTCCCGGCATGGGCGGCACGCAGCGCCTGACGCGCGCCCTCGGCAAGGCGAAGGCGATGGACCTCATCCTCACCGGCCGGCTGATGGACGCGGCGGAAGCCGAACGCGCCGGCCTCGTCGCCCGCGTGGTCGCGCCCGAAAGGCTGCTGGAGGAGGCGCTGGCCGCGGCGGAAAAGATCGCCGGCTATTCCCTGCCCGCCACCATGCTGGCGAAGGAGGCGGTGGGACGCGCCTACGAGACCGTCCTTGCCGAGGGCATGCGCGCCGAGCGCCGGCTGTTCCATGCGCTCTTCGCCACCGAGGACCAGAAGGAGGGCATGGCGGCCTTCATCGAGAAGCGCAAGCCGGCCTTCCGGCATCGCTAGTCCGCCGGGCGGCGTTTCTTGCAGAATCCGCGTTGACGTCGTCGTGGTTTCCCGCTATACGCCGCCCACAGTTTGGAAAGCCGAATTCCAAGGTTTTCCGATATTGCTCCCGAATTGCTTTGATGACAGGTCGCAGTGACCCGGCACGGCGAGGGTGGAGTTTGTGTCAGATTTCTGAAGAGAGGCATAAATGGCCAATACAACCTCGGCAAAGAAGGCGACCCGCAAGATCGCCGCGCGCACCGCAGTCAACAAGTCGCGCCGCTCGCGCGTCCGCAACTTCATCCGCAAGGTCGAAGAGGCCATCGCCTCCGGCGACCAGGCTTCGGCCGCCGCCGCTCTGAAGGCTGCCCAGCCGGAACTGATGCGCGCTGCCACCAAGGGCGTGCTCCATTCCAATACAGCATCCCGCAAGGTCTCGCGTCTGGCGAACCGCGTGAAGACGATGTCGGCCTGATAGCCCCATCGAGCTATGCAATATTAGGAAAAGCCCGGCGCTTGCGCCGGGCTTTTTCTTTGGTTTTTCGAACCTGCCATGGTTAATGTGCAAGGCTTGATCGTGTCAAAAGAGTGACGAAGAAAATCCTTTAAATTCAGTTACTTGCAGGAGGTTGGGTGACATCCTCCCCCCTTTCGTTGCGGGAGTTTGACAGCAATCTGAGTCAAGCGAATTTTTATTTTTTTCGTTTTTCAAGCCTTCCGAAAAGGACCCGAAAACAAAGCCATTGATTCCTAACAGATTCTCCTTTGGGCCCCTGATTCCGAGTCAGGAACGGGCTTGCGAGTCAACGGCCGCCCCTTAATTTTGCGTAAAATTCGTGATTGATCTTGGTGCCTGATCCTGCCTAAATGCTTTCCACAGGGGGCGCGGACACAGCCTTAAAATGATCGCCGACAAGACTGCTTCAAAAGGCAGCGGTGGTTGTTTGTCCCTTGTGACGGAGCGGCTCCGCTTCGTAAAATCATCCAACCGGCAACGCTTGCCCCAGGTGCCTCACCGCACACTGGCAAGGGTTTTGTGACTTTCGATTGCGCCGGTTGAGGAGGCCGTGAGGACGGCCGGATGATAGGGCATGCCCGCCGTACGCTCGACGAGGGAGTGAGCGGCGCGGCCACAGGCGGGACTTGATGATCCGGTATGACAACGGATCCGATGGACCCGAATTGTGTTTGAGAAACGGGATCGGGCCGAATGTAGGGGGTCGGTACGATCGGGGCACCATGTTCCGGACCGGGCGATGGCTCGGCGCGGTCGGGAGATGGCAAACATGAAAGGCGCCGGCAGGAATGCCGACGTGGCGAAGGAAGCATGAAAGGCGGCAAGATGCAGATGAATACGGCCAGAACGGCTGGTGCATTCGCAAACGGGGAAAATGCACTTAAAACGCTCCCGCAAGAAGGGGCGCAGGCGGCGGGGGTTCCATCCGATATGAAGCAGGACGCGATTTTCGAGCGGGTCAGTGCGCGCCTTAAAGCGCAGGTTGGCCCGGACGTCTTCGCGAGCTGGTTCGGTCGGCTGAAGGTCCATTCCGTTTCCAAGAGCGTCGTGCGCCTGTCGGTGCCGACGACGTTCCTGAAGTCCTGGATCAACAATCGTTATCTCGATCTCATCACCAGCCTGTTCCAGCAGGAGGATGCCGAAATCCTCAAGGTGGAGATCCTGGTGCGAACCGCAACCCGCGGCGCCCGCACCGGCGTCGCCGAGGAGGCGGCGGCCACCGAGCCCGCAGCACCGCAGGCGCAGCCGCGCCGCGCCGCGAGCGGTCCGCAGCCCGTCGCCAGCGCAGCGGTATCGGTTGCCGCTTCGGCCCAGCCGCGCGTGCAGCAGCCGTCCGGCCCGCTCTTCGGCTCGCCGCTCGACCAGCGCTATACGTTCGACGCCTTCGTCGAGGGCACGTCGAACCGCGTCGCCCTTGCCGCTGCCCGCACGATCGCGGAAGCCGGCGCCGGCGCCGTGCGCTTCAACCCGCTCTTCGTCCATTCCAGCGTCGGCCTCGGCAAGACGCACCTTCTCCAGGCGATCGCGCTCGGCGCGCTGGCAAGCGCCCGCAACCCGCGCGTCGTCTATCTGACGGCCGAATACTTCATGTGGCGCTTTGCGACCGCGATCCGCGACAATGATGCGCTCTCCCTCAAGGAGACGCTGCGCAACATCGATCTCCTGATCATCGACGACATGCAGTTCCTGCAGGGCAATTCGATCCAGAACGAATTCTGCCACCTGCTCAACATGCTGCTCGATTCCGCCAGGCAGGTCGTGGTCGCCGCCGACCGCGCGCCGTGGGAGCTGGAATCGCTCGATCCGCGGGTGCGCTCGCGCCTGCAGGGCGGCGTCGCCATCGAGATGGAAGCGCCGGACTACGAAATGCGCCTCGAAATCCTCAAGCGCCGGCTCGCCGCCGCGCAGCAGGAGGACGCTTCGCTCGATATCCCGGTCGATATCCTGAGCCATGTCGCGCGCAACATCACGGCGAGCGGCCGGGAACTGGAAGGCGCCTTCAACCAGCTGCTCTTCCGCCGCTCCTTCGAGCCGAACCTCACGATCGAGCGCGTCGACGAATTGCTCGGCCACCTCGTCGCCGCCGGCGAACCGCGCCGGGTGCGCATCGAGGACATCCAGCGCGTGGTGGCGAAGCACTACAACGTCTCGCGTCAGGAGCTGGTCTCGAACCGCCGCACGCGCGTCATCGTCAAGCCGCGGCAGATCGCGATGTACCTGTCGAAGACGCTGACGCCGCGCTCCTTCCCGGAGATCGGCCGTCGCTTCGGCGGACGCGACCACACGACGGTGCTGCACGCGGTGCGCAAGATCGAGGAACTGATCGCGGGCGACACCAAGCTCAGCCACGAGATCGAACTGCTGAAGCGGTTGATCAACGAATGATCATGGCGTTCATGCCGTGACGAAAAGGGGCCGGAAGGCTCCTTTTCAGTGTCCGCGCACCGCGCGCGCCTCTTCCGTCAGCCATTGCCGCAAAGCCGCGACCGCCGGCCGGTCCAGCGCGCCCGGCGGATAGACGATGTAATAGGCAAGCCCCGTCGCCACGCCGCGCGGGAAGGGGGCGATAAGCCGCCGCTCCTGGACCTCGCGTGCCACCAGCGAAAGCCGCGCCAGCGCCACGCCGTCACCGGCCTTGGCCGCCTCGATCGCGCCGTTGCTGTCGGTGAAGACGGGGCCGCGCTGCACGTCGATGCCGGCAACGCCCATCGCCTCCAGCCAGAGCCGCCAGTCCTGCCGGTGCACGTCGTGGATCAGCACATGGCCGGCAAGGTCCGCCGGCGCATCGAGCGGGATCTTCTCCTTGAGGGCAGGCGCGATGACGGGCATCAGGTCGTCGTCGAGCAGCCTTTCGCTGACAAGGCCCTCGTAGCGGCCGAAGCCGTGGCGGATCGCGATATCGACGCCGTCGCGGGCAAAGTCGACGAGGCGGTTGGAGGCACTGATACGGATGTCGGCGCCGGGCAGGCGCTCCTCGAATTTCGGCAGGCGCGGCACGAGCCACTGTGCGGCGAAGGTCGGCGTGCAACTGATTGCCAGCGTCGCGGGGGATTTTGCCCGGGCCAGCAATTCGTCGGTCGCCTCGCGCATCATGCGGAAGGCCGAGCGCATCGCCTTGAAGTAGCCCTCGCCATTCTCCGTCAACCTGATCTGCCGCGGCCGGCGCTCGAAGAGCTGCACGCCGAGCGATTGCTCCAGCTCGCGGATCTGCAGGCTGACGGCGCCCGGCGTGACATTGAGCTCGCCGGCGGCGAGCGTGACGCTCAGGTGTCGCGCCGCCGCTTCGAAGGCGCGCAGGCCGGAAAGGGAGGGGAGGCGGCCGTTCATGATTTAGTTTTCCTCGCTGAAGAGCCGAAATATGATCGTTTGTACGGCATGAAAATCCGCGAAATTATAGCGCGAAAGCCGGATTTTGACATCCGGGCACTGCGACAGGTTTAGAAAATTTCGCAAGGAGATTCCCATGGCCAACCGTAGCATGACCGCAGGCGAATGGGGCCTGCTCATCGCGCTCTCGCTTCTCTGGGGCGGTTCGTTCCTCTTCAACGGCATCCTGGTGCGCGAGTTGCCGACGCTCACCATCGTCACCGCCCGCGTCGGCCTTGCCGCCCTCGCGCTCTGGACGGTCGTGCGCCTTGCCGGCCATGCCGTTCCGCGCAGCAGGGAAGTCTGGCTCGCCTTCCTCGGCATGGGCGTGCTCAACAACATCATCCCGTTCTCGCTGATCGTCTGGGGCCAGACGCACATCGCGAGCGGCCTCGCCTCCATCCTCAACGCCACCACGCCGCTCTTTGCCGTCATCGCCGCCCATCTGCTGACGACGGACGAGAAGATGACGGGCGGACGGCTCGTCGGCGTCCTCGTCGGCTTTCTCGGCGTAGCGCTGATGATCGGCCCCTCGGTCCTCTCCGATCTCGGCGCCAACCTCCTGGCGCAGCTTGCCGTGCTCGGCGGCGCCGTCTCCTATTCGATCGCCGGCATCTTCGGCCGCCGCTTCCGCCGCCTGGGCCTGCCGCCGCTGCTGCCGGCCGCAGGGCAGGTGACGGCCTCCGCCGTGCTGATGCTGCCCGTCGCGCTGGTCGTCGACCGCCCATGGACGCTCGCCATGCCCTCGGCGCAGACCTGGATGGCCCTGTTCGGCCTCGCCTTCCTCGCCACCGCGCTCGCCTATGTCATCTTCTTCCGCATTCTCGCCACGGCGGGTGCGACGAACCTGATGCTCGTGACCTTCCTCATCCCCGTCAGCGCCATCCTGCTCGGCGCGCTGGTTCTCGGCGAGGTGCTGGCGCCGAAGCATTTTGCCGGCATGGCGCTGATCGCCGTCGGCCTTGCGGCCATCGACGGGCGTCTCCTGCGCATGGTGATGGAAAAGCGCCGGCCGCTCGGCTCGGATGCCGGCGGCTGATCAGCAGGCGAGGTCCGCGACGACGGCATCGAGGATCAGCATGCCGGCCGGCGTGCAGCGCAGCCGCGAATTGCCGAGCCGCTCGATGAAGCCGTGCTCGATGAGGAACTGTTCCCGGTCGGGATCCGGGTCGCGGCCGGAGAGGGTCTGCCAGCGGGCGAGATCGACGCCCTCCTTGAGGCGCAGGCCCATCAGCAGCAGTTCGTCCGCCTGTGCCTCGCGCTCCAGAAGCTCCTGGTCGATCATGCCGTGGCCTTCCGCCTCGACCCGTTCCAGCCAGGCTTCCGGCTTGCGCTCCGTGGCGGTGGCGATCTTCGCGCCGCCGGTCGTCAGGCGGCCATGCGCGCCGGGACCGATGCCGACATAGTCGCCATAGCGCCAATAGGTGAGGTTGTGGCGGCTCTCCGCGCCGGGGCGGGCGTGGTTGGAGACCTCGTAGGCCGGCATGTTTTCGCGCTCGGTGATTTCCTGCGTCGCCTCGTAGAGCACGGCGGACTGCTCCCCGTCAGGCACGACCAGCTTGCCGGCCTTGTGAAGGCCGTAGAAGGGCGTGCCCTCCTCGATGGTGAGCTGGTAGAGCGAGAGATGATCGACGGCGTAGGAGACGGCCTGCTTCAATTCGCGGTCCCAGTCCTCGACGGTCTGGTTCGGCCGGGCATAGATGAGGTCGAAGGACATGCGCGGAAAGATGTCGCGCGCGAGGCGGATCGCCTTCAGTGCGTCGGCAACGTCATGCAGCCGGCCGAGGAATTTGAGGTCCCGGTCGTTCAGCGCCTGAACGCCGAGCGAGACGCGGTTGACGCCGGCCGCGCGATAGCCGCGGAACCGTTCGGCCTCGACGCTGGAGGGGTTCGCCTCCATGGTGATCTCGATGCCGTCAGGCACATGCCAGTGGCGGGCGATGCCGTTGAGGATCGCATCCACCGTTTCCGGCGCCATCAGCGAGGGCGTGCCGCCGCCCATGAAGATGCTGGTGACGCTGCGCGAGCCGGTGAGCCGGCGCATCGTCGCCATTTCCTTCAGGAAGGCCTGCACGAAACGCGGCTGATCGACCGGCTGGTGGCGCACATGGCTGTTGAAGTCGCAATAGGGGCATTTGGCGGCACAGAACGGCCAGTGCACATAGATGCCGAAGCCGGGGTCGGAAAGGTCCGATCCCGTGCCCGGCCGGATGTCGAGGGGCACCGCCGTCATCGCGCCTCAGGCCTTCAGGCAGGTTTCGACGAAGCGCTTGAAGGCGCGGGCGCGGTGCGACAGCGCGGCCGCATCGCCCGGCTTCCAGCCGTGCTTTTCCTGCGCGCTCATCTCGCCGAAGGTCGTCTCGTAGCCGTCCGGCCGGAAGACCGGATCGTAGCCGAAACCCTGCGTGCCACGCGGCGGCCAGACGACGTGGCCTTCCACTTCGCCGCGGAAGAGTTCGGTATGGCCGTCCGGCCAGGCAAGGCAGAGCACGGAGACGAAGCGCGCCGTGCGGTCCTTCGCCTCGGTGGCGCCCTTCTCGGCAAGCGCCTTCTCCACCTTCTCCATGGCCATGGCAAAGTCGCGCGTGCCGTCTTCCTTTTCCGCCCAGTTCGCCGTGTAGACGCCCGGCGCGCCGTCGAGCGCGTCGATGACGAGGCCGGAATCGTCCGAAAGGGCGGGCAGGCCCGCGGCCTTCGCTGAGGCGAGCGCCTTGATCGTCGCGTTTTCCTCGAAGGTCGTGCCGGTCTCGTCCGGTTCCTCGAATTTCAGTTCGGCGGCGGACCTGGCGGAAAAGCCGAAGGGGCCGATCAGGTCCTCGATCTCGCGGATCTTCCCGGCATTGTGGCTGGCGACGACGATCGTCTTGGTGTCGAGCTTGCGCATGAAATTCCTCAAGCGATGTTCCAGAGGCCCGGTTCGGCGCATTCGAGGCTGTTGCCGGCGGGGTCGCGGAAATAGATGGAGCGGGCGCCGTTCGGCCAGCGGAAATCCGCTTCGATGGCGATGCCGGCTTCTTCGAGCTTTTTCACCCAGAAATCAAGCGCCGGGCCCGGCACGCGGAAACAGGCATGGCCCGGCCCCCTCGCGCCGTGCACCGGCACCGGAAAGGCCTGGGGCGGCGGCGGATGCACGGTCTCGGCCGGATTGAAGATCAGGAGAACGCCGGGGCCGCAGCGGAAGAAGACGTGGCGGTTCGCCTGCCGCGTGATCTTTTCCAATCCCAGGATGCCGCCATAGAAGGCTTCCGCCGCGTCGAGGTCGTCCGCGTAGAGCGCGGTTTCGAGAATGCCTTCGATCGCGGCGGTCATGGCGAAACCTGTCTCAGGCGATCGCCTGCTTCTGCAGGCCGACGAGGTCGGCGATGCCGGCGCGGGCGAGCGCCATCAGGCCGGAGAATTCCTCCTCCGTGAACGG
The DNA here is from genome assembly GCF_963942435.1 of Shinella sp. WSD5-1. Lineage (GTDB taxonomy): Bacteria > Pseudomonadota > Alphaproteobacteria > Rhizobiales > Rhizobiaceae > Shinella > Shinella yambaruensis. The sequence goes on from NZ_OZ012596.1 coordinate 909,367, forward strand.
CTTGCCCTCGGCGGTGCCCTGGATTTCGACGATGCCGCCCGAGCCGGTCATGACGAAATTGGCGTCGGTCTCGGCGGCGGAGTCTTCGAGATAGTCGAGGTCGATGACCGACTGGGCGGCGAAGATGCCGCAGGAGATCGCGGCGACATGGTCCTTCAGGACCTTCTCCACCTTGATCATGCTGCGGGCTTCCATCCATTTCAGGCAGTCGTGAAGGGCGATCCAGGCACCGGTGATGGACGCGGTGCGCGTGCCGCCGTCGGCCTGGATGACATCGCAGTCGACGGTGATCTGGCGTTCGCCGAGCGCTTCGAGATCGACGACGGCGCGCAGCGAGCGGCCGATGAGACGCTGGATCTCCTGCGTGCGGCCGCCCTGCTTGCCGGATGCCGCTTCGCGCCGCATGCGTTCGCCGGTGGCGCGCGGCAGCATGCCGTATTCGGCGGTCACCCAGCCCTTGCCGCTGTTGCGCAGCCACGGCGGCGTCTTTTCTTCCAGGCTCGCGGTGACGAGCACGTGCGTATCGCCGAACTTGACGAGACAGGAGCCTTCGGCATGTTTGGAAATGTTGCGCTCGAAGGAAACCTTGCGCATCTGGTCGGTTTTTCTGCCGGACGGCCGCATTGCGAACTCCTGTCTGAATTGTCTGGGAAGCTGCTTTAGACCAGATCGCCGGGCGAGGGAATGGTGGTGCGGCACGGCGCTTGCGTTTTGGCACCTTGCAGCGGGAAACCATGCCGGGAAAATCCGTTTTGCGCTGACCTTCGAAATCACTATATTCCTGTCGGATAACAGGGTTTGCAGCGGAAAGATGGTTTTGAAGAGATCTCCGGGTCCTGACAGTCAGGCGGCGCTCGACGAGCGTTCGGGCGAAATCTTCCGCCGCATCGTCGAGAGCTATCTGGAAAGCGGCGAGCCGCTCGGCTCGCGCAACCTGTCGCGCATCCTGCCCATGTCGCTCTCGCCGGCCTCGGTGCGCAACGTGATGAGCGACCTCGAGGAGCTCGGCCTCATCTATTCGCCGCATATCAGCGCCGGGCGGCTGCCGACGCAGCTTGGCCTGCGTTTCTTCGTCGATGCCTTCATGCAGGTGGGCAACATCTCGCCGGAGGACCGCGCCTCGATCGAGCGCCATGTGCGCCCGCACGGCCAGAAGCATACCGCCGTCGAGACCATGATGAACGAGGCGAGCCAGGCGCTGTCCGGCATGTCGCGCGGCGCGGGCCTCGTCATCACCACGAAGAACGACGCCGTGCTGAAGCATGTCGAGTTCATCCGGCTGGAGCCGACCAAGGCGCTGGTCGTGCTGGTCGGCGATCACGACCAGGTTGAGAACCGCATCATCGAACTGCCGGCCGGCGTCACCAGCTCGCAGCTCACGGAGGCCGCCAACTTCCTCAACGCCCATCTTGCCGGCAACACGCTCGTGGAAGCGCGCTCGCAGCTCGAACGGCTGCGCGGCGAAATCAGCAGCGAGCTGGACAAGCTGTCGCAGGATCTCGTCGAGCGGGGCCTTGCGGTCTGGTCCGGCGGCTTCGATGAGGGCAAGCCGACGCGGCTCATCGTGCGCGGCCGGGCGAACCTCTTGGAAGGCCTTGCCGGCGCCGAGGATATCGATCGCCTGCGCATGCTCTTCGACGACCTGGAGCGCAAGGACAGCCTGATCGAACTCTTGAACCTTGCCGAGACGGGCCCGGGCGTGCGCATCTTCATCGGCTCGGAGAACAAGCTCTTCTCGCTGTCCGGCTCCTCGCTCATCGTCGCGCCCTATCGCGACAGCGACGACAAGATCGTCGGGGCCGTCGGCGTCATCGGGCCGACGCGGCTCAACTATTCCCGGATCGTGCCCATGGTGGACTATACGGCCCAGCTGATCTCGCGGCTTTCGCGCTGAATGCCCGCAATCCGGGCATCGGCCCTTGATTTTTCGGGATCAAAGCTCGATATCGGGCCAAACCCCTTAAAAGATGCAATTCGGAGTACGTCATGACCGACGAGAGCAAGAAACACGGACCTGACGAAGCGGTAGAGAGCACCATCGCCGCCGACACATTCGCGCCGGAGGAGGCGACTGCCGAGGCGGCCGCCCCGGCGGAGCCGGATCCGGTCGATGCCCTGCGGGCCGAAAACGCCGAACTCAGGGACAAGTACCTGCGCCTCGCCGCCGAGATGGACAACCTGCGCCGGCGCACCGAGCGTGACGTGAAGGACGCCAAGTCCTATTCCGTCGCCGGTTTTGCCCGCGACATGCTGGCCGTGTCCGACAACCTGCGCCGCGCGCTGGATGCCATTCCGGCCGAAGCGCAGGCCGCCGAAGACACCGGCCTGAAGGCGCTGGCCGAGGGCGTGGAGATGACCGAGCGTTCCATGCTCGCAGCGCTCGAACGCCACGGCGTGCGCAAGCTTGACCCGATCGGCGAGAAGTTCGATCCGAACTTCCACCAGGCCATGTTCGAAGTGCCGAACCCGGACGTCGCCAACAACACGGTCGTGCAGGTCGTGCAGGACGGCTACGTCATCGGCGAGCGCGTGCTGCGCCCGGCCATGGTCGGCGTTTCCAAGGGTGGCCCGAAGGCGCCCGCCAGCGAGGCGAGCACCGCGCAGGCCTGATCGGCAGACGACAGGACAAAGAAAACCGGCGGTCGCAAAACCGCCGGTTTTTTCATGTGCATTCCATAAAACGCTAGGCCGCGTTCGATGCCTGCTCCTCGCTGAGGCAGGCATAGATGGCGCTCTCGCTGTCGGAGGCGCGCAGCTTTGCGACCATTGCCGGGTCGCGCAGCACGCGGGCGATGCGCGACAATGCCTTGAGGTGGTCCGCGCCGGCGCCTTCCGGGGCCAGAAGCAGGAAGACGAGGTCGACCGGCTGGTCGTCCAGCGCCTCGAAGTCCACGGGGGTTTCGAGCCTCGCGAAGAGACCGGTGATCTGCGAAAGCTCCTTCAGCTTGCCGTGCGGGATGGCGATGCCATTGCCCACGCCGGTCGAACCGAGCCGCTCGCGCTGAAGGATGACGTCGAAGATCTCACGTTCCGGAAGACCGGTGATCTTTGCCGCTTTTGTCGCCAGCTCCTGAAGCAGCTGCTTCTTGGAATTGGCCTTCATCGCCGGAATAATCGCACTCTGCTGCAGCAAA